>JANOFY010000645.1:0-3684 GCA_031413895.1 Planctomycetota bacterium | reverse complement strand
CTTGGAAGATCTCGGCGAGCGTCATGCCCGCGATCTCGCTCGCGCGCTGGTCGAGCTCGACGAACGGCACTTCGAGTTCGAGCGCGAGTCGCCGACCGACCGTCGACTTCCCCGCGCCGCGCAATCCGACGAGCGCGATGCGTTCGCCGCGATTCGCGCGCGGCGCGATGTCGACGAGCTCGCGCAGCGGGACGCCGAGCGCTTGCGCGAGTTCGAAGAGCTTCAGCGCGGAGAGATTGGCTTCGCCCGCTTCCGCTTGGGTGATGTAGCGACGGCTCACGTCGGCCTTCCGCGCCAGCGCGGACACCGACAGATCGGCTCGCTCGCGCGCGGCGCGCAGGCGACGGCCGAGTTCCGGGAGAAACCACTGGCGGCTCATGAGCTGAGAGCTATGATGCGCACAGACAGGCGTGAGTGGGCATTATATTTCCCAATCCCTTCCGCCCTACCTCATATATGGCTGCCACCTCCACCGCTCGCCCGCCGGTCCGCTTCCAAACGCACCCCGACCGCTACCGCCATTGGAAGCTCGCGTTCGACGGCGATGTCGCGTCGCTCACGATGGCCGTCGATCCCGACGGCGGCGAGCGGCCGGACTACGAGCTGAAGCTCAACAGCTACGACCTCGGCGTCGACATCGAGCTGTGCGACGCCATTCAGCGCATCCGCTTCGAGCATCCGGAAGTGCGCTGCGTTGTGCTCACCGGTGCGCTCGACCGCGTGTTCTGCGCGGGCGCGAACATCGTGATGCTGCGCACGAGCACGCACGCGTTCAAAGTGAACTTCTGCAAGTTCACGAATGAGACGCGCCTTGCGATCGAGGACGCGAGCTTGAACTCGGGCATTCGATTTCTCGCGGCGCTCAACGGCACTGCGTCGGGCGGCGGGTACGAGCTCGCGCTCGCGTGCGACAAGATCCTGCTCGTCGACGATCGCAACAGTGCCGTGTCGTTTCCGGAAGTGCCGCTGCTCGGTGTGCTGCCGGGAACGGGTGGGCTCACGCGCATCACCGACAAGCGCAAGATCCGTCGCGATCGGTGTGATGTGTTCTCGACCATCGCGGAAGGCATCAAGGGCAAGCGCGCTGTCGAGTGGAATCTTGTCGATGCGATCGCGCCGCTGTCGCGCTGGAACGATTCGGTGCGCGACATGGCGAAGAGCCTCGCGGCCTCGGTGCCGGTGCGTGCGAAGCAAGGTGTGAAGCTCGCGCCTATCGAAAGCACGACCGTGCCGCACGGAGCGCGCGAACGCACCAGCTTCAAGTACGTCGAGCTCGTCACCGATGTGGCTCAGCGCACAGCGGAGCTCACGATCACCGCTCCCGATCGTGCCGCGACCAGCGCGGAAGCTGCGTTCGCCGAGGGATCGGCGTGGTGGATCCTGCAGGCGTTCCGCGAGTTGGACGAGGCGATCCTCGACTTGCGCCTCAATCGCGCGGAGATCGGGCTCGTCGTGGTGCGCGCGAAGGGCAGTGCGGACGTCATTCAGAAGACCGATGAGTTGCTCGCGAGCTCGGATCATTGGTTCGTCAAGGAAGTGCGGCACTTCGTGAAGCGCACGCTCAAGCGTGTGGATGCGAGTGCCAAGAGCTTTTATGCCGTCGCGGATGAAAGGACGAGCTTTGTCGGGACCATGCTCGAGTTGGCTCTGGCTTGCGACCGCACGTACATGCTCAACAAGGATGGGGCGAAGATCGCGATCGGTGTCACGGCGGTGAATGCCGGTCTGTTCCCGATGGCCAATGGGATCACGCGCCTTCAGACGCGGTTTCTTGGAACGCCGGAGGCTGTGGCGAAGGTGCTTGAACATCGCGGCGTGTTTGATGTCGCGATGGCGGATGAGCTGGGATTGGCGACGTTCGCGCCGGATGAAATTGACTGGGAGGATGAGATGCGGCTTGCGTTGGAAGAGCGCAGCGCTTTCTCGCCGGACGCGTTGACGGGCATGGAGGCGAATCTGCGGTTCGCGGGGCCGGAGACGATGGAGACCAAGATCTTTGGGAGACTCTCGGCTTGGCAGAACTGGATCTTTCAGCGGCCGAATGCGGTTGGGGAGCGCGGCGCGCTGCAGTGTTATGGGACTCCGTTGAGAGCGGAGTTCGAGATGCAGAGGACGTAGGACAAGGGCTTGGTGAAGAGCAACGGAGATATGGGAGTCGCGATTGCGACGACAGCGTCGGCACTTCGGCCGACGCTGTGGTCGCTTTTACTTTCAGATATGGGGCGGGTTGTATGACCAGCATTGATTACTCGCAGAAGATTCCGAACAACGTCGAACTGGCTTCGGACAAGCGGCTGCAGCGGGCGCTTGAGGAGTGGCAGCCGAACTACCTTGAGTGGTGGAACTCGGTTGGGCCTTCGGACTTCAACACCAAGGAGATCTATCTGCGCACCGCGGTCAGCGTCGATCGCGATGGGTGGGCGAACTTCGGGTATGTGAAGATGCCGGACTATCGCTGGGGCATCTTTCTGAATCCGCGTGAAGAGGGGCGCACCATCGGGTTCGGGGATCACCTTGGTCAGCCTGTTTGGCAGCAAGTGCCGGGTGAGTATCGGAACTGGTTGCGACGACTGATCATCACGCAGGCGGACACCGAGCCGGCTTCGGTCGAACAGCAGCGGCTACTTGGCCACACGGCGCCTTCGCTCTACGACTTGCGCAACCTGTTCCAGGTGAACGTCGAGGAAGGGCGTCACTTGTGGGCCATGGTGTATCTGCTCCACACGTACTTCGGCCGCGATGGACGCGAAGAGGCGGACGAGCTGCTGCAGCGCCGCTCCGGCAACCCCGATCACCCGCGCATCCTCGGCACGTTCAACGAGCCGTGCGAGGAGTGGCTCTCGTTCTTCTGCTTCGCGATGTTCACGGACCGGGACGGCAAGTTCCAGCTGCTCGCGCTCGCCGAATCGGCCTTCGATCCGCTGGCGCGCACATGCAGGTTCATGCTCACCGAAGAGGCGCACCACATGTTCGTGGGTCAAACGGGAGTCGCGCGCGTCATCGAGCGCACGTGCAACGTGATGAAGGCGCATCCGGGCAAGAACGTGCGCGAGTACGGCGCGATCCCGCTCGAGACGATCCAGAAGTGGATCAGCTTCTGGGTTTCGTCGAGCACGGACCTCTACGGCGCGGAAGTCTCCAGCAACTCCGCGAACTTCTTCAGCGCCGGTCTCAAAGGCCGCGCGTACGAAGAGAAGCAAGCAGAGCACACGGCGCTCGATCAGACCTACACCACGCAGAAACTGGTCGAAGGTCGACTGGTCGACGAGGTCGTGCCGCTGCGCAACGCGATGAACGAGGTGCTCCGCGACGAATACGTCAAGGACAACATCAAGGGCATCGAGTACTGGAACCGAGTCTGCGAGAAGAACGGCATCGAGTTCCGCTTCCGTCTCCCCCACCGCCGCTTCAATCGCAAGATCGGCGAGTACGCCGCGGGACGCTTCGACCTCGACGGCAATCCCATCGACGAGGCGACGTGGAATCGCAACGTCGACGCGTGGCTCCCGACGACGGAGGAACGCGCGTTCGTGAAGTCGCTCATGAAGCCGTGCTACGAGCCCGGCAAGATGGCGAGCTGGATCGCCCCGCCGCCGAAGGGCATCAACGATCTGCCGGTCGATCACGAGTACGTGAAGCTGTAGCGGCCGAGCGTCGAGCGCCGACAGCGGGGCGTCGAACCTG
>JANOFY010000644.1:0-7385 GCA_031413895.1 Planctomycetota bacterium | reverse complement strand
CGCCGCTGGAGCGCACGCCCAGCCCCGTGTGCGCGTCGAGCGGCTCCACGTCGCTCCACGAGCGAATCGATTCCGGCGCGAACCACCCGTGCGTCGCGACGTGCAGCCAGCGCGCCCGCGGCGCGAGCTCGAGCAGGCGCTCGCGAGACGCATCCATGCCTTCGAGCAGCGTCACTCGCTCCTCCGCGTGCTCCGCCACGAAGCTCTCCGCGATCACACGCGCCTCCACGAGCGTCGCGGGCAGCTGGCGGAATCCGCCCGACCACACGCCGCCGCGCAGGATCCCAGCGCGCGAGTCGTCGCGCGTCGAGCGCGCATCACCTTCGTTCGCCTCGCTCTGCGGGCCGTCGTACGCCACGCCGCCGACGACCGCGAGGACGCCGCCCTTGGTCGGGACGCGCGCCGGCGCGCAGAGCTCCGTCACCGTCGTGCGCGTCTCGACACGCCAGCGGTCGCCGAGCAGTTCCGCAGCGCCCGAGCTCGCGCGATCGGGCAACGCGTCCAGCGGCACGAGGTGCAGCACATCGTCGAGCACGAAGATCACGCGATCGGCGCCATCGAGCACGGCTTCGAGTGGATCGACGACGAGCACGGCCAGCTCGAGGCCGCGGGCCAGCGAATCGTTCGAGACGGAAATCGACTGGACGGCGGCACTCCCACGCGCGTCGCTGGCGACTCCAATTCCCTCGCGCCACTGGCGCACCGCGTGTTCGATCGGCTCGATCGGCCCCAGATCGACGAGCGTCAATCTCGCGGCAGGCTCGGGGCGCACGACGAACGCGCACAGACTCTCGACGGAGTCCTGGCCCGCAGTCGCAGCGCTCATGGTCGTGCGCGAGTAGCGGCGACAAGCGACGACGGCATCGCCCGCGCCGAGACTCCGCGCGAAGCGCTCGACATCGAAGTCGAGCTCGATCGCGGTTCCAGCGGACGACGCGCGCGCGAGCGAGACCAGCTCGCGCTCGACGCCTTCGCGGCGCGCCAGCGCCTCGCGAAAGCTCTCGCTCGTCGCCCCATTCTGCGCGAGCGTGGACAACTCTTCGCTGCGTCGGCGCAGCTCCGCCCGCAGCTCGTTCGAGCGCGCGTCGCTCGCGGAGCGCCGCACCAACGCTGCCGCCAGCAGCGCCGCGGCGCGCGTCGTTTCGCCGACGATGAACGAATCGCGCTCGAGCTCGGGGATCGGCTCGAAGACGCCCAGGCCGCCCGCGAACGACAGCGATGCCGCGAGCACTCCGGCCAGGTTCGCGCAGCGCGTCTCCGTCTCGCGCGTCGAGCCCTCCAGCAACGCGGCACGCGCCTCCTTGGTCTGCGCTCGGCACATCGCGCCGATCAACTCGGCGCACTTCGCCCGCGTCTCCAGCCGCGCCGGCGCTTCCCCGCCAGCGCGCTCCGCGGTCCGTGTCGCGAGCGCCAGCTCGTGCGCGATCGTCCACGCCAGGTTCTCGCGCGCGCTCTGGAGGTCGGGATGGCCGTCCGGCAACGTGCGCGAGCGGATCTCGTGCACCTGCTCTTCCAGCGCTCGTGCGCTCGGCAAGTCGCCGAGCGCCTTGACTGCATTGGCGAGGTTCGCACGCGCGACTTGCAGCGAGGGATGGTCACCGGGCAACGTGCGCGAGCGCACCTCCACGACTTCCTCGAGCAGCTCGCGCGCTCGTACCGCGTCGCCCTGCCGCTGGATCGTGACGGCCAGATTCAACTTCGCTTTCAGGACTTCGGCATCGTCAGCCGCCAACGTCCGCGTCTGCACCTCGAGGACCTTCTCGAAGAGAGCGCGCGCCTCGTCCAGCTCGCCGATCGTGAGCAGCGTGATGGCCAGGTTCTGCCGCGCGGCCTGCACGTCACGGTGATCGTCCGCGAGCTTGCGCGCGCGGCTCGCGAGAAGCTCTTCCTGCAGCACGCGAGCGCGCGCCAGATCGCCCAGCCAGTACAGCGTGATCGCCAGACTCTCCCGCGCCGACTGCAGGTCCCGGTGATCGCCGGGCAGCGTGCGGGCGCGCACCGCGACGACTTCTTCTTCGAGCTCACGCGCGCGATGGAGATCGCCGAGTTGCCGGATCGTGCCCGCGAGATCGTCTCGCGCTCGCTGCACGAGCGGATGATCCGCCGGCAGCATTCGCAAGCGGACCTCGAGCACTTTCTCTTGCAGGTCGCGCGCGCCCGGGAGATCGCCGAGTCTTGCGACCGTGTTGGCGAGGTGCGACCGGGCGAGCTGGAGGCGCGGGTGCTCCTCGGGCAACGTACGCGAGAAGACATCGAGCACTTGCTGCTGGAGCGACCTCGCGCCGTCGTAGTCTCCGGCCGCCTTCAGGATCAGTGCGAGGTTTCCCCGCGCCGCCTGCAAGTCGGCGTCGTCCTCCGGGAGCGTGCGCGAGCGGATCTCGAGCACCTTTTCGCACAGTGCCCGCGACCCCGCGAGGTCGTCGAGCGCGAAGAGCGTCGCCCCGAGGTTCTGACGCGCGAGCGTCAACTGGGGATGGTCGTCGGGCACGGTGCGCGAGAGCGCATCGAGAGCTTGCTCCTGGAGCTCCCGCGCGCCGCGGAAGTTGCCGCGTGCCTTGAGCGTTTCGGCGAAGTCGAGCCGCGTACCCTGCAAGTCGAAGTGGTCCGCGGACAATGTGCGCACGCGCACGTCGAGCACTCGCGTCCACGCGCTCTCCGCCGACGCGAGCTCCCCGGTCTCGTTCGCGAACAGCGCCAGCTTCTCGAGCAGCCGGATTGCGCTCTCGTCCTCGCGCGCGGAGAGCTCGGAGAGCGCGCGCTCGATCGCATCGCGGACGTGCGCGCGGGCGGCGGCGAAGTCCTTCGAATCCCGCGCTCGGCGCGCATCGTCGAGCAGCTTGCGGACCGGCTCGAGCGCTGCGTCCTGCGCGCGATTCTCGCTCGCGCCGCCCGCCCGCGCCGTGTCCTGCTGAGATTCGGACGCGGCGGTCCGGTCGAGAAGAAGGAGCGCGAGCAACGTGGCTAGAGCGCGAGACATCAATCAGGATCCCCCGTCAGGACCCACGCGGCCCAATCGCGCGTCGTGTACTTCGGCGCGCCGCGCTCGTCCTTCGCGTTGCGCATCCTCGTCTTCGCTTCCCACAGCGCTTGCCACTTGGGTTTCTTCTCCACCCATAGACGCCGATAGAAATCGAGCATCAGATCCTTCGTCGCTTCGTCGGGCACCTTCCATAAGGAAGTGATCACGCTGCGCGCGCCGGCCATCTGCAGCGCTTTCTGCAAACTCGCGACGCCCTGGCCCGCACGCCTCGACTCTCCGCGCGCGGTGTCGCAAGCTGACAAGACCGCCAGCTCGCAATTGGAGAGATCGAGCGTCGACAGCTCGTCCGCCGTCATCAGCCCCGGCGCACGACCGACGGCGTTCTCCGGTTTGTTCGCGCCCACGAGCGCGAGCCCGCAGAGCAGCATCGGGCTCATCCCTAGGACGGTCTCGATGCCCGACATGCGTTCGCCCACTCCCGCGAACGCGTCGAGCGGCCGCGGATCGTCCCACGAGCGGATCGACTCGCTGGCGAACCAACCGTGCGTCGCGATGTGCAACCAACGCGCGCGCGGAACGGCTTCGAGCAGCGCGTCCTTCGTCGCACGCTTGCCCGCGAGCACCGAGAGTCCCGGCTCGCCTCCCATGGTTCGGGCGAAGACCTGTTGAACGCCTTCGAGCTCGCGTTGCGTTGCCGGTAGTGCCGCGAAGCCGCCTTCGAAGGCGCCTCCTCGCAGGATGGAGGCCGTGCCGAGCGCGAGCATGACGCCCGCGCCGCTCGCGTCACCGTCGTAGTCCACTCCACCGAGCACGACCAGCTCGTTCGAGCCCGGGAGCGAGAGCGGCGCATCGAGCAGTTCCGCAAGCGTCGCGCGCGTCTCCATGTGCAGCCGATCGCCGAGCAGCTCCTCGCCGCCGGTCTCGGCTGGAAGTGCATCGAATGGCACGAGGTGCAGCACGTCGTCGAGGACGAGCACGACACGCTGGGCGTCGCCGAGTGCTCCACGCAACGGATCGAAGACGAGACGGCGGATCTCGACTGCGATCGCATGCGCGTTCCGGCCGGGGTCCGACGGCGTCGCGCCGAGCCCGCGCCCACCGTCGACTCCGAGGGCCTCGTGCCAGGACTGAACGGCCACATGGACCGGCGCGATCGGACCGAGGTCGAGCAGCGCGAGCGCAGCAGGACGATCCGCGCCACTCGAAGGATCGCGCGACCGGACGACGAACGCGCACAGGCTGTCGACGCCGCGACGCGGATACCGCCGGAAGGCAACGGCGACCGAGTCGCCCCCGAGCGCGATGCTCAGGTTCGCGGCATCGAGCTCCACGCTGGCCGCGTTTCCGCGGGAAAGCTCGCGCGCCAGTCGGAGCAGCGCGGATTCGGCCGACTCGCGCTCCGCGAGGGCGCGCTGAAACTCCTCGCCGCTCGTCCCGCGCTGCACGAGCATCGCGAGCTCGGCGCTCGCGGTTCGCAGACGCTCGCGCGACGCTGCGTATTCGATGGATCCGGATGACCGCCGCGCCAAGGCACTCGACGAGACAGCGGCGTTCCGCGTCGCTTCGCTGTACTCGAAGGCGTGCGGCGTGAGCTCCGCCAGGGGCGCGAGTCCCTCGTACCCGACGACGACCGAGAACAAGAAGCCGAGCTCCGACGCAAGGCTCGCGCAACGCTCCTCCGCTTCTCGGGCAGGCGCCTGGAGCCGCACTTCGCGCGCAAGCCGCGATTGCGCCTGACTCCGCACCCGCAGCAGTTCAGTCGCTCGCGCGCGCTGCTGCGCGGCTCCAGCCCCGGCCTCGCCGCGGGACGCATCCAGGAGCATGACCGCGAGGGTCTGTCGCGTCATCTGCAGCTCGTGGTGATCCGAGGGCAAAGTGCGTTCGAACACGTCGAGCACCTTTTCCCCGAGAGAGAGCGCGTCCTCGTATCGGCCGAGCCTGTGCAGGGTCGCGCTCAGGCTGTGCCGCGCGCGCTGCACGTTGCGGTCGTCGTCGGGGAGTGTGCTCGAGAAGACCTCGAGCACTTTTTCGAACAGGTCGCGCGCGCCCGCAAGATCGCCAAGTGCCGCCATCGTCCCGGCAAGGTTCACGCGCGCCATCTGGACATCGCCATGGTCGTCCGGAAGCGTGCGCAAGTACACCTCCAGCGACAACTCGCACAGCTCGCGTGCGCTCTGCAGATCGCCCAGCGCCTTGAGCGTGCCGGCCAGGCTCTGCCTCGCGTTTTGCACCAGCAGGTGATCCGCGGGCAAGGAGCGCGAACGCACCTCGAGGACTTGCGCTTGAAGTGCTCGCGCGCCTTGGAGGTCGCCGAGCTCGTACAGCGTGGTCGCGAGCCTCGCACGAGTGACTTGCAGATGAAGATGATCCTCGGGCAGCGCGCGCGATTGGACCTCGAGCACATGCTCCGCGAGCGCTCGCGCGCCGGTGAGATCGCCGGCGGCCAGCATCCGGTTGGCGAGGTTCAGACGAATCGCCTGCAGCTCGGGATGGTCGGCGGGCAGCGTCCGCGCGCGGACTTCCAGCACCTGCTCCTCGAGCGCCCGCGCCCCATGGATGTCGCCCAGCTCACTCAAGACCGCGGCCAAGTTCTGCCGCACCCGTTGGAGGTCGAGGTCGTCGGCCGGCGAGGTGCGCGTGCACACATCGAGCGCCTGTTCGAGAAGCTTGCGCGCGCCCTCGTGGTCGCCGAGTCCGGCGATGGTCGCCGCCAGATTCATCCGTGTCCTCTGGATGTCCGGATGGTCCGCAGGCAGTGTGCGCAATTGAATCTCGAGATCCTGTGCTTGGAGCTGTCGTGCGTCGTGCAGCTCTCCGAGCAGGAACATCGTCCCGGCCAGGTTCATCCGCACGACCTGGACCTCCGGGTGATCCGGGGGGAACTTACGAGCTGCGGTTTCGAGCGCGCGCGTCAGCAGCACTCGCGCGCTCCGGAAGTCGCCGAGCTGGCTGAGCGTGGCTCCCAGGTTCGTCCTGATCCACTGCAGATCGGGATGGTCATCGGGACGTGTGCGGGCGCGGTGGCGGTGAACACGACCGAACGCGACACTCGCCGGCCGAAGGATCGCGAGTCCGTGCGCCAGCCGTCCGAACTCCGCGTTCCTCGCGTCGATGAGCTCGCTCGCAGCGGACTCGGGAAGCGCGTTCAGCGTTTCGAGCGACTGGACCGCCAGCTCGCGCGCGCCGTCGAGATCGCCGATGTCGCGCAGACGCTGCACTTCGACGATCGCGAGCGTGGCCGCTTCCGATGCCGCGAGCGTCGGCTCGGACTCGGGTGCCGCGATCACGCACAACTCGAACGCTCCGAGAGAATCGCCATCCGCCACTGCAACGATCGCCACCAGCTCGCGCCCGCGCTCGACCGTCAGCTTCGCGTACGGCGTCTTCTCGCCGCCCGAGTTGTCGTCTTCGCGCACGAGCTCGCCGCCGGGCGTCTCGATGCGCAAGCAAAGGTCGAGCTCGCCCATCCCTTGCGTCCAGATGTGCAGCGTGCCCGAGAACTCCGTGGTGTACACGACGCGCTCGGCGCGCCCGTGCCCGGCGAGGAGAACGTCCTGCGCGTCGATCACGAGCGGGACCACGCGATCGAAAGGCGAGGGAGCAGCGGGCTCGAGGTCTTGGAACGCGTACGCGACGAACGACGCGAGCACCGAGTGGACGAGGGCCACCCGATCCCATGCTGTCGGAGGGGCAACGGAAGTCAACATGAGCAGGAGAGACACGGGTCGGATTCCAAGCGGGCGCGCGAGACTAGCGTGGGTTGCCGGTCAACACCCACGCAGCCCAATCGCGTGTCGTGTACTTCGGAGCGCCGCGCTCGTCCTTCGCCTCGCGCAGCTTCGTCTTCGCTTCCCACAACGCTTGCCACTTGGGTTTCTTCTCGACCCACATGCGGCGATAGAAATCGAGCATCAGATCCTTCGTCGCTTCGTCGGGCACCTTCCATAAGGAAGTGATCACGCTGCGCGCGCCCGCCATCTGCAGCGCCTTCTGCAATGACGCGACGCCTTGACCGGCGCGGCGCTCGCCGACGTTCGTGTCGCACGCGCTGAGCACCGCGAGCTCGCAGTTCGTGAGGTCGAGCGTCGAGAGCTCGTCAGCCGTCACGAGACCTGGAACGCGACCGACTGCATCCTCCGGCAAGTTCGCACCCGCCAGCGCGAGACCGCACAAGAGCATCGGGCTCATGCCCCTCACTTGCTCCGCGCCGCTCATGCGCGATCCAAGCCCACTCTGCTTGTCGATCGGCTCCGCGTCGTTCCACGACTGGATCGACTCCGGCGCGAACCAACCGTGCGTCGCGATGTGCAGGTAGCGCGCTTTCGAAGCCAGCTCCGCGAGCGCCTCGCGCGAGGCCTTGCGTTGCTCGAGCACGAGTACGGGTCGCTGGCCCTCGAAGATCTCT
>JANOFY010000643.1:0-6849 GCA_031413895.1 Planctomycetota bacterium | reverse complement strand
CGCGCGCGACGTGTTGCAGGGCGGCGCGCTCGTGCCTAAGACGGACCTCGAGACGATGGCGGAGCTGCGGCGGCGAGGTCTGCTCGGGGACGAAGTCGCGACGCCGCGCTGAGACGCGCGCGCATCAGTACCGCACCACGTTCAACGTGCGCGGCAGCAAGTGGAGCGGAATCCGTGCGACCTCGTTACCAGGTTCGAGGAAGAGCACGAGCGTTCGAGCCGCGTCCGACACCGACAAGACCTCGCTGCGTCCGTCCACGATCTTCGCGAACAGGTCGGTGTGCGAGCGTTCCGCGCGGATGACGCGCACCACGATCGGCTGCTCGTTCTCGTCCAAGATGCGCAGCTCTCTCGCGCGATCGATCGGCGGGTCGAGCTCTACCTGGACGTGCAGGCGCAGGCTGACCCGGATCACGACGTCGTCGGGATTCGTCTCGCGGGTCACCGGCATCAGGGCGGAGAGGATCTCGTCGCTGCGCACGACGAGCGTCGTGTCCGCGTGCGGCACGCTCGCGAACTCGAACGCGCCCTTCGCGTCGGTGATCACGGGCTCGCGCTGCATCCATTCGTCGCGCGTGCCGCCATCGACTTGCACCTCGAGCGCCCGGCGCTCGAGGTGCACGCGCGCTCCTGCGACGGCCGCGCCGTCCGAGGTGACGACACGACCGCGAACGCGCTCGAACACGGGGTTGGCCACGTCGATCTCGACGTTCGTCGAGCCGGCCGGAACCACTTCCTTCGAGCCGAACTCCAACGTGCGCGGGTCGGCCGCCCTGACCCAGTAGTCGCGCTCGAGCAGGCCGCCGATCTCGAACCTCCCGTGCTCGTCCGCCTCGACGAACACCCAGAACGGATGGTCTTCGCGAGCGAGCAGGGACTCGACCGTCGCCGTGTCGCCGTCGAGCCGGCCGAAGAGCGTCGGATCGCTGATCCAGACTCGTGCGCCGGGAACGGGAATGGGTGGGGCGTCGTGGACGGCGGCGACACGGCCGCGAATCGAGAGCGGTGTCGATGAGAGCGTCAGCACGATCTCGTCGCGCCATCCGTCCGGATCGTCCTTGTCGAGCTCCTCCGCCGCCGGCAGGAAGCCGCGCGCGAGCGCAACGACGCGCACCTTCGGCCCGACGTTCGAGACGTCGAGCACGAATCGCCCGCGATCGTCGACGGAAGCGACGCGCGAGCCGGCGCTCACGCGCGCGCTCGCGACCGCGCGACCCTCGGCGTCGACGACTCGGCCCTCGATCGTCGCGTGTGGGTTGCTCTCGCGAGTGAGCACGAGGACGAGCGCGCGGCTCGTCGCCAGCGGCGCGGGCTCTATGCGTGCGGGGAAGCCGCCCGCAGTCAACTGGAGCCGCGTCCCGTCGATCCCGGGCACATCGGCCAGCACGAACGCGCCGTTCCGGTCACTCTGCGTGCGCCACGTCCGCCTCGCCGAGAGATCGAGCGCGAAGCCGAAGTCCGCGCCCAGGTTCTCGGGCTGGAGCACGGAGATCTCGGCGCCTTCGATCGCGGACCCGGACTCGTCGACGACGCGCCCGGCGATCTCGATCCGCGGCGCGACCACGACGTTCGTCGAGCTCGTCGGCAGGATGTTCGTGTAGCCTGCCAGTACCGTCGTCCACTCGGGATCGCGCGCGACGATCGCCGAGGCGCTTGCGGGCGCGGCGATGTCGAAGGATCCACTCGCGCCGCTGCGCGTTTCGTGACTCGCATCGACGGTCGCGCCTTCAATGCCGAGCGTGATCCCGGCCAAGCCGCGCCCGAGCGAATCGAGGACGCGCCCCTTGACGATCCGGTCCGCTGCGACCGTCGGCGTCGTGACCGCCGCGACGGGATCGGCGGTCGGCAGCAGATCGATCGGCGCGCGCACCGACTCGACGCGCGTTTCGTCGAGTGGGACCGCCGCTGCTTCGGGCGCACTCGCCGCGATCGCATCGTCGATCGGCAGGGCATGCGTGTGCGCGGCCGAGTTCGGCTCGGACTCCGCGAGGCCCCACCACAGAGCGACGGCAATGAGAGCGATCGGGATGCTGATCTTGAGGACGACGTTCATCGCGAGAACTCCTGTCGCTGCTGGCGCGAGCATCGATGCGTCACGCGCAAGTGGAAGCAGAGCCAGAAGCCACGTCCTCCGTCCGAAGCGCCGATCGAGGCTCGCGCGCAGCTTCGCGTGACCACGCACGAGACGGCTGTCCACCGTCGCGACGGGCACCTGCATGCGCGCCGCGATCTTTCGCGGCGGCAAGCTCTCGAAGTAGCGCAAGAGGATCGTCGTCCGGTACGGCTCGTCGAGATCGAGCACGGCTTGGACGACGTCGCGGTGCGTGGCGGCGCGATCGACGACGTCCGCGGTGGACGCGAGCGCCTCGTCGCGGGCGACGCTCTGCTCGCGCGCGTCGCGGCGGGAGTCACTCCGCGCGCGGTCGCCGAGCTTGTTGCGCACGACCGTGGCGAGCCAGCCGCGCAGGGACTGGCCGCCATGCGGTGGATGCTCGAGCGCGGCGAGCCACGTCTCCTGCACCAAGTCGTCGGCGCGATCGGCGTCCGAGCAGAGCTTGAGCGCGAGAGCGCGCAGCCAGCGCGTCTCGGACAAGAGTCCGGTGAGTTCGGGTCGGTCGGACATGACTTCGGGGTTGGACACGGCGCGCTCTCGAAATCCTTGGCGAGAATACCGCGATTCGGGCGCCGCGCCGGATCGTGCGCCTCCCGCGCCTGGTTTGCCGGCCGAGCGGGCCGGCGTTACACGTAGTCGGCGTAGCTCCCCCGAAACACCGACGAGGTGACCTCTCATGTCAACATCGCCCAAGACCCTTTTCGCGTCGAGTCTCGCGCTCGCCGCGTTCTCGATCGTGCTGCTGACCGCCGCCGCGTTCCAAGACAAGAAGAACAAGAAGGACGACAAAGACGAGGTCGCGATCCCCGCGCGTTGGGAGATCCACGGCGGCGGCGGGCTCTACTTTCTCGATCGGACCACCGGTGAGATGTGGGTCTACCACCACCCCGGCGACGTCACGCTGACGCCGCGGCCCAAGTACCTCGGTCGGATGACGCAGGTCGGCAAAGAGATGGAGAAGTGACGGCGCGTCAGCGACGCTCGGCGTGCGCCGGCGTCGCGACGTTTTGCACGACGAGCTGCCAGCCGGTCGGCGCGTCCAATAAAAGCGTTGCGTGCGCCGGCTCATTCCGGAACGCGAAGCTCTCGCGCGGCGCGAGCCCCAGCGCGCGCGTCACGAGGACGCGTATGGCGTTGAAGTGCGAGGTCACGACGACGGTGCCACCCTTCCCCGATCGAACGGCGTCGAGGAGCGCCGGCCACGTGCGCGCGAACACGTCCGCGTCGCTCTCACCGCCGTGGCCCTTCCAGTTCCACGGATCGGCGAAGAATCGTTCGGACTCCGCGTGCCACTTCGCGCGGAACTCGTCGGCGGGGATGCCCTGCCAGTCGCCGCGCCAGATCTCGCGCAGGCGTTCGTCGACTGCGAGTGGCGCGGCCGTTGCCTTCGCGATCCCTTGACCCATCGCGAGCGCGCGCGCGAGGTGCGAGCTCTGCACGTGCGCAACCGTCTCGGCCGCAAAGGCCTGGCTCATCGCGCGCGTCGCGGCGACGCCGTCCTCCGAAAGCGGCACGTCGAGGTTGCCGTACGCCTTCGATTGCCAATCGGCGTGCACCTGTGCATGTCGCACGAGCCACACGCGCGCGCCCGAGCCCGATGACGGTTCCGGCGGGCGGGCGGGAGCGGCGTCGACTGCTGGGAACGCGGGCGACACGATCGGACGTAGAGCCATGCAGAGAGGCTACACATCGGAGCTGGAGCTGTCGTGCCGCTTGCGTCGCGCGAATGCGGTCCTAAAGTTGTGCGCCGCGCGCCGAACGCGCGCGCAATCCCCGATGCCCAAGCTCACCTTCGTGAAATTCGGTCAGACCCACGACGTCCCCGTCGGAACCTCGTTCCTAGAGTTCTGCCAAGAGAACGGCGCGTTGCACGACTTCGGGTGCACCGTCGGGAGCTGCGGCACTTGCGTACTGGTCTTCGACTCGGGCGCGGAGAACGTGAACCCGCTCTCAGACGAGGAGAGCGAGACGCTCGAGATGTGCACCGACGTGCCCGGCGCGCGATTGGGCTGCCAGCTGAAGATCCTCGGCGACATCGCGATCCGCCCCGCCGGCCGTTGACCGGTCACCGTGCGATCGAGGGGGCGCGTCGCCGATGCGACGCTGCGGCGGGCGGAGTATCCTGACGCGCGGAGGCGTGTCATGGTCAAAGTCGGAGTCGTACTGTCGGGCTGCGGCGTGTTCGATGGGAGCGAGATCCACGAGGCCGTGCTGACCCTGCTCGCGCTCGACAAGCTCGGCGCGACCGCGGTGTGCATCGCGCCGTCGATTGACCAAGCGCAGGTCGTGAACCACCGCACCGGCAAGGTGACGGAGGACGTGCGCAACGTGCTCGACGAATCGGCGCGCATCGCGCGCGGCAAGATCACCGACATCGCGAAGATCAAGGTCGCCGATCTCGACGCGCTGATCCTTCCGGGCGGCTTCGGCGCCGCGAAGAACCTGAGCAATTTCGCCGCGGCGGGATCGAAGGCGCGCGTCGATCCGAGCGTCGGGCGACTCCTGCGCGACATGCACAAGGCGCGCAAGCCCATCGCCGCGCTGTGCATCGCGCCTACCGTTGTGGCCGCCGCGCTACGCGACGAGCGCGCGCACCCGAAGATGACGATCGGAAGCGACGAGAAGACGGCGACCCTGCTCGAGGAGATGGGCGCGCGTCACGTCGTCTGTCCCGTCGACGAGTTCCGCGTCGACGAGGAGAGCCGGATCATCACGTCGCCGGCCTACATGTACGACGCGCGCATCAGCGAGGTCGCGGCCGGCATCGAGCGCACCGTGCGCGAGCTGATTCGGCTCGCGAGCTGACGCACGCCCGTCGCAGGCATCATGCGGCGCGCGTCCATGTGAGCCAAGCGGGCAAGCGCTCGACGAGGAAGACGTCCGCGCCCGCGCTCTGACCCGCGCGCGAGATCGAGCAGCCGAGGCCCGCGATCCCGAGGAGAAGCACGAGGCTGCGTGCGGCTTCAGGACCGACGAAGTAGAAGTTCGCCATCATCACCGCGACCGCGAGTCCGACGGGACGCGTCAATAGACCGAGGAAGAGCGCGATGCCGCCGAGGAGCTCGCCCCACGCGATGAGGTTCGCGAAGAGCGCCGGGTTGGGGAGCACCACGTTCTCGCCCCAGGCGCGGATGAAGCCGGGCGCGGTTTCGAACGCCGCGCGTGTGCCGAGTACGAGCTCGGGGCTCACGCCCTCCGAGATCTTGCTCCATCCGGCGATCGCCAGGATCGCGCCGGCGGTGATGCGAACGAGGACGAGACCGAAGCTCGGGCTGGCAGGTGAGTCGTAGGACATTGACGCCGTTCTACCGCCGCATGCGCACGCGATCCAGGGTCGCCAGTTCCAGCCCTCTCCGCCGATCCCTACGATGAGCGCGAGCTTTCCGATGACGATGGACTCCGTGCTGCGCATCAACTTGTGGTCAGGCCCGCGCAACGTGTCGACCGCGTTGATGTATTCGTTCGCGCAGCGCACCGACACGCGCGTCGTCGACGAGCCGCTCTACGCGCACTACTTGAAGTTCTCCGGCGCCGCGCATCCCGGTCGCGATGCGGTGCTCGCCGCTCAGAGCACCGACGCCGAGCGCGTGATCGAGGACGTGATCCTGGGCCCGTGTGATCGTCCGGTGCTCTTCATGAAGCAGATGGCGCACCACCTGCTGGCCGTCGACCGCGCGTTCCTTGCCCAGACGCGCAACGTGCTGCTCATCCGCGATCCGGAGGAGATGCTGCCCTCGCTTGCGAAGAACTTGCGCACGCCGCGCCTCGCGGACACCGGGCTCGCGTTCCAGACGACGCTCGCGCGCGACCTCTTGCGCCTGGGACAGGACGCGCCCGTGCTCGACGCGCGCGACCTCTTGATGGATCCGCGCGGCGTTCTCTCCGAGCTCTGCCGCCGTCTCTCGATCGACTTCCAGGAGTCGATGCTCTCGTGGCCGCCGGGCGCGCGCGCGGAAGACGGGGTATGGGCGCCTCACTGGTACGCCGCCGTGCACCGCTCGAGCGGGTTCGAGCCGTACCAGAAGAAGACCGCTCCGTTCCCGGCCGCGCTCAAGCCGCTGCTCGCGGAATGCCGGCTGCATTACGAGGAGCTCAGCGAGGCGGCGATCCGCACCGGTGTCGCCTGATGGATCCTCGCAACGCGCAATTGTGGGTGCACGTCGGTGGTGAGCTCGTTCCGCGCGATCGCGCGAAGGTGTCGGTCTTCGACAGCTCCGTGCAGGGCGGCGACGCCGTGTGGGAGGGCCTGCGCGTGTACGCCGGGCGCGTGTTCGAGCTCGACGCGCACCTCGATCGGCTCGAAGCCTCGGCGCGCGCGCTCGCGGTCGCTTCGATCCGAGTCGCGCCGAGATCCAGTCCGCGATCTTCGCGACGCTCGAGAAGAACGGGATGCGCGACGGAGCTCACATCCGGCTCACGCTGACGTGCGGCGAAAAGGTGACTTCGGGCATGAGCCCGAAGTTCAACCAGTCGGGGCCGTGCTTGATCGTGCTCGCGGAATGGAAGGTGCCGGTCTACGGCGACGGCGGCTTGCGCCTCGTGACCGCGTCGGTGCGCCGCAACTCGCCGCAGTGCCTCGACTCGAAGATCCACCACAACAACCTGCTGAACAATATCCTCGCGAAGATCGAGGCCAACGCTGCCGGCGTGGACGACGCGTTGATGCTCGACGTCGACGGCTACGTGGCCGAGACCAACGCGACCAACGTGTTCCTCGTCAGGCGCGGCGTGCTGAA
>JANOFY010000642.1:0-11550 GCA_031413895.1 Planctomycetota bacterium | reverse complement strand
GTCAGCGCTCGGTTGTGGTGATCTCCAGGTGTTGCTGCCCGGGATCGTGTGCAGCCCGGTGCAGGACGTCGTCAGGGCCAGACCGAGCACGATGAACGCGCGTTTAAACAGCTTCGAGCGATGCGTCGACGACTCCACCGTCGAACCATACTTCGCCAAGCGGACGCGGGTCGGAACGTGCGCAGCGAGTGATCGTCGCGCTCACATCAGCACGGACGGAGCGTGATTCACGTCGAGCGAGGCACGCATCGAGTCGACGGCGCGGAGGCCTCGTCGACTCGAAAATTTTTCGGGAACGAGGATCCCCGACGGGCGCGGCGCGACGTCGTCCGCAACGGCGCCGTAGCGACGCGACGCCGTCTGACTGCAGGGGCTGCGCAGTACGCCGCGCACGAAGTGGTGGCCGGCTCGTGGGACGCGCACCACATCGAGCGCAAGGTCGCGGCATCGAACGAAGCCGCCACTCGGGGCGAGCGCACAACGCGTCGAGCGCGAGTGCCGTCCCACCGCGAGTGGCGGTTCGATTCCGGTCCTCGACCGGCGGCGTGACGGTCAGATGTCTCGCGTCACCGTGTCGGACGCGAACTCGACGACTCCATTGGGTCCGGAGACTTCGCCGACCACGACCTGCCGCGTCTTCGCGTAGACCGGTAGCTTGGTCGCGACGTCCCAACCGACGACCTGCACGCCGTAGCGTCCGACGAGCGCCTGCGTCTCCATGCCTTCGACGTACTCGCCCAGCTCGTGGCCAGCGACATCGTCCCACTGGTCGTACTTCGCGGCGTAGGTCTCCGCGAACGGCACGATCGTGACCACGAAGTCGATGTCGTGGCTCTTCAGGAAGCTCGCGAGCTCGTTTCGCCCGACGTCGTTCGGGTTCGGGAATTGGCCGAAGCTCGGGATCACTTGGACGTACGGGCGGCGTCTTTGGATTTCGGCGGCGACACGGTCCTCGATGTCTTTTCGATATTCGGGACCGACAGCGGCCACGATGAACGCCTTCTTGAACTTCACATCCGGTGCTTCCAGCGGAACGCTCGACTTCGTGGACGAGCACGCGCCGAGGAGGAGCAACGGAACAAATCGAGCGAGTCTCATGGTCTTGTCTCCGGCTGAAATTGAGCTTGCGGTCATTCGTCGGGAATGTGGATCCGACTGGATTCCGACTCCGACCGAACGGGGAGCGCGATTGGCGCCCGCGCGAGATTGTGCCCTCGCTTCCGTGAGTTGAGAAGCGGGACGAGTCGAACAGAGCGCTGAATCGGCCACCCGGATCACGATGGGGTGCGCGGCACGGATGCGCGCGTTCTCGAGTTCGCGATCGTCAGGCCATCCCGAGAGTCTCGCGATCAATCTGCGACGACGATCCAGCCTTCGCCGGGGTCGAACGCCCCGGTCGTCGCGGCGATGCGCGCGGTGTCCGTGCCCAGGTCACGCTGATACAAGACGCCCTGGTCGTTGATCATGAACGTCATGACGCCCGAAGTGTCGTAGGCCGAGGGCCACGCGATCGCGGCGAAACCGCGCGTCATGCGTCCACCCTCGACGTAGCTGTGCGCGCCGCCGGGAGCCGACGGGCCCTGCTCGGTGAGCATGCGGTAGTAATAGCCGTGGAACGGCCGTCGATCTCGCGACGGGGAGCCGTACCCGTCCTCGACCGCCTCCGCGACGAGCGGTCCGAGCGGACTCTGCGGTTCACCGGCAGCCGCTTCCCAATAGAGCCCGTCGCGTGCTCCCGTCGAGCTCACGAACCGTTGTGCATAGACGCGCGGCTCGCCCGCGCTCTTCGCGTTCATGTCGGCGAAATCGTGCTGCGCATCGGCGATCGCGCGACACACCGCGATCGCGCCGAGCTCGTTCTCGCCGATCCGGCGCGCGAGGATCTCGTCCTGGCCCTGATCCGTGTCGAATCGCCACGCACCGGCTTCGGAGACGACGGGGATGGGCATGGCCCAATCGTCTTCGCCGACGACGAGCGTCGCGACGTCATCGTCGACGACGACTTCGTGGTGCTTGTCGAACGCAGCGAGGAACGCGGCGATGACCTTTTGGTCCGCGACGGCGTCGCCCGAGTTCACGAGGCGCCAGCCTTCGGGACCGAGGACCTTTCCGATGCGCGCTTCGTCGTTCGCTCGCAGCGCGCCGACGAGCTCCTGCACGGCAGCTTGCGGCGACTCGTACGACATCTGCGCGCTGGTCGAGGACGACGTGCTCTGGCAACTGGCGACGCACAGCGCGAGCACACCTGTCGCGACCAGACTCTTCAACATGCGCACACCGACGTTCTCCACTGTTCGAGCCATGGTTTCCTTCCTCATCGCCGTCCGCCGCCGCCGCCGCGAGAACCACCGCCGCGACTCGCGTTACCTCGTGAGCTGCTCGCGCGCGCCGACGCTCCCCCGCGATTGACTCCGTCTAGGGCGCTCGCGCCGCGGCCGCCGGAACCGCTCGTGCTCGCGCGATTGCTCGCGCCCGCAGTTCCCGCGCGATCGAGTCCGCCCGCGCTCGGCCGATTCGCCGTTCCCGCGCCGGCACCTCCGAGGCGATCGGCGCTCGCGGCTCCCGCGCCACCGGCCCCATCGGCGCGCCCGCGGTAGGACTCGCGCGCTTGCGCCGCCTGAGTCGTCGTGCGGCCGCCGTACTGCTTCGCCGACGCTTGATCGCGGTACGGCACTCCCTGCCGGTGCGAGGGATTGTGCTGGAACTTGCTCTTCGCCTGACCACCCCCGTCGCGCTGGTACTTGCTGCGGTCGATGTTCGTGTTGCGGTTGACGTTCTTGTCGATGTCGATGTCGATCTCGGAGTGACCCCAATTGCAGCCGCCCCACGCGTACCCCCACGCGAATCCGATCGCGATGCCCATGCCGACGCCGTACGCCGGCGGGTAGTACGGATACGGCGGATACGACGGATAAGGCCAAGCGCCGTACACGACGACCGGATCGTACACGGGCACGTAGACCACCTCGGGGTTGCTCGATTCGATCGTGATGTACTGAGTCGAGCCCTCCTGGCTGACTTCGACTTTTTGGTGCTCGTTCGAGTCGAGCTTGCCCTCCGACTTCGCTTTGCCCCGCAACTGTTGGATGACGCGCATCACGTCCGCCTGCTGACCGATGAACGCGTCGCCGAGCTTCTGCGTCCAGTCGAGCTTCTCGCTGAGCAGCGCGAGCAGGTCGGGAAGGTTCACGAGCGATTTGACGCTCGCGTCCCAAGACTCCTTCTCGAGGGCTTTCGCTGCCGCGTCGCCTTTGAGGCTCTTGTTCGCCTTGACCCAGCGATCCGCCTGAACGATTTCCAACGGGTACGTGCTCGCCATCAGGATCTGCGAGATGAGGTCGTCGGAGTAAAGCGCGATCGGCGCGAGCATCTGTTCGAGCTCTTCCTGCTTGAACACCGCCTTGTCGGCACTCGTCGCTGGGTCTGGACTCGTCCGCGCGGCCGCCGGACCCGTCGTCGATTGCGTGTCGTAGACGCGCTGCTCCTGAGCAACGCCGGGCGCGGCGAGACAGGCGAGGAGCACGGTCCGAGTGGCAAGTTTCGTTGCGTTCTGCATGAAGATTCCTCGTGGCCGGCTGGCGGACTGTCGCTGATCGGCCGACATAATACCGCTGCCGCGGCGGCGAGGCGGCCTGTCCCCATCGTCGCCATGTGGAGCGTTACGCGCGCGAGAGGATGTCGAGGCTGCGCTGCGCCCAGTCGACGATCGGCGACGTGTAGATGCCGAACACGAGCGTGCCGATACCGAGCAGCACCAGGAATCCCACGAACAGGGGCTGCGGTGCCGCCGTGCGCTCCGATGGATCCGCGAGGAACAAGAGCTTCGCGATGCGGAAGTAATAGAAGAGGCTGACGACGCTGTTCAGCGCCGCGATCAGGACGAGCCAACCGAGCCCCGAGTTGTAGCCCTCGACGAACAAGAGGTACTTGCCGTAGAAGCCGACCGTCGGCGGCAAACCCGTCAGGCTGACGAGGAACGCGACCATCGTGATCGAGATCACGGGCGCCTTCCAACCCATCCCCTTCAACCCGTCGATCGAATCCGAGCCGGTGACGCCCTCGAAGTAGAGCAGGACTCCGAACGCGCCCAGGTTCATCAAGTAATACGCGGCCAAGTAGTACATGGCCGTCATGAAACCCGCGCTCGTCATCGTCGCGACGCCGATCAACGCGTAGCCCGCGTGTGCGATCGACGAGTACGCGAGCATGCGCTTCAGGCTCGTCTGGCGCAGCGCCGCGAGATTGCCGAGCGTCATCGTGATCGCCGCGAGGATCGCGAGCAGAAGACCGATGCGCTGCCCGTAGGCTTCCACCTCGGCGCTCACGCCGGTCTTGAGGAAGAGCGCTCCGACGAATCGCAGCAGCGCGCCAAATCCCGCCGCCTTCGATGCAACCGCGAGGAACGTCGTGACCGGCGTCGGCGCGCCCTCGTACACGTCGGGCGTCCAGAAGTGGAACGGGACGACCGAGATCTTGTATGCGAAGCCCGCGAGCACCATCACGACGGCGATCGCGACCGGTAGCGGGCTCGCGCTCATCTGCATCGCCAGGCTCGAGCTGAGCCCGCCCGGCGCGGAACGACCCATCAATCCGAGGTCGAGCGTGCCCGTGAGCCCATAAAGGATGCTGATGCCGTACAGCATCACGCCCGCCGAGAGTCCGCCGAAGATGACGTACTTCATCGACGCTTCAGCGGACTTGCGGTTGCCTTTGTGGAAGCCCGCCAGCGCGTAACTCGCGAGGCTCAAGAGCTCGAGACCGAGCATCATGAGCAGCAAGTTGTTCGTGCCGACCATGAAGAAGATGCCGATCGCCGCGCCGAGGAGCAGGAAGTAGTACTCGCCGATCCCGACTTTCCGTTCGCGCCTGTCGCACAGCACGAAGAGCACGACTGCGATCAGCGCGCCCACCGTGAAGAGCTTGAAGAAGCTCGCGAAGCGGTCGACGACGACCATCCCGAACACGGTGCGCGCCGGCTCGCTCCACTGCGCGAACAAGAGGAAGCTCGTGATGAAGAGGCCGATGAGAGTCGTGACGGCGACTTGCGACGACGCTTTGCCCTTCTGGAGCAGGTCCTGGATCAAGACGACGAGGCACGTCGCCGTGAGGGCGAGCTCGGGTGCGATCGCGCCGAGTTGCTCGAGGTAGGGGTTCACAGGATCGGGGAGTTCCGTCTCAACTATTGCCGCCGGCGGCGGTGAGCATCGTGACGAGACCCTTCACGCTCACCTCCATCCAATCGAGGAGAAGGAACGGGAAGATGCCGAGGAGCACGCACAGGAAGAGCAGCGGCGCTTGCGAGAACACCTCACGGAAGCTGATGTCGCTGAAGTCCTTGTACTTCTCGTTGAGCTTGCCGAGGAACACGCGCTGCATCGCCCAGAGCAAGTAGGCCGCGGTGAGCACGATGCCGATCACCGAGATCAGCACGAGCACGCGGAAGCGCGGGTCGTCCGACTGGTACGCACCGTACAGCGTCATGAACTCCGAGATGAAGCCCGCCAGACCCGGTAGTCCCAGCGACGCGAAGAAGGCCAGCGTCGTCAGCGCCCAGTAGCGCGGCATCACCTGCGACATCCCGCCGAAGCCGTTCAAGTCGCGATGGTGCGCGCGATCGTAGAGCACGCCCACCACGAGGAAGCAGGCGGCTGAGGACGTCCCGTGGTTGAACATCTGGAGCGCCGCTCCGTTCATGCCCCACTCGGTCAGCGCCGCGAAGCCGAGCAGCACGTAGCCCATGTGGCTGACCGAGCTGTACGCGACGAGGCGCTTGAAGTCGGTCTGGCCCAGCGCGACGAACGCGCCGTACACGATGCTGATCACGCCCAGCACTCCGAGCGTGAACGCGAACGTGTGGAACGCTTCGGGCACGATCGGGAAGCACGCGCGCAGCATGCCGTAGCCGCCGAGCTTCAACAGGATGCCCGCCAGGATCACCGAGATCGGCGTCGGCGCCTGCACGTGCGCGTCGGGGAGCCACGTGTGGAACGGGAAGACCGGCACCTTGATCGCGAACGCGATGAACAGGAACCAGAACACCCACGTCGTGAACTTCATCCCGATCAACATGCCGCCGAACGGCAGGTTGGCGCCGGTGAGTTGGCCAGCGCCCGCCAAGTTGACGAGGTCGGGGATCGAGAACGAGCCGGCCGAGATGCGCAGCGCGACGACCGCGACGAGCATCAGCACCGAGCCGGCCAGCGTGTAGAGGAAGAACTTGATCGCCGCGTATTCACGCCGCGGTCCGCCCCAGATGCCGATGAGGAAGTACATCGGCAGGAGCATGATTTCCCAGAACACGTAGAAGAGGAAGTAGTCGAGCGAGATGAAGACGCCGGCGATGCCGACCTCGAGCAGCATGAGCAGCGCGTAGTACGCCTTCTGCGCCTTCTCGATGTTGAAGCTCGCCGGCACGGCCACGAACAAGAGCAGCGTCGTGAGCCAGACGAGCGGAAGCGAAAGCCCGTCGATGCCGACGAAGTACTGCGCAGCGATCCCGGGAATCCAATCGAAGCGTTCGACGAGTTGGTACTCGGCGCTCGTCGTGTCGAACATCCCGAAGTACACGATCGTCGCGAGCACGAGCGGGATGAACGTCGCCACCAGCGCGACGCCCTTGATCGCCGTGATCGACTGCTTGCCGAGGCACAGGATCACCGCCATGCCGATCAGCGGCACGAAGACGATCCAGGAGAGGATGTGGGATTCCATAGGCGCGGGGGAGCGAGAGGGTCAGCTCAGGATCAGCCAAGCCGCAGCAGCGAGGCCGCCGGCGACGGCGTAGGACACGTACTGCTGAATGCGTCCGGTCTGAAGCAGGCGTGCGAGTGAACCGAAGATCTGCGTCGTCTGACCGATGCCGTTGACGGCGCCGTCGACGAACGTGCGGTCGAACCAAGCGGACAAGAATCCGGCTTGCTTGTTCACCCAGCCGACGCCGTTCACGAAGCCGTCGACGATCTTCTCGTCGATCCACTTCTGCACGCTGGCTAGGGTCATCACGAGACGGATCACGGTCGCGTTGACGAACTCGTCGACGTAGTACTTGTTAGCGACGGCGTGATAGATTTCACCGAGGCCGCGTGTGATGCGCGCCGGATCGACCTTCTTCGCGTAGTACAAGAGGAAGGCGAGCAAGATGCCGGCGGCCGCGACGCCGAGCGACACCGTCACCGCCATCGTGTGCGCTTGGTGCTCGATGTGCTGCGCGTGCTCGTCCATGTGCGGCTCGGCGACGAGACCGCCGTAGGCGCGCTCGAGCGTCATCACCTTGGCGAACCACGGCTCGGTGTGGTTCGCGAGCACGTCCCCCGGCGTTGCGAGCCAGAAGTGTCCGCCGAGCACTCCGAGCAGCGCGAGACAGACGAGCGCCGTCGTCATCGGCCACGGCGATTCGTGCGGCGTGTGCGCGTGACCGCCGTGATCGTCGTGACCGTGAGAGGCGTGATCGTCGTGCCCGTGCGCGGCGTGCGCATGATCGTCATGGCCGTGGGCGTCATGTCCCGACGCCGCATGCCCGTGCGTGTCGTGCTTGTGTTCGGCGTGCCCGTGCCCGGCGTTTCCTCGGTACTCGCCGAAGAACGTCATGAAGATCAGCCGGAACATGTAGAACGCGGTGAGCAGCGCGGCCGTGGGCAGCGCGATCGCAGCGAAGATGTTCGCGCCCGAGAAGTGCTCCAGCGTGCGCTGGAACGCCGCCATGATGATCCGGTCCTTCGAATAGAAACCGGAGAACAGCGGGATGCCGGCGAGTGCGAGCGTCGACGCGAGCATGCACGCGAACGTGATCGGCATGTACTTCCGCAGGCCGCCCATCTTGCGCATGTCCTGCTCGTGGTGGCAGCCGTGGATCACGGAGCCCGCGCACAGGAAAAGGCACGCCTTGAAGAACGCGTGCGTGACCATGTGGAACATGCCGGCGACGACTCCGCCGAGTCCGACGGCCGCGACCATGAAGCCGAGCTGCGAGATGGTCGAGTACGCGAGCACGCCCTTGATGTCGAAGACGGTCGTGCCGATCGTCGCCGCGAAGAGCGCGGTGAACGAGCCCACGATCGTGACGACCGTCAGGACTTCCGGGCTCATCAGCGGATACGTCCGGCCGAGCAGGAAGACGCCGGCCGCCACCATGGTCGCCGCGTGGATCATCGCGGACACGGGCGTCGGACCCTCCATCGCGTCCGGCAACCATATATGGAGAGGGAACTGCGCCGACTTGCCGACCGTGCCGCCGAAGACGAGCAGGCCCGCGACCGTCATCCAGGCCGGGTACTCACCGCCGTTCGCCGCGACGGCGTCATGAGAGAGCTTCCACAGCTCGGTGATCGAGAGCGTGTCGAAGTGGAAGAAGAACATCATCAGCCCGACGAAAAGGCACGTGTCGCCGATGCGGGTCGTCAGGAACGCCTTCTTGCACGCCGCGGCCGCGAACATCTGGCGCGGGCTCGTCGGATCGTGCGCGAAGTGTCCGATGAGCAGGTAGGACATCAGTCCCATCAGCTCCCAGAACACGAAGACGAACATCAGGTTGTCGGAGATGACGAGCCCGAGCATCGCGAACGAGAACAGGCTGATGTTCGCGAAGAAGATGTAGTAGCGGCGGTCCGTGCTCATGTACCCGATCGAGAACAGGTGCACGAAGAACGCCACCACGCCGACGACGGCGAGCATCGCGGAGCCGAGACCGTCGTAGAAGATCCCGACGGTGAGGTTCAGCGGTGAGCTCGCCTCCTTCGCGTGCTGGTAGAGCCACGAGAACGACATCCCCGCTTCCGAGGAATGGTGCGCGAACTCCTCGCCCGCGTAGGCGGCCGCGATCGACTTGGCGGCGAGCCAGAGCGTGATGACCATCACGATGAACATGCCGCCGGTCAGGAGCCAATCGCCGCGGCGCGGCAGGTGCCGGCCGAAGAAGATCTGGATCACGTACAGGACCAGCGGGATCAGCGGCACCGCGAGCAGCAGCTTGAAGTCGACGTCGGGATTGAAGTGGAGGTCCATGGGCGCGCGCCGCTATTCGCGCAGCATGTCGACGTCGCTGGGTTTCACCGAGCCGAAGAGCTGGAAGACGTTGAGAATGATCGCCAGCGCCACCGCCGCTTCGGCCGCGGCCAAGATGATCACGAAGATCGCGAACATCTGTCCGTCGAGGCTCCCGCCGTTGAAGCGACTGAACGCGACGAAGTTGATGTTCGCGGCGTTCAGGATCATCTCGATCCCCATCAGCACGTAGAACACGTTGCGGCGGACGATGATCGCGACGAGGCCGAGCCCGAAGAGCGCCACGGACACGGCCACATAGGCTCCCACGCCTATCATCGAGTTCCCTCCGAAGGTGCGGCCAGGTCCTCTTTGCGACGGCGCGCGATGTAGACCGCCGCGACGAGCGCGACCGTGAGCACGATCGCCGCGAGCTCGAACGCGACGACGTACTGCTGCGCGGCGAGGAACCCGACGCCGATCTCGCGCGCTTGCGTGCGCATCGGCGGAAGTTCCGACGCGGTGGCCCACACGACCGTCGACCGCACTTTGAACGCGACCCACGCGACCCCCGCGCCGACCAGCGCGAGACCCGTGACGACGCGCGAGATCTTGCGCTCGGTGAGATCGGGCGGCGACAGCATCACTCCGAAGAGGAGCAGCGCGAGGATGCCACCGACGTAGATGAGGATCTGCGCGACCGCGAGGAAGTCGGCGCCGAGCAAGAGGAAGAGTCCCGCCGTGCCCGAGAACACCGCCAGCAGCGAGAAGGCGCTGCGCACGACCGAGCGCTCCCATATGCACACCAAGCCTCCACCGACGACGAGCAGCGCGAACATCCCGAACGCTACACCCTCACCACCGGCAGCGACGAGCCCCCAGCCGAGGAGCACGAGCGCGAGTGCAGTGAGCAGCGCGTAGAAGACTCGCGAAGATCGGTCCATGTCAGCCGTGTTCCTCGGGTTGCTCTTCGCGCTCCTCCTCGTACGGCACGCCGGCGGCCTTGGCGGCTTCGCGCGCCTTCTTCCGCTCTTCCGCGCCCTTCATGCGGATGCGCGCTTCCTTGGCCATGCCCTTGAACGACAAGAGGTCGTGCTTGAACTCGCTGCGGTCGAAGCTGACGAACGCGAACTCCGTCCCCATGTGGATGCAATCCTTCGGGCACGGGTAGACGCACAGCTCGCAGAACATGCACTTCTGGTAGTCGAGCGTGAACGAGATCCACTCGAGCTCCTTGCCGTGGCGCACCGCATCCATCTCGATGCAGTCGATCGGGCAAGCGCGCGCGCACGCGAGGCAGTCGATGCACTTCTCTTGCTCGAGATAGTGGATGCCACGGTAGCGATCGGGGATCGGCAGGCGCTCGTCGGGGTACTGGACCGTGATCGGCTTCTGCAGCAAGTACTTGCCGGTGATCTTCATCCCGACCAGCGTCGTGGTCAGGGAGTTCCACACATTGAACAGGTAGTCCTTGGTTGCGTTCATGGTTCAGAAGATCGCTTCCCACACGCTAGCACCGAGAACGCACACGAGCGCGAGCGGCGTCAGGTACTTGTATCCCATGGTCATCACTTGATCGATGCGCACGCGCGGCAACGTCCAGCGCAGCCACATCATCAGGAAGATGCCGAACATCGCCTTGAGAAGGAGCACGAAGCCGGCCGTCGCTTGATAGACGACGCTCGTATCGCCGAACTGCTCGCGCGCGATGTGTGTGACCGGACTCTCGAAGCCGCCCAGGAAGTACACGGCGGCGACGACCGACATCAGGAACATCGCGGCGTACTCTTCCATGAAGAAGAACGACCAGCGGATGCCGGAGTATTCGGTCATGAAGCCGGCCACGAGCTCGGATTCGGCTTCGGGCAGGTCGAACGGCGCGCGCTTCGTCTCGGCCAGCGCAGCGGTGAAGAACAATAGGAAGGCTGGGAACACGAACGGGTTCTGGAAGACGAGCCAGTGCATTCCATACCAACCGGACTGCAGCTCGCTCGCTTCGCGCAGGTTGAGCGTGCCGACGACGAGCAACGGAACGAGCAGCGCGAGACCGAGCGGGATCTCGTAGGCGACCACCTGCGCCGCCTCGCGCATCGCGCCGTAGAGCGACCACTTCGAGTTCGACGCCCAGCCCGCCATCACGACGCCGATCGTCGTCATCGAAGACATCGCCAAGATGAAGAAGAGACCGAGGTCGATGTCCGCGAAGTAGACGCTCGGCGTCAGCGGCATCGCGGTGAGGGCGCCGAAGATGCTCGCGAGCACGATCGCCGGCGCGAGCATGAAGAGCGGCCGGTCCGCGCCGAGCGGGATCAGGTCTTCCTTCGACAGGAGCTTGATGCCGTCGGCGAGCGACTGCGCCCAGCCGTGCCAACCGCCGACGTACATCGGACCGTAGCGACACTGGATGTGGCCGGAGACTTTGCGCTCCATCCACACCGAGAACATCGCTAGCACCGACACGAACGTGATCAGGATTCCAACTCCGACTCCGGCCGCGGTGAGCGCGAGCACCCACGCAGGCACGCCGGCGGGCGCGAACTTCGCGAGCAAGTCGTAGAAGACGTTCGAGCT
>JANOFY010000641.1:0-5486 GCA_031413895.1 Planctomycetota bacterium | reverse complement strand
GATACAGACCACAGAGAAGCAGCGCGGCCGCACAGAAGATGCCGGGAAAAAGCATGTCGATCTTCATCGGGATGTCGCCGTAGATCGTCGTGTCCAAGATGCGTTTCATGGGCGCGTCATCGACGAGGGCAGCCGGCGCTTCTTCCGCGGCCGCGCTGGCCGGGTACGAACTCATACACGGGCGCGTGAAGCGGCTGCGGCACCGCGCTCCCTTGTCTGATGCGCGCCCGGAACTAAAGTAGGCAGCCCAATTCGCCGGCCAGGACAGTGCCTCCGGCTAGCGGTTCGCCCTCGACTCCTTCTGGAAGGCAGATGCCCGTGCTCGAAGCAACGAAAGAACAGATCCTCGACGCCCTGCGGAAGGTCAAGGATCCCGATCTGCACAAGGACATCGTGTCCTTGGGCTTCGTGACGCAGCACACGATCTGCGACGGCCTCGTCAAGGTGACGATCAACCTGACCACGCCCGCCTGTCCGGTGAAGGACCAGCTGAAGAAGGAAGCCGAGGACCTGCTCCTCGCGCTCCCCGGCGTGAAAAAGGTCGACGTCCAGATGACCGCGGTCGTCAAGGCGCAGGAAGGTCCCCCGCGCGCGATCGCGCCCGACATCAAGCACATCATCGCGGTCTCGAGCGGCAAGGGCGGCGTCGGCAAGAGCACGGTCGCGGTGAACCTTGCCTGCGCGCTCGCGAAAACCGGCGCGCGCACGGGCCTGCTCGACTGCGACGTCTACGGCCCCGACATCCCGATGATGATGGGCCTCACCGGTCAGCCGGAACCTGTCAACGGCAAGCTGAAGCCGAAGGATCGTCACGGCGTGAAGACGATGTCGATCGGCTACTTGCTCGACGAGGACAAGCCCGTCGTCTGGCGCGGTCCAATGGTGCACAAGCTGATCGAGCAGTTCCTGTCGGATGTTCTCTGGGGCCCGCTCGATTATCTCCTCGTCGACATGCCGCCCGGCACCGGCGACGCGCAGCTCTCGCTCGCGCAGCTCGTGCCGCTGTCCGGCGCGGTGCTCGTCACGACGCCGCAAGCCGTGTCGACGTACGACGTCGGCAAGGCGATCGCGATGTTCAAGCAAGTGAACGTCGACATCCTCGGCATCGTCGAGAACATGGCCGGCTACACGATCGAAGGCACGGTCGACGGCGCGCGCGCGAACACGAAGGTGACGCTGAACGCAGGCGGACGGCCGCTGGAGCTCGCGACCGACGCGACGGGACGTTTCAGCACGGTGATCAATATCTTCGGGCAAGGGGGCGCCGAGCGGCTCGCCGCGCGACACAACGTCCCCGTGCTGGGCTCGGTGCCGCTCAATCCGGCCGTGCGCGTCGGCGGCGATGCGGGTGATCCGGTGATAATCGCGGATCCGGAGTCGCTGATCGCGCGTCGTTTCGTCGAGATCGCCGGGCGCGTCGCGCAGCGACTTGCGATCAAGGCGCACCAAGCGCTGCCGATTCTGCAGTAGCCTTCGCGACACCGCGCGATTCGGCACGCGAGGAGAGTTCCATGAAGTGGATCAAGATCGCGCTCGTCGTTCTGATCGCCGTCGTGGCGATCGTGACAATCGGCGGCCTCATGATTCCGAAGGCACACGTCGCGACGAGCACGGCGCGCTACTCGCGATCGCCTGACGAAGTGTTCAAGGCGATCTCCGACTTCCAGGCACTGCCGACGTGGCGCAAGGACCTGAAGAAGATCGAACGCCTTCGAGATCAGAACGGTCACAGCGTGTGGCGTGAAGACGGCGAGTTCGGTCCGATCACGTACGAGGTGATGGAGAACGCACCGCCGAAGCGCCTCGTGACGCGACTCGCCGACCCCGATCTGCCGTACTCAGGAACCTGGACATACGAGGTCGTGCCAGTCGCCGGCGGTGCGACGTTGAAGATCACCGAGAACGGCGAAGTGAAGAACCCGATCTTCCGCTTCCTGGCGCACTACGTGTTCGGCACGACGAGCACGATGAAGACGGTGCAGACGAACTTGGCGACGAGCTTCGGCGAGGAAGTGCGGTTCGAGTAGGCCGCGCCTGCTCGGGTCGCCGACGTCGGCCGGTGCGGTAGACTCTCCTGTCTCGCCATGCGCACGTCGAACTGGAAGGCGCTCCTCGCAGCCGTGGTCTTGTGCGGCGCGGCCGCCGCCGTGCAGCCGCTCGATGCCGAGTCCGACGCGTGGAACGCGGCGACGACGATGAAGGAGACCGCGACCAAGCAGCGATCCGGATATCCCGAGGCCGCCGCTGCGTTCGACGCGTTCGCCAAGACGTATCCCGAATCGGCCAAGGCGCACGAAGCGTGGATCGAATCCGCCACGTGCTGGGTCAGCCAGGGATACTCGCTCCAGAAGCTGCAGCGCAACACGCCCGAAGGCGTCGAGGCGCTCACGAAAGCGAGTGAATCGTTCCACCGTTTCGTCGATCAGTTTCCCGACGACGCGTTGGCGGGCCGTGCGCAGTACATGTGCGGTACGACGTTCGCGATCCTCGGCGAACTCGAGAAGGCCGAGAAGGAGTACGGCGCCGTGCTCGAGCGCTATCGCAAGGACGACGTGTACTACGCGCGCGCGCTCGAGCGACGCGCGACGGTGCGCAGACATCTCCTGAAATTCGACCTCGCTCGCGAAGACCTGAGCCGGTACCAGAAGGAGATTCCGAAAGGCGGCAAGGACGCCGAGTCGATCGAACGCCAGATCAAGTTGTCGGCGATGATCGGCATGGCGGCGCCCGCGTTGCAAGCGGAGGGCTGGGTGCAGGGAGATCCTGTCGAACTCAAAGCGCTCGAGGGAGAAGTCGTCGGCGTGTACTTCTTCGCGAGCTGGTGCCCCATCTGCGCTCGCGAACGCGAGTTCATGAACGACCTCGTCGAGCGCTACTCGGGTTCGGGGCTGCGCATCATCGGCATCGTCGATCACAGCCAGAGCCAGACCGTCGCGTCGGTGCAATCGCACCTCGCGTTCAATCCGGTGCTCTACCACGTGATGATGGACGCGGCCGTTCCGAAGGCCGTCGGCAAGACGACGAGCGCGTACCGTGGCAGCAAAGTGCCCGATCTCCTGCTGATCGATCGCCGCGGGAAGATCCGCTGGCGCGACTCGCCGGAACTGCTCAACGACTGGACGATCGAAGCGCTGCTGTTCGAGAAGTAATTACGGCGGAGGGCCGGCTCATCAGTCCCTCCTCATCTTCTTCCACATCAACAAGCTGAGCATATAGGCCCGCGCGGATGGATCTCTTGCCGCAGCGTTCCACGCCTGGATTGCGCCTTCGGCACGTTGCACGAACGCGACGCATTCGTTTCGACTGAGCCGTTCCGACAGGTCGTAGTCCGCCTTGTGTCGTGCTTCCTGCAGCACGACGAACGCACTGCACATCGTGGCCACGCCTGGGTGTATGGCTCTGCTTGGGATGCAGTCCCGAATGCTGTCGTGGAGCTGGACGAATCCCTTCGAGACCGCTTTCGAAAACGACTTGGAAGCCTCTGCCATCTCCGTGTGGCCGAACGTTCGTGCCATCACGTGACGCAGTGGTTGCGCCTCCTTGTTCTGTCCGAGCATCAACCCCGTCACATCCGCCACGAGGCAATGAAAGAGCGCGTAGTAAGCACCGCTCACCGCTCGACGCAAGTTCGCTTGAAGGGGTCTGCCCGGATCCTTCGCAGCAAGATGATGGGCTTGATCGATCAACTGCGACTTGAACGGAACCACCACACCCATGGATCACTCCTCATCGGTCTCCGCCAGCTCAGCCTCAGTGAGGAATCGAATGTACGGAAATCGGTCGTCCTCCCGAACCGCTCGAACGATCACGTCGCAAATCGCTTCCAGATTCGCCGACGTCATGTCTTCGTCTCTCGTGTCGTCGGAGAGCACGACCTGGATCATCAACTCGTGAGCTCCCAGAGCATCCACGTAGGGGGCATGCGTGATCGCGCGTATCGCCGGTCGCGCAGGCAGGCTCAACCGCAGTCGTGACAGGTCGAGAACCGTGTCCAGTTCTGCCTTATCGCTCATTCGCTTCATTCTGCGGTGCCGCACGATGAGCGCAAGGACGAGGCATCGCCCCAACTCACGACCTCGGCCGCCACTCCGAGCTACGGACGCGGCGTGAGAGATTCGGTTACAGGCCCCCTCGCACGAAACGAGTCGGCGCGCGTCAGTCGCGTCGCACCGCCGCGAGGATCGACCGCGTCGCGTGGCTCTTGTTCCGCGTGTAGAAGTGCAGCCCGGGCGCGCCGCCTTCGAGCAGCTTGCGACACGGCCGGGTCGCGTGTGCGATCCCCGGCGCCATCACGAGCGTGGGGTCGTCCTGCACGCGTCGCATGCGATCCAGGAACGCCCGCGAAATTCTCGCGCGCACTCTGAGCGTCCGTGTACGGCGCGTGCCCCCGACTCGTCGCTCATCCGTTTCACTCTGCGCTGCCGGTCGATCACGCCCCAGACGAGGCGCGTCGATCGTGGATCACGGCCTCCGGCTCGCTTCCAGGATCGGCAAGTTCGCCTCGGTGGGCACGTAGACGACCGTCGATCCATTGGGGCTCGACGCAACGTGCTCGAGTCCCATGAGCCACAGGTAACGCAGATACTCCTCGTGACCCTTGAGACCCTCACCGATGATTTGATTGGCCGCCGCGACGCCCTTCGCGCGCTCGACCTCCGCCTGAGCGAGCATCACGGCCGCTTGCTGTTTGGCCGACGCCTCGAGAACGGCGATCTTGCGATTCGATTCCGCGCGCGCGAGTTCGGCCTGGCCCACCTTCTCCTGCTCCCAGACCTTGTAGACAGGTCCGAACGCTAGACATCCGCCGATGCCGCCAGCGGCGAGCAGCACCGCCAACAGAACGAACCTGGTCACCGACTTCGGATCACGATTCATGAGCATTCTCCTTCTTGGTGTCTCAACGGCGCCCCCCTACGAAGGCGAGGGCGGCTCCTTCAGTTGATTCGCGCGGCGCCTCAGCGAGGGACAGCCGTCACAACGACCGTCCCGCTCAATCGCGCCGTACCGCCGCCAGGATCGACCGCGTCGCGTGGCTCTTGTTCAGCGTGTAGAAGTGCAGCCCGGGCGCGCCGCCTTCGAGCAGCTTGCGACACTGCCGAATCGCGTGCTCGATCCCCGTCGCCATCACGAGCGCTGGGTCGTCTTGCACGCGACGCATGCGATCCAAGAGCTCGACTGGGATGCTCGCGCCGCACAGCTTCGTGAAGCGCTCGACTTGCGCGACGTTCGTGATCGGCATAATGCCCGGCACGATCGGAACGCGGATGCCCGCGCGCCGCGCGTGGTCGACGAAGCTCCAGTACACGTTGTTGTCGAAGAAGAGCTGCGTGATGAGGAAGCGCGCGCCGTTCTCGACCTTGACCTTCGTCCAGTGCAGGTCCGCTTCACGGTCGGTCGACTCGATGTGCTTCTCGGGATAGCACGCGCCGCCGATGTCGACCTCGTGCCGGCCTTCGAGGTACTCGATCAACTGAGTCGCGTGCGCG
>JANOFY010000640.1:0-5399 GCA_031413895.1 Planctomycetota bacterium | reverse complement strand
GTGCTCGAGAAGGTCCCGGCGTCGGTCGCGGCGGCGATCTCGAAGGACTTGCACGTCCCGGTGATCGGGATCGGAGCGGGAGCGGGATGCGACGGGCAGATCCTCGTCACGCAGGACATGCTGGGGATCTACACGCGCTTCCATCCGCGCTTCGTGCGGCGCTACGCAGAGCTGGCGGAGACCATGCAAGCCGCGTTCAAGCACTACGTCGGCGACGTGAAGAGCGGGGAGTTCCCCTCCAGCTCCGAGAGCTACTAGACCGGCGCGAATCGCTAAGGGATCGCGCCCGCGGATGCCGAATCAGGGTCACGCGGTTGCGTGCGGCCGGTCACCCCCGGTCGCGCACTCCAGCGTCCCCATGAGTCAAGTTCTCATCGTCGACGATTCCTCTGTGTTGCGCGCGATCGAGTGGCGTGTGCTGCGCGAAAGCGGGCTCGCCTTCGACGGCGTCGTCGAGGCCGGCGACGGCCGCGGAGCGCTCGCTCGGCTGTCGGAGCACGCGGATGTCGAGCTCGTGCTCCTGGACTTGGATCTGTCGGGCGCGGTCGAGTTCGTCCACGCCGTGCGTAACGACGCGACACGGCAGGATCTGCCGATCGTGCTCGTCTCGAGCGGGAGATCGTCGGCCGCGCGCGCGTTGTCGGCCGGCGCGGATGCGTGCCTCGCGCGGCCGTTCAGCGCGGCCGACGCCGGTGCCGCGCTGGAGCCCCTCCTGTCGACCCGCGCGCGCGGAGTGTGACGTGCCCACAGCTGCCGAGCACTCGGGATTGGCGACGAACGCGCCGCACGCACAACGCGTGAGCGAGCTCGTGCAGCGCATCGCGGCCGATCTGTCGATGATCATCGAACGCGAGGTGCGCGTGCTCTCGTGCGACGTTCGACGTGCCGCGGAACGCGCGGCGGGCGCGGGCGTCGTCCACATCGCGCTCAAGCAGGCCTACCGCCACGGCGAAGTCGTTGCACACGGTTGCCTGCTCGTGCCCTTGCCCGACGCGCTCACCCTGGCGGGTTTCTTCCTCATGCTCCCGAACGACGTCGTCGAAGCGCAGCGCTCGCTGTCGACCGTCGACGCCGTGACGAAGGATGCGCTCCTCGAGGTGGCGAGCTTCGTGGCCGGCTCGGTCGGGAATGCTCTGGCTGGAGGAGGCCCGTCCAGCGTCGAGGTACGCTCGGCGAGCTGTCAGGGTCTACGGCCGGGCGCGCTGCCGGCCCTCGCGCACGAACCGGGGAATGACTGGTGGATCGCCCGCGCGAACATAAAGGTGCACACGTTCGCGGCCGCGGACGTGTTGCTGCTGCTTCCGAGTCTCGTCGACGCCGTGCTCTAACTGGGCGGCGGCCGCAGCGCGCGACGGAACAGGTTGCCGAGGTTCGTGCCCGACGGCTGAGATGCGTTCTTCTGCAAGGCTTCGTCGATCACCGATGCGTCGACGGCCTCTTCGGATCCAAGCACCGCGCCGCGCGCGTCGAGGCGCGAGAGCGACATGCGCTGGCGTGCCGGTTCGACTGCGATCACGCGCACCGACACGTCCTGGCCGGACTTGAGCACGTCGCTCGCCCGGCGAACGCGTTCCTTGCCGAGCTGCGACATGTGGATCAACCCTTCGAGTCCGGGCGCGACCTCGACGAACGCGCCGAACTCCGTCAGGCGCGTCACGCGACCGCTCACGACGGTGTCCGCCGGAAAGCGGTGCGTCGCTTCTAGCCACGGATCTGGTTCGAGTTGCTTCATGCCGAGCCCGACGCGCTTGCCGCCGTCCTTGATCTCCAGGATCTGGACTTCGACCTCCTGGCCCGGTTGCACGAACTCCTTGGCGTCTTCGATGCGCCGGCGCGAAAGGTTCGAGACGTGCACCAATCCTTCGACGCCGCCGCCGAGCGCGACGAACGCACCGAACGGCTCGACGCGCGTGACCTTGCCGCGCAGCACTTGGCCCGTCGCGAACTTGCCCACCGCTTCGCGCCGGCCCTCGTCGCGTTCCTTCTCGAGCACGGCGCGCCGCGAGAGCAAGATCCGGTTGCGACCGGCGTCGACCTCGAGCACTTGGCACACGAGCGTCTGCAGCATGTAGCTCGACAAGTTCGACTCGTGTGACAGGCCGACTTGCGACGCAGGCATGAACGCCGCGAGCGGACCGACTTTGAGCTCGAGCCCGCCGGTGTTCTGTCCCGTGACGCGCGCCTTGACGAGCGCGCCCGGCGTGATGTCGTCCCAAGCGGCGACCGCCTGCGCCTCGCGGCGCGAGAGCACCCACAGGTCCTCCTCGCGGCCGTGCAAGCTGAACTCGAAGGACTCGCCGACCTTGGGCGTCGTCTCGAACTGATCGATCGCGATCACGCCTTGCACGCGCGGGCCGAGTTCGACGAATACGTCCTTGCCCGAGATGCCGACGATCGTGCCGCGCTTCAACTTCGAGCCGGACGCACCGGCGCGCGCACCTGCGTTCGCGCCGCCGGACTTTGCGCCATCAGGCGCGCCGTCACCGATCTCTTGGAGATTGACTCCCTCGAGCGCTGCCTCGATCTCCGACGACAACGGATCCTTGTCCTTGCGACTCATCCCTGACCTATGGCCGTTCCCTTCTGTTCCGCGACTGTGTCTGCGCTCGTGTCGTGCGCGGGTGTTCCGCACCTTGTGTGAAAAGCGCGCACTAGTCTATCGCCGTTAACGCGCGTTCTCCTTGCGCGTCACGACGGTCGTACTGGCCTGGGCCGCAGCCCACAGCACGATCTCGCCCACGTTGACGTGCGGCGGCCGCGTGATCGCCCACACGATCGCCTCGGCGACGTCCTCGGGCCGCAGCGGCTCCAGCCCGGCGTACACCGCCTGGGCCCGATCCAGATCGCCGCGTAGGCGCACTTGGCTGAACTCGGTCCCCCCGACGAGCCCCGGATCGACGGTCGTGAACCGCAGACCGCTCCCCGCGAGATCGAGGCGCAGCGCTTCGTAGATCGCGCGCACGGCGTGCTTCGAGGCGCAGTAGACCGCGCCTCCGGGATACACCTGACGGCCGGCGACGCTGCCTAGAGTGACGACGTCGCCAGTTCCGCGCGCCACCATGCGCGGCAGGACCGCGGCGAGCACGTTGAGCACACCCTTGATGTTCGTGTCGATAATCGTGCTCCACTCCGCCGGCGATCCGCCGGGGAGTTTGTCGACGCCGAGCGCGAGGCCCGCGTTGTTGACGATCACGTCGAAGTCCTTGTCTGCGAGCTCGCGCGCGAGGTGCTCCGCGTCGCGCACGTCGGCGGCGACGATCTTCGCGCCCGGGCAGCTCTTCGCGGCCGCTTCCAATCGGTCGCGGCGTCGTGCGAGCAGCGTGACCTCGGCACCCGCCTCGGCCATGAGCACCGCGGTGGCTCGTCCGATGCCGACCGAAGCCCCGGTGACCAAGGCGCGCCGGCCTGCGAGAGATTTCATCGGCGCAGTCTAGCAGTCGCGGGCTTTTTGACGCGCCCCGCACTTGAAGCGTCGCCCGCGATGGAGGACCCTCTTCGCGCTCACCACATGATCCCCGCCCTCAGAACGATTGCGCGCGTCGGTCTTCTGCTCCTCGCAGTGTTCGCACCCGTCGCGGCGTGCGCGGGAGAGCCCGTGGCTGCGTCGGCCGGCGACGACGTCCGGCTCTTCCACAACGGCCGCATCTACCTGAACGACGAGCAGAACACGATCGCGACCGCGCTGCTCGTGAAGGACGGACGCGTGATCGCCGCGGGCGAACGCGCGGAGATCGAGAAGCGGCCCGAAGCGGCGTCCGCGCAGCGGATCGACCTATTGCAGGGCACTGCGGTTCCCGGACTTCAGGACGCGCACGGACATCTCGAGTGGCTCGCGAGCGCGCTCGATGCCCTCGACCTGCGCGGCGCGCCGTCGTACGCGGCGCTGATCGAGCGCGTGAAGCAAGCGGCTCAGGGCCAAAAGGAAGGCACGTGGATCGTCGGACGCGGCTGGGACGAGAGCCAGTGGGCGGACAAGGCGTTGCCGCACCATCTCTTGCTGTCGTCGCAGGTTCCGAAGCACCCCGTGTTCCTCGTGCGCGTCGACGGTCACGCGGCGCTCGTCAACAAGCTCGCGCTTCTGGCGGCGAAGCTCGACGGGGCGATCGATCCCGACCTGAAGATCGTCGGTGGACGCGTCGTGGTCGACGACGAGGGTTTCGCGAGCGGCGTGCTGCTCGACGAAGCGATGCAGTCCGTCGAGAAGCTGATTCCGCTCGACAGCGTGAAGGTGCGGCTGACGCGGATGCTGCGCGCGCAGGAGAGCCTGCTCGCGGTCGGGCTGACCGCGGTGCACGACATGGGCACGCGGCCGGCGACGCTCGCCTTGCTCAAGGACATGCGCCGCTCGGGGCAGCTCAAGCTGCGCGTGATCAGCTACCTGTGGGGGAACGGCGAGCTGACGGAGGATTCGCTCAAGGAATTGCCGCTCGCGGATCCGGGCGTCGACCGCCTGTGCATCCCGGGCGTGAAGTTCATGGTCGACGGCGCGCTCGGCTCGCGCGGCGCGGCGCTCTTCGAGGACTACAGCGACGCGCCGGGCGAGCGTGGGTATCTGATCCTGGGCGAGAGCGAGCTCGGCGCGCGGCTCGCGCTGATCGCGAAGCGCGGCTTGCAACCCGCGGTGCACGCGATCGGCGACCGCGCGAACCACATGGTGCTCGACCTGTACGAGAAGCTCTACGCCGCGCATCCGAAGCTCACGGATCTGCGTCCGCGCATCGAGCACGCGCAGGTTGTCGCGCCGAAAGATTGGCCGCGCTTTCCGGAGCTGAAGGTCGTGCCGTCGATGCAGCCCGTGCACGCGATCTCGGACATGGGCTGGGCGGTTTCGCGCCTCGGCGAATCGCGGACGCGCGGTGCGTACGCGTGGCGCGCGCTCGCCCCGGAGCTCGGCAAGCTCGCGTTCGGCAGCGACTTCCCCTTCGAGAGCCCGAACCCGTTGCTCGGCCTCTACGCCGCTCGCACTCGGCAAACTGAAGCCGCGCTGCCCAAGGACGGGTTCATGCCCGAGCAGCGTCTCGATGGGCGCGCCGCGCTCGCCGGTTTCACGAGCGGAGCGGCGTACGCGTGCTTCCAAGACGACCGACGCGGGCGCCTCCAGGTCGGCTATTTTGCCGACCTGAGTGTCTTCAACTGTGATCCGATCACGTGCGCGCCCGGCGACTTGCTGAAGGCGCAGGTCCTGATGACCGTGATCGACGGCGAGGTCGTGTACAAGATTCGCGGGCATTGACGCGACCGCTGTCGCCCCCCCCCAGGTCGCAGACTCCCATGGTCCAAATCGAGGTTCGTTACGAAGGCGGCCTGCACTGCAGCGCCGTGCACGTTCCATCCGGCGCGACGCTTGCGACCGATGCACCGGTCGACAACCACGGCCGCGGCGAATCGTTCTCGCCGAC
>JANOFY010000639.1:0-2138 GCA_031413895.1 Planctomycetota bacterium | reverse complement strand
CTTGGCTCCGCGCCCGATCAGGTCCGAGGTCGGGATCTTCTTCAGATCGAAGTAGATCAGCGAGAGCTCGTCGATCCCATGCCGCCGCGATGTCCCAGCGACGCAGTAGCTCGCGATCATCGTGTCGAAGTCGGGGGCGGGCAGGCGCAGACCCGCGTGCACGAAGACGAGCCAGTCGTACTTCGTGTTTTGCCCCGAGCGTTTGAAGCGCGGGCTCGTCAGAAGCGGCTCGAGCGCCTTGAGGAGCGCCGGCCGGCCGCCTGGCAACACCGGCGGCTCGGCATTGAAAGGAACGTAGAACGCGCGCATCGCGCTGGCGCTGAACGAGACACCGACGAGCTCCGCTTGCAGCGGGAAGAGGCTCGTCGTCTCGGTGTCGACGGCGAAGCTGCCGGCCTTCATCAGTTCCGTGATCATCGCCGCGAGCTCGACGCCGTCCTTCACGATGTGGTAGTCGCGCGTTTCGGACGACCGCGCACCGCTGGCCGTCTTCCGAAGCAAGCTCTGGAATCCCATCGCGTGGAAGAAATGGACGAGCTGCTTCTGATCGGGAGCGGCGGGCGTCAGCCCCTCGAAGCCCGGATCGAGCGGCACGTGGGTTTCGATCGTCACGAGCGCGAGCGAGAGCTTGAGCATGTCGAGATCGCGCTCGATCAGCTCGCGCGCCTTGCCCTTCACCTTGGGCAGGTTCTCGATGACCGCGGCCACCGACCCGAACTCGGCGATGAGCTTGATCGCACCCTTCTCGCCGATGCCGTGCACGCCCGGGATGTTGTCCGAGTGATCGCCCATGATCGCGAGCACGTCGATCACGCGATCCGGAGTCGTGCCGAACTTCTCAAGCACGGCTTCCGGGCCCTCGATGACAACCGCCGAGTCCGACTTGAACACGTTGTACAAGCGGATGCGGTCGTCGATGAGCTGCATGAAGTCCTTGTCGCCCGTGACGATCAAGACATCCCAGCCGGCCTGGGCGCCTTGCGTCGCGAGCGTGCCGATCACGTCGTCGGCTTCGTAACCAGGGACCTCGAAGAGCGGCACACCGTGCGCGCGCACGACGTCACGCAAGAAGCCGAGCTGCGACACGAGGTCCTCGGGCATCTTCTGCCGCGTGGCCTTGTACTTTGAGTAGGCCTTGTGCCGAAACGTGTCGCCGGGCGGATCGAACGCGACGGCGATGAGGTCGGGCTTCTCGGTCTCGAGGATCCGCCGCAGCGTCATCGTGAAGCCGTACGTCGCGCCGGTGGGCTTGCCGTCGGGCGACGTCAGGCCCGATCGAGCGAGGGCGAAGTAGGAGCGGTACGCGAGCGCGGTGCCATCGAGCAAGAAGAGACGCGGCATGCGGCGCAGCATACGATGCAGCGGCGCTAGACTTGAGGGGCCATGCGCATCCAACTCGCTCCAGGCGTGCCGGACCTGGCGTCGCTCGGCATCGCGGGCAACGGGAGCGCGCGCATCGAAGACGTCGCTCCGCCGCAGGGTCGAGCGCGCACGATCGAGTCGGAACTCGGAGTCGAAGCCGTGCGCTATCCGCTGCCCGGCACGCCCGACGCGAGCGGCCGGCTGACGGGACGGCCGAGCGGGGTCGGCACCGGCTTCGTCGTGATGCGCCGCTTCACGAGCGCGCGGCTCGCGGCTTCGTGGCGCGCGCGCTTCACGAGCCCGCGCAGCTTGTCGTTCGCCGAGCGCGAGTGGAACCTCTTGTGTCATCTGCGCAGGCATGGTGTGAACACGCCCGAGCCGCTCGCGGTAGGCAGCGACCACGGCGCGGTCTTCGGGCGCCGCTCGTTCTTGATCGTGCGTGAGCAGGGTGACCTCGAGCCGCTGGCGGAGCGCCTGCGGGCGGGTCTTTCGCCGCGCGATCGCGCACGGATCGCCCGATCGCTCGGCGTGACGCTCGAGCGCTTGTTCCGCTGCGGTGTCGTCCTGCCGAACCTCGACGTGCACTCGATCCGCGTCGGCGAGTTGCGTGCGCAAGTTTCCGACCCGGCGCCGTGTGCCGCGCAGCAGATCGCCGCGCTCCGCGAGCGCGCCGCGATCACCGGACCGGGCTCGAAGCTCGGCTTCGGACGCCTGCCCGAGATCGCGATCGACGACGTGCGCGGCGGCTGGATCACGGAGCGCGTCGGTCCGGCGGA
>JANOFY010000638.1:0-2341 GCA_031413895.1 Planctomycetota bacterium | reverse complement strand
CATCGGCCCGATCCACGGAATCGGCGCGAGCCAGCCGGTCATCGGCAAGAGGCCGATCACCGTCGTGTTCGCGGTCATGTAGATCGGACGCAGGCGCGTGCTGCCCGCTTCCATCAGCGCGTCGTACACGCCGACGCCCTGCGCGCGCGTCTGGTTCACGCGGTCGAGGAGCACGATGGCATTCGCGACGACGATCCCCGCGAGCAGGATCATGCCGATGAACACGACGACCGAGAGCGGGATGTCGAGCGCGTCGAGCGTGAACACGACGCCGACCATCGCGAGCGGCACGGTGACGAGGATGATCAGCGGCTGCAGCCACGACTCGAACTGGCTGGCCATCACCGCGTAGACGAGGAACAGCGCGAGCAGGAGCGCGAACTGCATGCTCTTCTGCGCCTCGTCCATCTCGCGTTTTTGACCGCCGAGCTGCACGATCACGTCGTCGGGCGGGACGAGGTCGGCCAGCTGCGCTTCGATCGCGCGCGCCGATCCGCCCAGGTCGAGTCCCGACGTCGACGCGGTGACGAGCACCGCGCGCGTGTTGCCGATGCGCCGGATTTCAGCGGGACCCTGGACGATCTCGACGTTCGCGACGGCGCTCAGCGGGACCGGTGTGGGCGACGACGGATTGATGACCACGTCGAGCACACGGTCGAGCGATCCGAGCACGACCTCGTCGCCGAGCACGCGCACGTCGATGCGATCGTCGCCCTCGGAGAAGCGCGTGCCGACGTTGCCGAGCACTTGATCGCGCACGAGGCGCGAGGCGGCCTCGAGATCGAGCCCGTACTCCAGTGTCTTGTCGCGGTCGAACGTGATGCGCGCTTCGGGGTGACCCGGGCGAACGGTGGTCTGGAGGTCCGTGAGCCCGGGGACGCGCGATAGCCGGGCGGCGACGTCGGCGGCGGTCGACGCGAGCTTGTCGAGGTCGTAGCCGAGGATCTCGACTTGCACCGGAGCGTCGAGCGCGAACGGCGTCGGCCGCGTGATGTCGACCGAGCGCACCGCGGGGTGCTGCGCGATCATCTCGCGCACCAGCGTGATGATCCGATCCTCGTTCTCCGCGGTCGCCGCGTCGGGCGCGAGGCGCACCGTCAAGCGCGCGGTGTGCTTGCCTTCGATCTCGCGCGTCAGCGTGTCCTTCTCGACGCCGACCGTCAGCGCGGTGAGCGCGACACCGTCGACCGATCGGACGCGCCGGTCGAGCTCGCCGAGGATCGTGTCGGTGTACTCGAGCGGGCTGCCGATCGGCAGCCCGACGTGCGCGGTGAACTCGCCTTGATGGATCTCCGGCAAGAGATCGAGTCCGAGCGCAGGCGCTCGCCACGCAGCCGCGCCGGACAGCGCGAGTGAGATCAGCACGACGAGCCAGGCGTTGCGCAGCCCCCAGGACAGTAGGCGTGGATAAATGCGTTCGACGTGCCCCCAGCCCCAGTCGTGCGCGATCAGAATCGGGCGGAACAAGAGGTCCGCCAGCTTGCCGATCAAGAGCAGCAGTCCGGCGACGATGCGCGCGATCCAGCCGAAGAGTAGGAGCACGAAACGTCCGCCGAAGAGCATGGACGCGGGCGTGACCTTCGACCAGCCGAACGACAGGCCGCGGCGCAGCGGCCCGGGGCGCTCGACACCCTTGCCCGCGCCGATCTCGCCGGAGAGCCAGGGGCGCGACGCGAGCACGGGGATGAACATTGCGGCGACGACGAGGGAGATCGCGACCGAAGTCACGACCGTCAACGCCTGGTCGCCGAAGATCCGGCCCGCCACGCCGTGCACGAACACGATCGGCGCGAACACGGCGATGCTCGTCAGCGTCGAGCCCGTGATCGATCCCGCGACCTCGCGCGTGCCGCGGACCGCGGCGTCGGCGAGAGAGTCGCCTTCCTCGCGGCAGCGCATGATCGACTCGAGCACGACGATCGACGCATCGACGACCATCCCGACGCCGAGCGCGAGCCCGCCGAGCGACATGATGTTGAGGCTGACGTCGAGCAAGTACATGGGCGCGAACGTGACGATCACCGAGATCGGGATCGAGATGCTGATGATCAGCGTCGGCAGGAGGCTGCGCAGCGCGAGCCAGATCACGAGCACCGTGAGCACGACCGCCATCCAGGCGTTGCTCTTCACGTCTTCCACCGAGTCGCGGATGAACGTCGACTGGTCGGACAGCACTTCGATGCGCGCGTCCTTCTTGAGCTGGAACGCGAGGAAGTCGGTCTTGTCGCGGTCGCCGAACGTGGCTTGTCCTCCGCCGCTGCTCCCGCCACCTTTGCCGCCACCTTTGCCGCTGCCGGTGCCGCCGGTGCTGCCAGCGCCTCCGGTGCCGCCGCCCTCGAGC
>JANOFY010000637.1:0-3026 GCA_031413895.1 Planctomycetota bacterium | reverse complement strand
GAGATCTTCGTTCGAGCGAATCGAGACGACCGTCGGTGTGATCGCGCCTTGAGCGTCCACCTCGAGGACGGTGTGCGGCAGGATCTGGCCAAAGCCGTTCGAGACCTGCTCGAGGTCCATGGCGGCGTTGGAGCTGCCGGCTTCGCCGCCCGAGCACGCCGCGCATACGAGCGCGAAGCCGGCGAGAGAACCTGCGTAGAGCCGAGACTTCATCATGTGAAGCACCTGTCTGTTCGTGATCCGGACGGCATCGAGGGTGCGGCGCCATTCGCCCGCACGTCCCAGCACCGATCTGAAGGTTGCCACAAGTCTAGAGGAATCGAACGGGCACCGGCCCGCGCGCGGCGGCGGATACACAACCCGTGTTCCGAGTGGGGTGGAGGCCCCGCGCGAAACGAATCCGTAGTCCCTTATCCCTTGCCATCCAAAGAGTTACCCAGTGCGCAACACCGGCCTGCCGACGCGCGGGGACGCGCCCCGCGAAACGTGCCTTGCCGATGGATCGCGCATGCTCGTGCGGTGCCGCACGCGGCGGGGCACGAGGGCGCCCAGTGTTGGGTGACGCCCCCACCGTGTCAAGGTGTCCGGCGCGCTCGTCCCTCGCACGCGCGCATCCAGGCTCCGGGCCGAGGCCGAGGCTCACGGTCCCGCGCATCGCTGCCCGGGCGCGGCTATGCTCACGCGCGCGTGTCCCCCGAGCACATCTTCGATCCCAGCGCCCTGGCGGATGCGCCCGCGGAACTCGCGCCCGAACGCGACTTCGAGAGCTCCCTCCGGCCGCGCACCTTCGACGAGTTCGTGGGGCAAGCGCGCGTCCTCGACAACTTGCGCGTCGCGATCCGGGCCGCACGCGAGCGCGACGAGCCCCTCGATCACGTCCTCCTCGCGGGTCCGCCCGGTCTCGGGAAGACCAGTTTGGCACGCATCCTGGCGCGCGAGCTCGGCGGCGCCTTGCACGCGACCAGCGGCCCGGCGCTCGAGCGGCCACGCGACCTGGTCGGGGTCCTGACGCAGCTGAAACGCGGCGACACCCTTTTCATCGACGAGATCCACCGCGTCCCGGCGACCGTCGAGGAGTACCTCTACTCCGCTATGGAGGACTTCACGGTCGACTTCACGCTCGACCAAGGCCCGCACGCGCGTGTGCTCCCGCTGCCGCTGCAGCCGTTCACGCTCGTGGGCGCGACGACGCGCGAAGGACTCTTGTCCGCTCCGTTCCGCGGGCGTTTCGGGATCTCCGAACGGCTCGCGCCGTATCCGCCGGCCGATCTCGAGCGCATCCTCGCGCGTTCCGCGTCGATCCTCACCGTCGAGCTCGCGCCCGCAGCCGGCCAGCTGATCGCGGGGCGCAGCCGTGGAACGCCGCGCATCGCCAACCGGTTTTTGCGGCGCGCGCGCGATCTGGCGCAGGTCTCGGGCGCGGGCTCGATCGACGCGCAGCTCGCCGCCGACGCCCTGACGCGCATCGGCGTCGATGCGAACGGCCTCGAGGATCTCGATCGGCAGATCTTGTCGTGCCTGGCCAAGAACCTCGGGGTCCCGGTCGGGATCAAGACCATCGCGGCCGCGGTCGGAGAAGCCGAGGACACGATCGAGGAAGTGTTCGAGCCGCATCTCTTGCGGTCGGGTTTCGTGCAGAAGACGGCGCGCGGCCGGATGGTGACGCGCAGCGGACTGGCCGCGATCGGCATCGATCCCGCGTCGATCCCGCCCCCGCCGGACACGCTCTTTTAGCCGTGGAGAATCGCGCCGGCTTCGCGTTCGACGTGCGCGCGCGCTCGAGCGAGTGCTCCGCGCGATCGGGCACGTTCGTCACGCGGCACGGCGACGTCGCGACGCCTGCGTTCATGCCCGTCGGAACGCGCGGCACCGTGAAAGGAGTCTTGCCGCGCGATCTGGCCGAGGTCGGCTCGACGATGATCCTCGCGAACACGTATCACCTGCACCTTCGGCCCGGCGAAGACGTCGTCGCGAAACTCGGTGGACTGCACCGCGTGATGGGTTGGAACGGGCCGATCCTCACCGACTCGGGCGGCTATCAAGTATTCAGCCTGGGCGACGTCGCGCGCATCGACGACGACGGCGTGTCGATGCGCTCGGTCGTCGACGGAGCGCTCGTGCGGCTGACGCCCGAGCGCGTCGTCGACATTCAGCGCAAGCTCGGCGCGGACGTCGCGATGGCGTTCGATCACTGTCCGCCGGATCCGACCGACCGCGCCGCGGTGGCGGCCGCCTGCGAGCGCACGCGCCACTGGCTCGATCGCTGCGTGGCGCGGCATCGCGAGCAAGGCGGCGAAGACAGCGGTCAGGCGCTCTTCGGAATCGTGCAAGGCGGAGTGTTCGCCGACCTGCGCCGCGCGTCGGTGGAGTCGGCGCTGGAACACGACCTCGTCGGTTACGCGATCGGGGGCGTCAGCGTCGGCGAGGAGCGCGAGCACATGCACGCCGCGATCGACGCGAGCGTGCCGCATCTCCCCGAGGACCGCCCGCGCTATCTGATGGGCGTCGGCCTGCCCGAGGACTTCTTCGACGCCGTCGAGCGCGGCGTCGATCTATTCGATTGCGTCACGCCCACGCGGCACGCGCGCAACCACAACGCGTTCACGAGCCAAGGCCGAGTCAACCTGCGCAATCAGTGCTGGCGCGAAGATACTGCGCCGCTCGATCCGATGTGCGATTGCACCGCGTGCACGCAGTTCAGCAAGGGCACGCTTCGACACCTGTGCACGAGCCAAGAAATGCTCGGCCCGATGCTCCTGACGCTGCACAACCTGCGCTTCTTCCACACGATCTTCGCGCGAATGCGCGCGGCGATCGACGGCGACTCGTGGCGCGCACTGCGAGCGGACATCCTCGCGCCAATGACGCGCAAGCTGCCGCTCGAGTGACGCGTGGCTTGTGTCCTGAGTTAGAAGTTGCGCGACACCAGCCGGGGCGATCCGCGCGTGCGGCGGCGTTGCGCCGCCTCCGAAACCTCACCAGGTTGCGTCGTCGGCGCGTCTTGCCGCGCGCGCGGCTGCCGGCGG
>JANOFY010000636.1:0-17079 GCA_031413895.1 Planctomycetota bacterium | reverse complement strand
AAATAGAAATCCGGCATTTCAACAGTTGCGGCGTAATCGTCAGCCGGCATTCCCTTTGTGCCGTCAAAGAAGATTGGCACGATGCGCTCGGCGCGTTCCACAAGGCGGCCTGCCGGTATGGCCTTGAGATAGGCGATTGCGCGACCGGCGCCGTGTTCACGTTGACGGCCCAACCGGGGCTCGGCTGATTCTGTGCCGCGGCTCCACCCGCTCCTCCCGCGAGCGCGCCCGCTTCCGCTCCGCTGCCGGTCGGCGGTGTGCCGCTCGCTGGCGGGGTTTGCGAAGAAGGGTCCGGCGTTGCACTGCCAGCCGGTGAGTTCGGAGTCGCGCCCGGAGCGCCGGCCGCCCCTGAGCTAGCGGACTCCTGCTCCGAGCTTTGCGTCGCGAGCGACGTCCACACCGTCAGGAAGCTGCCGATCGAGTGCACGATGTGGCCGTCTTCGTCGCGGTAGTCGCGGAACAAGCTCTCGTCGAACGTCGGCAACACCGCGAAGTCGCGCAGCGAGAGCGGCAATCCGATGTCGGGATTGGCCTCGTCGTCGGTCAGGAGTTTCGGCCGCGGAAGCTTCGCCAAGCTGCGCTGGCGCATGAACTCGAGCATCCCACGCCCCATGTCTTCCGCCGCACGCTGCGAGATGTCCGCGAGCGTTCCCTCGCGACACAGGTCGAGGCAGCGCACGATGCGATCGAGCGCCGCTTGCGCCTCCTTCTCGTCGGGGTTGAGCAGCGTGAGCACGTTGATCTTGCTGTCCTCGTCCTGCACGAAGAGACGCAGCTTGATCTCGTTGATCTCGGTGCGCTGCACCTGAGCCCATTCGTCGCGGCGCGAATCGCTCGCCTGTGCACCTTCCGCGCCGGCGCCACCGGCTGCCGGCGCTCCAGCGGCGCCACCCGCCGCACCGCCGGCTCCGGCTGCGCCACCCGCGCCGCCCGCGCCGCCCGCGCCGCCCGCGCCATCGGTGGACCCGCTGTCCGACGAGAGCTGGTCGTACTCCTGCAACAGCGCCGACTCGATCGCGAGGTCCATCGCCGTGAGCCCGACGTCGTTGCGAGCGATGCGCGCGTCGGTGCTCGTGCCGACGTTGATCTGGATCACGATCGCGACCAGCACGAGCAGGATCAGAAGCGAGAGCAGGAGCGACGCTCCACGCCGGCGAGCATCGGTGGCACGGGTGCGGGAGCGAAGGACTTTCATGACGATCGGCAGAGAATTCGACCGCGATCGACGGGCCCGATCCTAGAGTCTTCCCGGCATTTCCTGGGAGAGCGCCGGCGCGGACTAGAACTCGCGGTTGAGATCGGATCCCTGCAGGATCCGCGGACGGATGAAGAAGAGGACGTTCGTCTGCTCCTTGCGCAAGCGGCTCGACTTGAACAGATAGCCCAGGATCGGGATGTCGCCGAGGAGCGGCACCTTGTTCTCGATCTCGACGCGTCGCTCGGTGATCAGGCCGCCCATGATCACGGCCTGGCCTGGCTCGAGGTAGACGACGGTTTTCGCCGCGCGTTTCGAGATGATCGGGTTCGAGAGCGTCGTTCCGCCCGCGACCGCGAACGTCACCGACGTGCCGCTCTGCGAGGAGGCTTCGACATCGATGTTGAGCGCCACCGTCTGCGTGCCGACGACGCGCGGCACGACGTACAGCTTGATCCCGACCTCTTCGTAGTTGAGCGTCGCGCCAAACTTGCCGTCGGCCGTGATCCCCGAGATCGCGTAGGTCGGGATCTTGAGCGTGTTCACGATCTCGGCCTTGCCGCCTTCGCGCACCGCGATCTTCGGCCGCGAGATGATCGAGACGTTCTCGAAGCCGGCGAGCGCTTCGAGAACCGCGTTGAATCGCAGGCCGTCTTGCACGGCGCCGAGCTGAAGGAACGAGTTCGGGCTGAGGCCTTGGCCGTTCGGCAGCGCGTAGTTCAGGCTCTTCACGAGCGTGTGATCGGGGAACCCGAAGATCGGCGTGCCGGCGTCGATGGGACGCACGCCCCAGTCGAGGCCCTCGGTCAGCGTGACCTCGACGATCTTCGATTCGATTTCGATCTGCGGAACACCCGCCGCGAAGATGTTGAGAAAGCTCTCGACCTCTTTGAGGAGCTCGGGACCCGCGACCACGATCAGCCAATCGGCGACGCTCAACGACTTGCCGTCGTCGGGGACCACCTGGCGCAGGTCGTTGAAGGTCTCCTGATCCCACTTCTCCACGAGCTGCACGCGCACTTGATCGGGGCGCTGCGGACCCGACTCCCAGAGCGCAAAGTTTCCGTACGTGCGGATCAGGTTCTCGATGCGAACCCCCGTGCCGACGCGCAGCGGGTAGGGCTTCATGATCAGCCCCGACTGCGGATAGACCTGGATGCGCTTGCCGAACACCAAGTACGGGTTCTCTTGGAACGGCGTTTCGCTGCCCGCGCCCGCGCCCGCGCCCGCGAGCGTGAGCGCGGGCAGCGGAACGGGCGCGCTGCTGGGCGGACCGCTGGAAGGCGCGTCCGGCGCAGCGATCGCCGCCTCGGGCTTCGGCTCCGAGCTCAGCACCGCGGATTCCGCGCGCTCGAACGGATCGTCGTCCATCGCCGGATCGACTTTCGGAGCGGGATCGGAGGCAAGCACGGGCTCGACCGGCTTCACGTCCGCGTGCTTCATCAGCTCGCGGATTTCGTCGAGCCCCGCCCCGCGCTTGGCGGCCGGGGTGGCCGGGGCGGCGTGGGCATCCCCTTCCGGCGGTGCCGACTTGCACGCGGGAAGCGCAGCAGCGAGCGCAAGTAGGAAAGCGATCCGCGAAGTTGCGGCCGCGGATCGTCGTTGGCGCTCGAGCGCTGGATTCAACGCGCAGTCCGGCATGGGGGGGCCAAGCCGCCGCCGCGCGACGCGCGGCGGGTCGCTGGAGCTTCTACCCTACAGTTGCTCCCGCACCAAGTCGCTGACGTCGGGGATGGTCCGGCCGTCTTGATGGCGAATTTGTTTCCACACGCTGCAGTGACCACCGGACTGGCGCACCTTCTCACACGCCTTGAGTACACGATCGACAGCGGCTTGCCGGAGCTGGATACCTTCCGACGAGTTCGGGTCGATCTTCTCGTCGCGCATCTTCTTCATCTCAGGCGTCGCGCGCAGCAAGGCGTCGTAATCGACGCGCGCCGGTTTGCTGAGCATGCGCGGATCGTCGAGCCCGCAGATGTTGTCCGCTCGATCGACGATCCATGGACTCGTCGCTTCGCTCGCGGGACTCGTCGCTTCGCTCGCGTGCTCGACCGCGGACGGCGGCGAGATGCGCGCCGCGTGCAACGGTCCGATCGAACACAAGATCGCGCACGAGAAGTGCAGCCAGCGGATCCGGTACTTCATGTTCGCCCCTGAATTCAATACGGGATGGGAGTCGTCGATCGGTTGTCCGACCCCGTGGATCCGCGCAAGGAGCTGAAATCCCGACGCCAGTTGCGTGCGGGCGCTCGAACCTCCCCCCGTCGGACCCCGAGGATCCATCCCCGATATATCAGAAGGTCAACTGAAGCGGGCGAGCGTTTCTTGGGTTTTACCCGCGCCCCGACCGCGTCACACCCGCTCGGATGCGACCGCCTCTTTTCGGCAGTTGGCGCGGAAAACTGCACGGGCCCGCGCGAATGCGCGAGCCCGTGTCCATCGGAGCGGGCTGTCCCGCAGCACAGCGGTCAGGTCAGGTCGCGTTCGCCTGAAGCGTCTGCTTGTGCGACAGCTTGATTTTGCCGCGGTCATCTACGTTGATAATCATGACCTCGAGCACCTCGCCCACCTGCACAACGTCGGTGACGCGCTCGACATAGCCCTCGGCTAGCTCGGAAATGTGCACAAGGCCTTCGACGCCGGGGAGGATCTCCACGAACGCTCCGAAGTCGCGCACGCTTTTCACGGTGCCGGTGTAGCGCGAGCCGATTTTCGGCGTTTCGCACATGGCCAGGATCGCTTGCGCGCACTCGCGCACGAGCTTCGAGTCGGTGCCGAAGACGCGCACGCTGCCCGTGTCGTCGATGACCGAGATCTTGACCTTGTACTGCTCCTGAAGGCCTTTGATGTTCTTGCCGCCCGGGCCGATCAAGAAACCGATCTTGTCGCCGGGGATCTGGAGCGACTCCATCCGCGGCGCGTACTCGGAGATGTCCGCCATCGGGCGCGGAACCGCTTCGAGCATCTTGCGCAGGATGAACTTGCGGCCGGCGAGCGCTTGGTCGAGCGCGCGCTGGAGCAGCTCGCGCTTGACGCTCTTGACCTTGATGTCCATCTGCAGCGCGGTGATCCCGACGCCCGACCCGGCCACCTTGAAGTCCATGTCGCCGTGGTGGTCTTCCGAGCCGAGGATGTCCGACAGCACGACCATGCGGTCGCCGTCGGTGACGAGGCCCATCGCGATTCCGGCCACCGGCTGAGTCAGCGGCACACCGGCGAGCATCATCGAGAGGCATCCGCCGCACACGCTCGCCATCGACGAGCTGCCATTGGATTCCATGATGTCGGACACGATGCGGACCGTGTACGGGAAGCGCTCCTTCGCGGGCAGGACCGCGGCGAGCGCGCGCTCGGCGAGCATCCCGTGTCCGATCTCGCGACGTCCCGGACCCATGATGCGCCGCGTTTCACCGACGCTGTAGGGCGGGAAGTTGTAGTGCAGGTAAAAGTGCTTTTTGTACTCGTCGTCGATGCCGTCGATGATCTGTTCGTCGTCCGGCGTGCCGAGCGTGACACTGACCAAGGCCTGCGTTTCGCCGCGCGTGAACAGCACGGATCCGTGCTGGCGCGGGATGAAATTCGGAACGATCGTGATCTCGCGAATCTGATCCGCGCGACGGCCGTCGAGGCGCTTGCCTTGCAGGATCATCTCGCGCTCGAGACGTGAGGCCATCTCGGAGAACTCGTTCTTCACGGCCTTCGTGCGCTTTTCCTTCGCGCGGTCGTCGGTGATGCCGGCCGTCAGCTTCTCGACGCAGCCCTTGCGGATCGCGTCGATCGCCTCTTGTCGCTCGTGCTTGCCGGACGTGAAGACCACGGCGGAGAGCTCGCGCTCGTAGGCGGCGACGTCGCGCGCGAGGGTCTCGTCCTTCGCGGGCGGGTTCCAAGTCATCGCCGGCTTGCCGGCTTTCGTGACGAGCTCATCGATCAGGCGCGTGACCTGGCTGATCACGTTTTGCCCCATCTCGAGCGCATCGATCATCTCTTCTTCGGTGAGCTCGCGGGCTCCTGCTTCAACCATCGCGATCCCGTTCTTGTGACCGGCGACGACGAGATCGAGCCGCGATTCATCGCGACGGCGATCGTCGACCGGGAACGCGACGAGCGCGCCGTCGAGGTGACCGATGCGCGCTGCGCCGAGCGATGCTTCGAACGGAATGCCGGAGACCCGCACCGCGGCGAAGCTCGCGATCATCGCCACGATGTCGGCGTTGTTCTCGCCGTCGTAGCAGAGCGCGTGGCTCATCACTTGGACTTCCTGACGGAATCCTTCAGGAAACATCGGCCGGATCGCCCGGTCGATCAGACGCATCGTGAGGATCTCTTTGGTCGTGGGACGGCCTTCACGCTTGAAGAACCCGCCCGGAATCTTGCCGGCGGCTTCGGTCTTCTCGCGGTAATCGACGGTCAACGGGAAGAAATCGAGGTCTTCGCGACCTGCGCTCGTGCTCACCGCGGCGAAGCACATGGTGCCGCCGTACGTGGCGATCACACTGCCGTGCGCTTGTCGCGCGACTTGTCCGGTCTCGAGGATCAGCGTGCGTCCCGCGATCTCCGTTTCTACGCGTGCATGGGTACTGTTCATCACGGATGGATTCTTTCTGCTTTCTACTTCGACAACTCTTCTTCAAATAATTCTTGGACTGGGCGCGCAGACGCCGGCGGCGGACGCACGTGAAGCGTGCACGCGCGGTGCTCGGATGACGAGCGCGGCAAAGCGTGCGGATCCGATCAGGCGGCCCATGTTCCGGCGGTACCGGATCGGGCGAGCGCCTTGAGGAAACATCACTCGGGGTCTCAGCGGCGCAGCCCGAGTCGATCGATCAGCGCTTGGTAGCGCGCCGGCGACTTCGCACGCAGGTACTTCAAGAGCTTGCTGCGCGCGCCGACCATCACCAGGAGGCCGCGCCGTGTGCTGAAATCCTTGCGGTGCACCTTGAGGTGCTCGGTCAGGTTCTTGATGTTCTCGGTGAGCAGCGCGACTTGCACTTCAGGGGACCCGTTGTCCCCCTTCTTGCTCGCGAACTGGTCGATGATCTCGGTCTTGCGTTGGGCAACGATGGCCACGGCAGTTCCTCTTCACATGGCGGGTAATGGGACTTGCCCGAGCTCTAGGGAAAGGAACCCCGGAACTGGGTGCGCCGGAACCAGACGCGAATGCGAGCCGGTCTCCGACCCCGAACGCCGCCAGCGGGCCGCGTCCGGTTCCGTCCGCCTTGCGCCCTAGGGCTGCCAAGGCGGAACTTGGGGCAACAGTGTAGCCACAGACCCGCTCGCCACAAGGCTGCGTCCCCGCGACGGGGCCGGGGGGCGACCGGCCGCCAGACCGCTCTCTTCCGCGCAGAGTCCGGCTCGAGCGGCCGCGTCAGCGCGGGCTAGACGCCCCACCTGGCGCCGGATCGCGGGCCGGCAGAGCGGCGAGCAACTCCGCCGCGATGGACTCACACGCTTTTCGCATCAGACCGTCCGCGCCGAGCGTCGACTCACCGCCCTTGTCGACGTCGAAGCGCCGCTCGAGTCGACCCGCCCACAGATCCGTTCCAGAGGGATCGGTCGCGTCGATCAAGCGCGCGCCGATCCGCAGGGTCACCGCGCGATGCGAATCCCACAGCGAATCGTCCCAGCGCTCGACCGTGATTTGGAGCACGGCCTCTTCCTGCAAAGTGCCGGGCTTGTAGCTCGCGTCGACCACCTTGCGGTCGACATACGTCAACGCGAGAGGACTGTAGCGACGCTTCACGAGGCCGTCGTGAAACGATTCGCGCAGCATTTCGCTCGGCACGGACGCCTTTCCGCTCGGGTTCGCGACCGGCGCGACGACAACGTCGACGGGACTGCGCGCGGCGACGTTCGCAGGCGAGAGCGTCTCGACGCTCGAACCGGGTCGCTTGGGAATGCTGGAGCAGGCGGCCAGCGCGATGCACGCGGCAACCGCGGTGCAGCCGGCCGCGACGCGAAGCGAGGTGCGAAGGCTGCGGACGGCGCGGAACGAAGTCACGTGGGAATCCTCCGGAAGCGGCGACGAGAAACGGGGCGTGCCACGCGAGAAACGCGCGCGGCGAGCGGATTATAGGGGCGCGCGGTTGCGCGGCCAACAAGCGTGGCGCGCGAGTTTTCACGCGCGAGCACTCGGCCCGCGCTACGGCGTGGGCGGCGTGAAGCTGCCTGCCGAGGTGTGCGCGAACACCTCGCACTCGCGTTCTATGTCCGTCCACAGGAAGCTCGACAGGTCGAGGCTCTCCCACGCGTACGCCGAGCCCTGGTAATCGATCGTGCCGGGCGCGAACGGCAGTGGGTCCACCGTTCCGATGTACGGCACGTGCAGGATCGCGAGGCCACCTCCCGCGTCCGGCGGATCGGCCTTGAAGAGCGTCCATTGGAGGCCGCTGCCGTCGCTGAGCGTGACGCGGTAGATCCCCGGCATCTGGTACGCGTCGGGCAGGACGTCGGTCACGTTCATGTTGAAGCACTCGCTGCTGCTATTGAGGATCGTGCCGGCGAGCGCCGGCTGCAGCGGCGGGACGAGCGGCGCGGGCGCGGCGCCCAGGTTCGACAGGCGCGTACGAGTGGCGCCCCGGTTCCCGCCGTCGTCGACGACCTCGATGCACAAGAAGTGATCGGCGTCGATCGTCCCCTCGGTCACGAGTCGACCGAGCTGGTCGGCCGGGAAGTCCTGGATTCCGTCCGCGGCGCCCGGATACGCGGCGCGGATGATCCAGTTCCCGGGTCCGTTGTCGAACGCCACACCGCGCCCGATCGTCACCGGTCCGGGGACGCCGGGGGAGCGCGCTTCGACGACCACGCGCGGCGCATCGAACAGCGGATCGAACGGGTAGCCGGAGCTGTCGAAGTCCTGCTCCGGCACGTCGACGCCGAACTCTTCGGAGTCGACTCCCCCGCCCTCGAGGAGGAACGGGACCACGACGTCCGAATTGTCCGTCGCCCCGGTCGCCGTCGGCGGCACCGGCACCGTGAGTCCGAAGCCTTTCAGGAACGTGAGCGGCGAGTAGACGAATGGGTTCGGCGGAATGTCGACGGCGAGCGCGCTCAACGCACCGATTTGACGCGGCCGAATGGCGAACGACGCGAACGGGCACAGCACGCCGAATCCGAACGGATCGATGGCGCACGGCCCCGCGTCGAACAACGACTCACCGATCTCGGCGACACGCGAGTCACCGACGGCGAGCGTGTACAGGTCGATGTCCTCGTCGGTCGCGTTGATCGTGCCTTGTCCGTTTGCCGCCGGAAGGACGGTCGGTCGGAGCGGGATGTCGATCTGGTCGGTCGGCAGAGCATCGAACGTGAAGAGGCCGTAGCCGATCGCGCTGCCATCGACGGTGAGGATCGTCTCGCCGGTCGTGCCGGCCGGCACGAGCGCGTGCCCGGCGGAATCGGTGAGCACCGAGCCTCCAGGAACCGCGCTGACGACGCCACCCACGTTTTCGTGCGTCAGCACGCGCGCTCCCGCGATCGCCGCGAGCGTGGTCGCGTCGAAGACGTCGACCGACACCGCGGCGCCCGGCAGCGGGTTGCCGAGGACGCTCGCGCCCAGTTGATCGAACGTTCCCTGCGCGATCCCGGACGCGTTGAGCGCTTCGTCGTAGACGGTCACCGAGTACGTGCGCGTCGCAGTCTGCGCAAGCACGCCGAGCGGCACGGGCGCCGCCACGAAGAGCCCGTTCGGATTGGATCCGGAAACACGCGGCGGGTTCTCGCCGCCGGGCGTCAGGTTGTCTTCACTCGCCGTCGTCGTAACGAGCGCCGAACGCAGCGTCTCGCTCGCGCGCCCGACGATCACGAGATCGCGCAGATCCGAGCGGAACGTCGCGGTCACGTTGCCGGCCGTCGACAGGCCCAGGAGCTGCGGCGCCAGCATGTCGAGCGTCGGATCCTGAATCCCATCGGTCAGCGAATCGACATCGAGCCGCACGACGGGGCTCGTGATCCCGCCGCGCCGAATCTGGAACGCGAACGCGACTGGACCGTCGGCGAAGCGCGCGCGCACGGGGGACGCGCTCGCGAGCAGATTGATGTCCGCCGCAGTGAGCGTGAACGACGCGAAGACCTGATCGAGGTCGACCTCACGCACGAGCGCGATGTCCGTCGGGTTTTGCGCGTCCGCCGGATCGACCCCGAACAGGAACACCTGCAGGACGTCGCCCGACAGCGAGCCCGTGAGCGCGACTTCGATCGCGAGATCAGCGGGCCCCGAGATCTGAGCGATGCCGATCGCATCGTCCGGATTCGAAGTGATCGCGACCGCAGTCGGAGCGGTGAACGACGCCAGCTCGAACTGGGCCGTGATCGTCGACAGGATCGTGTTCGCCACGTCCCGAATCGGGCTTCCGGCCGGCGACAGGGTCACGAGGACAACCGAGCTCGGATCGCCGAGCGGCACCGCCTCGCCTTGCGCATCCGCATTGCGGTAGCGCCAAACGCGCGTCTCCGAGACGCCACCGAGTTGCGTGAGCGGCCGCGCGACCGGATCGGGAAGCGGAGCCACGCCGTCGACGGTCACGGCAAACGAAGCGTCGGTGACGCTCGTCGCGAGCATCGGACGGTTGAAGGCCACGACGATCTCGGTGGTTGCCGCCTGCGACTCGGCCGTGCCGGCGGGATACGTCAGCAGGACCGCGGGCGCCGTCGCATTCGCCGTCGCCGTGCGAAATGTTCCGATGACGTTGTTCGTTGGCAGCTGAACCTGTTGTCCCGTCCGATCCAGGATCGTCGCACCCGCCTTGTAGCGGATCTCGTACGGGGTGTCCGCGGCGAGACCGCCGATCGGAAACAAGCAGACCACCCGGCCGTCGCCGACGACCTGCGCTCCTCCAAGAAGCGGCGGAAAACCGACGCTGGTCGCGAGCTCGAACGCTTGATTCAGCCCGGTCGACGACACCGATTCGTTGAACACGAAGACGATCGGCGTGCGCGTGTCGGCGGTGTTGCCGGTCGGTGCGGAGCGAGTGATGACCGGCGTCGCGTTCGAGATCCACTCGCCGTTCGACGGCGCGCTGGCGAGACCGTCGCCGACGGCTCCGCCGCCGATAGCGCTCCCGTCGCAGTTCCCGCCGAACACGCAGGCGGGGTTGTCGCACGCCGTGAAGAGGAGCGAACCGGCGACCAGGCCGACGGTCGCGGTGAACCAGCGGCTTGTGCGGGAGCGGTGCGCGGATCGATTGCGAAGCGACGTGTCCATGCGAAAGGGAGGGGCGAGCAAGATGCCCGGAGGGCCGGCGGATTCCAATCGTGCGCTCGAAGTCCCCCGCATTGAGGTCGCCCTCGACGCCTAGAGTGGGCCGGTCTTCCTAGAACAATACTTCCCCGCGCAAGAACGCCGTGCCTACCGTGGCTGAGCTCGCACCGCGCGTGGCTAGAATGCGCCCCCCCCCACGATGGCCGCCACGCACATTGCCTCGAGTTTTCTCGCGTTGGCTGGCCTCGTTGCGGCGGGCAGCTGCGGTAGCCCGCAGCGACCCTCTGATCCGCGCGCGAGCGCGAGTGTGCCGGACCAAACGGATCGCGCGCTCCGCGACCTGTTCCCCGAGCTCGAGGGTCCGGTCACGCGGGAAGCGATCGAGCGCGCGCTCGCGCCGCCTCGAGCCGGCCTGCAGGCCGAGACCCTCGCGGCGATCGAGAGCGGTGATCTCGACCGCGCCAAGCGGCTGCTCGACGTACTCGTGGCCGAGCAGCATCGCCTGCGCGCGGAGGGTCTCCTCGCGCGCGGCGACGCACGCGCGGCCCTGGCCGTGCTCGATCGCGCCGTAGGGCTCGCGCCGGACAGCGACAGCGTGCGCGCGTTGCGCGCCGAAGCCGCATTGCGTGTCGGAATCGAGGACCGCGAGCGCGAGCTCGTCGACGCTTCGCTGTCGGACTTCCTGCGCGCCGCGCACGGCAGTGCGGGCGCGAGCGCATGGCTCGGAGCGAGCCGCGCCGCGCTGTGGCTCGCCGATCGCGACGCCGCGCTCGAATACGCGCGCGCGGGAATGCACGCGCTGGAATCGGAACCGCCTCACGCAGGAGCACCGTCGGTCGCTCCCGCGCGCACGCTGGCCGAGGCCAGCTTGGCCGCGTACGAAGCGGCGCGCGAATCCAAGGCGATCGCGGAAGCGACGGGCAGCGATCTCGACGCCGTCGATGCGGCCGGGCGCAAGATGACGGACGCGTTCGACGAAGCGTGCCGCGCGCTCGAGACGCTGATCGGACAACAACCGGCGGATCCCTGGGCGTGGGAACGGCTGGCGTGGATTCACGAGTCGCGCGGCGAGCCGGTCGCGGGTCAGCGCGTCGCATGGAACGGGCTCGCGCTCCTGCCCCAGAACGAGGCGCTCCACGAGCGTCTCTCGTCGTCGAGCCTCGCGCTGGGCGGGATCGAGATGCTCGACTCGACCTACGCACGCTTTCGCGGGAAGCACGCGCAGATCGCGCTATCGGAGTGGCATCCCGCGGTCGCGGCGTTCGACGCGGCCGTCGAGCGATTCGCCACCGGCGAGGAAACGCGTGCGCTCTTCGAAACCGCCGGGTCCGGCTTCGCGCGCTGTCGTGCGCTGGAAGAGAGCTACTCGGAGGCCTGCCTCTCGTACGAAGTCTTGTGCCGCCTCGGTGTCGCCTGGTGTCACTATCGAGCGGGAGAACTCGAGCTCGCGCACCAAGCCTTCCTTGCGATGGAGGATCTCTTCGCGGGCGGCCTCGCGTGGGAACTGCAAGGCCAGATGCTCTCGGGCGTGCAGGGGCTGCATCACATCGGCAGCGCCTACGCCAAGCGCATCGACGGTCGCGATCCCAACACCCTCGAGTCGATCGACGATGTCGCGCGGGCCGGCAAGGTCTACGACTTCCTGCACGAGTACCAACCGAGCGACGTGAACTGGGCGAACAACGCCGGCTTCTTCAATCGCGACACGGCGCTCGCGCTGGAGTCGAAAGGCAGCGCACTGGGGAAACAAGGTCGCTTCGACGACGCGAATCCACTGCTCGCGCGCGCACGCGAGGGGATGGAGAAGAGTTATCGCGCGTACGTCGACGCCGCGCGCCTCGCGCCGCGCGACGCGCGCATCCAGAACGACACGGGTTTGATCCTGACGTGGTACCTGCAGCGCGATGTCGAGCTGGCCGAGCAGTACTTGCAGACGGCCGTGCGACTCGGAGAAGCGCAAGTGCCCGAGCTCGCGCGGCGCGCGCACGAATCGAACCTCGATGCGAGCGAACGCGAGGCACGGACGAGCGCGCTCGAGGCGGTCGAGATCGCGCTCGGGGACGCGTATCAGAACCTCGGAGTCCTGTACTTGGAGCAACGCCAAGACGCGGCCCGCGCCAAGGCGTGGTTCGAGAAGAGCCTCGCGACCGGTCCGGATCCGCGCGTAGAAGTGACGGGTCCAGGAGGTTATCTGGAGCTGTGCGACCGAGCCCGCGCTGGGACGTACGCCCCGCCGCCGCGCTGGGCGGCCCCCTTTCCGCGCGTGCCGGCTCGCTGAGTCGCGGTCGCCCCTCCATATAGATTGACCAGGCAGTCCCCATGAAATCCCTCGCCGTCCTCGTCGCGCTCGTTCCGCTGGCCGCGCTCGTGAGTCCCATGGGCTGCGCATCCCCCGCGGCGCGCTCCCGGATTGCGGATGTCGAGGCGCAGATCTTGGAAGGACGTGCCCTCCTCGCGGCCGGCAAGGCGAGTGAAGCACAGGCGGTGTTCGAGTCGGCAGCCGCGGCCGATGCGCAATCGCTGCGCACCCGTCAATGGGTAATTCGCAGCTGGCTCGCGCAGGGACGCGTGAACGACTCGCTGGACGCGACCGACGCACTCGCGCAGGCAGGCGCGCAGGGTCCGCCGCTCGACTACCTGTACGGGATGGCGTTCGCGATCAAGGGACGCGAGTACACGCGGCAGAACGTGCAGGGCCAGATCATCGACATGGCCTTCGGCGATGCCGTTTCGTACTTGCAGAAGGCGACAGCGGCGGACCCCGTCCTCTACAGGGATGCGTTCCCGGCCTTGGCCGAAGCCGCTTGGTTCCAACAGCAGCTCGACGTCGCGCGCGCCGCCGCGGAGAAGGCCGTCGCGGCCAATCCGAGCAACCCCGAGGCGTCGATGCTGCTAGGGCGGATCGCGCTGTCGCAGTTCGTCGCGACGAGGGAGGACGCGACGAAAAGCGTCGCAGCCGACCAGCACTGGGACGCCGCGCGCACGGCGTTCGATGCGGCGGCGGCGAGCCTCCGTTCGTCGGCCGAGCGTCAATCGGATGCCGCGGCCGCGCTCGTCGAGCTCGGCCACACCTACGCTTGGAAAGAGCGGCTCGACGAAGCCGCGCGCGCGTACGGCGAAGCGCTCGCCCGCGATCCGAACAGGGTGAACTTCTCTCAGATCCTGGGCACGCTCAAAGGAGACCGATTTTTAGCCGCCCTCGAGAGCGGCGCCACCGAGTTCGCGCGCTTGCACGCGCCGGATACGAAGGACGACGCCACGCTCCTCTGGTGGCTCGGTTGGGCACGCTACGACCAGAAGAAGTTCGCGGAGGCCGAACAGGCGCTCACGCGCGCGCTCGAGAAGAACCCGACGAATCTCAACGGCTGGTACTACGTCGCGCTGTCGCGCTACGAGCAGAGAGACTACGCGGGAGCGGTCAACGCGCTCCGGCGCAACTGGGACGAGAGCATGAACGATCTCGTCGCGTCGCTGAGCTCGAGCGCCGAAACCAACTTGGCGATCCTCGACTACCTCGTCGATTGGTGCGCGCAGAACGACCAGACGTTCGCAGCCGGCCTGTTGTCCGAGATGCAGGCGAACACGTCGCCGACAACCGCGCGCTACTGGAACAACATGGGCCTCTTCTACCGCGACGCGGGCGAGCCGCTGCGGGACAGCGAGAAAGAGGACGATCGCCAGGTCGCGCGGGGTTACTTCGAGACGGCGTACAGCGCCTATTCGGCCGCGCACGAGCTGACGCCCGACGATCCGTCGATCCTGAACGACTTGGCGGTGATGCTGCACTATTACTTGGACCGCGATCTCGAGCGCGCCGCGGAGCTCTACAAGAAGGCGCGGGAGCGCGCGACGATCGAGCTCGCCCGCCCCGATCTCCCCGCCGATCTGCGGTCGCTCTACGAGGTTGCGCTGCGCGACTCGAAGAACAACCTCGCCAAGCTCGGAAGCGGAAAGCACGAGTAGCGAGCGGAGCTGGATGGAGCTTCCGATCCGCATCGTCGACGCGCCGCCGGTCGAACCCGTGATCACCGTCGACGGCGCGTTCGGAGCGCGCGGCCTGTGTCTCTCTCATTGGCCGGGGAACACGACGCCGACGGCGCTCAAGCACGATCTCTCGACCGGGATCGCGCTGGCTTTTTCGCGGCTTGCAGTCGATGCGCAGCGCGAACTCGCGCGTGGTTGCGTCGCGATCGTGAACAATCACTACGACACCGACGGAGTCTGTGCGCTGCTCGCGGTGCGTCATCCCGAGCTCGCGCTGCCGCGCGCGGATCGCTTGCTCGAAGCTGCTGCCGCAGGCGATCTCTTCCGCACGCCCAGCGAGCTCGCGTTCCAGATCGACTGCATCGTCAGCGGCCTGGCGGATCCGGAGCGCTCCCCGTGGCGCGGACGTTTCGCGAACCAGCCGAACCGTGAGCGTCACGAGAGCTGCGTGGTCGAACTGATGACCGTGCTGCCGCGCTTGATCGACGGCGACGTCGACGACTACGCTGACCTGTGGCGCGCGGAGCTGGAGGACCTCCGCGCCGACCGCGCCGACTTGGCGGCGGTATCGCGCGACGAGATCACGCACCTCGACCTGTCGGTCTTCACCGCGCCCACAGGACGTGCGTCCAGCCGGGCGCGCGCCAGCCGCAAGGGATTCGATCCGGGCCGGCACGCCCTCTTCGGCACGACGGCCGCGGATCGCGTCCTCGTGATCGGTCCGGGAGGAGGCGGCGCGACGTACCGGTTTCTGCTGAGCACAGTCTCGTGGTTCGAGCTCGTCTCTCGCACCGCACAGCCGCGGCCCGACCTCGAAGCGCTAGCGGCGCGGCTGAACGAGCTCGAAGGCAGCGCGGAACCGGACGACAGCGCATGGCGCTGCCAAGGAACGGCGAGCCCTTCGCCGGAGCTGTGGTTCGGCGCGAAGGACCACGAGATGTTCGCGGAGCACGCGCCCGTGCTCGCGCCTTCGCGCCTCGAGCCCGCGCGCGTGCGCCGCGAACTCTCCGACGCGCTGCGCGCTCGCTGGACGTTTCCCGACTGACCGCGACCGACGATTGAACCAGGGAGCCGAGCCCGCTATGACGAACGTCGTGAGCGTCCCGCCCGAGTTCGAGACCGTGGCCGCCGTCGATCTGGGATCGAACAGCTTCCACATGGTCGTCGCTCGGCTGGTGCGTTCCGAGCTCCACATCGTCGATCGCCTACGCGAGCGCGTCGCACTCGCGAGCGGCTTCGACGAGCGCAAGCGGCTGACGAGCGACGCGCAAGAACGCGCGCTCACCTGCATCGAACGATTCGGCGAGCGCCTGCGCGGCATGCCGCAGGGCAGCGTGCGCGCGGTCGGCACGAGTGCGCTGCGCATGGCGCGCAATCAGCAGAGCTTCGTGGCGCGCGCGGAGGAAGCGCTCGGCCATCCGATCGAGATCGTGTCCGGCGCCGAGGAGGCGCGACTCATCTATCTCGGCGTGGCGCACGATCTCTCGGACGACTCGAACCGGCGCCTCGTGATCGACATCGGCGGCGGCAGCACCGAGTGCATTCTCGGGCAGCGCTTCGAGACCCTGAAGACCGACAGCCTGCACATGGGCTGCGTCAACTACTCGCTGCGCTTCTTCCCGAGCGGCGCGATCACGAAGGAAGCGATGGATCGCGCGCGGCTCGCAGTGCGCCTCGAGGTGCGCGGCATGGAGCGCTCGTACCGGGGGATGGGATGGGACGACTGCATCGGTTCATCGGGCACGATCCTGGCGATCGAGACGATCCTCAACCAGAACCAATGGAGCGAGCGCGGGATCACGGCGAAAGGACTGCGCAAGCTGCGTAAAGCGCTCGTCGAGGCCGGACACGCCGAGAAGCTTGCGCTGCCCGGGCTGCAACCTGAACGCGCGCCCGTTCTCGCGGGAGGCCTCGCGATCCTGTCGGCGCTGTTCGACGGGCTCGAGATCGAGAGGATGCAGACGTCGACCGGCGCACTACGCGAAGGCGTCCTCTACGACCTCGCCGGGCGGATCCGGCACGAGGACTTGCGCGAGCTCACGATCCGGCGCTTGTCGCAGGTCTATCACGTCGACCTCGAGCAAGCGCAGCGCGTCGAGCGCACGGCGCTCGCGCTCTTCGAGCAGGTCGCGAAGGATTGGGATCTTCCGATCGAGCAGGGCGCGCAGTTCCTGGCGTGGGCGGCGCGCCTGCACGAGATCGGGATCTCGCTCTCGCACAACGGCTACCACAAGCATGGCGCGTACCTCGTCGACCACTCCGACATGCCCGGGTTCTCGCGCACCGATCAGTTGATGCTTGCGGCGCTGATCGAAGGACACCGCCGCAAGGTCTCGACCGAGCGCTTCGAGGCGCTGCCGGTTTCCTTGCAACGTCCCGTGATGCGCCTGTGCGTCCTGCTGCGCCTGGCGGTACTGCTCAACCGCAGCCGTAGCCAGCTGCCGCTCCCCGCGATTCACCTCGCGGTCAAGAAGAGCGCCTACCTGGTCTCGTTCCCACCGGAGTGGCTCGCAGGCAATCCGCTGACGCGCGCGGACATCGAAGAAGAGGCCGAGCGACTCGCGCCGCTTCAGTTCGAAGTCACGGTCGATTGACTAGCAGCCCGTTGAAAAAGTCACCGTTCTCCGCAACGTCAGCGTTCGCGATGCAAGGAGAGCGCCGGAGGGACGGCGGAGGTGGCCTTCCTGGCCACTGAGCACGGCCT
>JANOFY010000635.1:0-8145 GCA_031413895.1 Planctomycetota bacterium | reverse complement strand
ACACGATGGACCACACGCTGCTCGAAATCTGGCGCTACACCCAAGTGGTTCTCGGGATCAGCCTGGTGATCTTCGTCCACGAGTCCGGTCATTTCCTCGCCGCGCGACTGTGCCAGGTCCGCGTCGAGATCTTCAGCCTGGGATTCGGCCCAAAGCTCTTCGGCTGGCGGCGCGGACCGACGCTGTACCAGATCGCGGCGCTGCCGCTCGGCGGGTTCGTGAAGATGGCGGGTGAGGATGCGAGCAGCGCCGGCCGGCGCGCAGCGTCCGACGAGCTGCCGAGCAAGTCCGTGGGACAACGCTTCCTGATCTACTCGGGCGGCGTGCTCGCGAACATCGCGTTCGCGCTGCTCGTCTTTCCGTTCATCTTGGCCATCGGACTGCCGACGCTCGAACCCGTCGTCGGTCCGCCGATTCCGGGCAGTCCAGCCTGGCACGCGGGCCTCGCGGCCGGCACGCGCGTGCTCTCGGTCAATGGAACGCCGGTGACGGGCTTCCTACAGATCACGAGCGAGGTCGCGCTCGGTTCGCCGGAGGGTGTCACGCTGCGCATCGAGCCACCAGGCGGTGAAGCGCGCGATCTGCACCTCGTCCCGGTCTATTCGGAGAACCCCGGCGTGTACACGATCGGGGTGACGCCGCCGCTCGATTCCAACGCGACAATCGCCGTGCAGGAAGGATCTCCGGCGGCCCTCGCGGGCCTGCGGAGCGGCGACCGTGTGCTCGACGTCACGAGCGCGCACGCGGCATTTCCGGAGCCGAGCCCGGCGGATTCGCGCGCGCGCGGCGAACAGGCCGCGTTCGCGCACGCGATCGCCGAGCGTCTCTATCTCGCCGCGCGCGAAGGTCGCCCGTTCCACGTTCGCGTCGAGCGCGACGGCTCGCCGCAGGAGTTCGATCTGATCGCGCAGCCCGCACCGGAAGCCGAGCGTCCGATTCTCGGCGTGGCGCCGGTCGAGAACCACGTCATCGATTTGCGCAGCTCGGCCCTCGTCACACGCACCGGTCTGCACAAGGACGATCGTCTACTCGACGTGAACGGGGTGGAGATCCTGCGGACGATCGACTTGCACCGCGCGCTCGCACGGCCCTCGGACACGCTGCGCATGCGCGTCCTACGGGACGGGTCGGTGCTCGAGCTCTCCGTGCCGGCGCTCGGAAAGCACGAAGCGACCCAGCTCGCCGACGACATCGCGGTCTCGAACGACGAAGCGGGCACGCGCGTGCGCGTGTATCCGGGGTCGGCGGCGGAGGAAGCGGGACTCGAGGATGGCGACCGCATCCTGCGCATCGATGGCGCGCCGATGAACCGGTACAAGGACATCCAAGTCGCCGCACAAGGCGCCGAGCGCGACCACGCGCTGACCCTTTCGATCGAACGGCTCTCGAGCACGGGCACGCCTCTTTTCCGCGAGCTCACGATCGCTCCGCGGCCGTGGCATCAGCTGTGGACCGGCATGGGCGTGATCGATGCCGAGTACATCTACAAGGCCGACGGTCCTGTGGCCGCGGTGAGCGTCGGCGTCCGTGCGTCGTGGAAGTTCATGGAGGATTCGTGGCTCACGCTGAAACGGATCCTGTTCGGGCACGTGAGCAGTGACAACGTCGGCGGGATCATCACGATCGGCGTCGTGTCGCACAGCATGGCGTCGGCGGGACTCGCCAAACTGTTCTTCTTCCTGTGCATGCTGAGCATGAACCTGGCCTTTCTCAACGTGTTGCCGATTCCGATGCTCGACGGCGGCCATTTGTTCTTCCTGCTCATCGAGAAGCTCAAGGGCTCACCCGTCTCCGAGCGCATCCTCGGCTACAGCCAGATGGTCGGCATTGTGCTCATCCTGTCGCTGATGGTCTTCGCGACGTTCAACGACGTGCGCCGCTGGATCTTCAGTTGACATGAAAGCCTGGGGGCGCCTGCTCCGACTGTCGCTCGCTCCCACCGCCGCCGCGGACATCGCCGCCGGCGTCGTGTTCGGATCGCGCGGCGAATGGATCGCGGGGGCGAGCCCGTGGCTTCTGATTTGGGCGTCGCTCGCGATCTACCACGGCAACTTAGCGGTGAACGACTGGAAAGACCGTGAGCACGACGCGCGCACGCGGCCCGGCCGTCCGATACCCGCGCGTTCGATCGCACCCGGCGCGGCCCTGTCGCTCGGTCTCGCACTCGTAGGGCTCGGAGTCGCGCTCGCTTTTCGCGCGCAGTTCGAGTGCGGACTGTGGATGAGCGCGGTCGCGCTCGTCGCACTGGCGTACAACACCTTCGGACGCGGGGCGTTCACGGGACCGTTCCTGCTCGGAGCGTGTCGCGCGGGCAATCTGGGTGCCGGTCTGATGCTCGCGCGGTGGATGGGCACGCACACCGGCCGGTCGATCGAGGTCGCGTGGCTCTGCGGCCTGTACTTCGCCTACGTCTTCACGTTGTCGCGCATGGGCCGCATGGAAGATGCGGAAGACGCCGCGCCGCTCGGCCGCCGGCCAGCGCTCCATCTCGCGGTGTGCGCGTTCGTGCTGCTCTGCGTGCCGCTCGCACCGCGCTGGCCGCCGGCTGGGATCGCGCGCGTTCTCGCCCTCGTGCTGACGGGCGCCGCGGCCGCCGGACTAGCGCGCGTGGCGTGGAGAACGCCTGCATGGGATCGCATCGCCGTCGAGCGTGCGATGGGCCTGACGCTCCGCAGGCTCCTCATCTTTACCGCCGCCGTCGCGATCTTGGCGCTGCAGCCGGTCGCCCTCGTGCCGGTCGTCGTCGCGCTCGGCATCCTGTGCGGCTATCCGCTGTCGCGCGGTCTACGCGGCGTCTTTCCCCCGTCCTGAGACGCGCGGCGGACGCGCTCCGCGAGCCATGCGAGCGCGCCTGCGCGCGTCGTCAGCTCACCGTCGAGCTGCAACCGTTCGGCTTCGGCCAGGATCTCGCCCCACGCGCTGCCGCGCGGCAGCGCCAGTGCACCGATGTCCGCCGAGCTGATTAGAAGCGCGGGATGCAGGTCGCTCGCGCTCGCCTGTTCGCGTTCCGCCGTCAGCGCATCGAGGGCGCTCGTCGATCCACGCTCGAGACGGGTCCACGCGCGCGCGAGCGCGAGGCCCGGTTCGAAACCGTCGTGGCGCATCAGGCGCATGCGCGCCGAGCGCGACGACTCGTCTGCGCGGCGCGTCACGAGCTCCAGGACGTCCCACACGTCGGAGATCGATCGTCGCAGCGCCCGCGACGGACGCAGTCGTTCGATGACGGCCGTCGATGCCGCGCGCGATGCGGGCGATGCTCCGTGCCGAATCTCGTTCGGCGAGGGTCCTGCGAGCGCCGCCAGGCCCAGCGCGAGGCCTGGCGCAGACGGTAAGTGGTGCACGAGGGCGACGCGCTCGGCGAGCCAGGCGGTGGGTTCTGCGGCTTCTGGGACGAGCGACTCGATCCCCACCAAACAGCGCTCGAGGAGCCCCGTGTCGTGCAGGATCCCGATCGCGACCGCGGCGCCCGGGAGCGCGAACATGCGCCCGACCTCGACGAGGATGCGCTCGACGCTCACCCCGCGGAGGGCCTCTCGGCTCGCGCGCGCGGCGCCCAATACGTCCGCGCGCGGCACGAGATCGAGCCCCGCCGCGAAGCGCGCCATGCGCAGGAGGCGCAGTCCGTCCTCCCCGAACCGCGCGCGCGGATCTCCGACGCACGCGAGCACGCGCGCCCGCAGGTCCTCGAGACCGTGCTCCGGATCGACGAACGTGTCGTCGAGCGGGTCGAGGTAGAGCGCGTTGCAGGTGAAGTCCCGCCGGCTAGCGTCCGCCTCGACGCCGGTGCCGAAGTGAACCTCGTCGGGATGACGAGCGTCGCTGTACCCGCGGTCCATCCGGAAGGTCGTGTGCTGCACGTCGACTGCCCCGATCCGGAGGATCACGGTTCCGAACTCCAGTCCCACCGGGATCGTGTGCTCGAAGATCCGCTGGATCTCCTCCGGCGTCGCCGCGGACGCCATGTCGATGTCGTGCGGCACGCGAGCGAGACACAGATCGCGCACCGCGCCTCCGACGATCCAAGCACGGTGACCGATCGTCGCGACCCGCGCGCCGATCGTGCGTGCGGCCGTCGCCAAGTCCGCGGGAAGCTCTTGCATCGACGCGCGCCGCTGCATGGATGGAAGCCTAGCACAGGTGTGAGCGGGACTTGACTCGCGACGTCAGCGAGCTTGACTCAGAACCTCGGCGAGAGTTGACTCGCGTGAGCAGCGAGCTCGGCTCGCAGGACCGAGGGGAAACACGATGACATCGCAGGCGAGCGCGCACGAAACGATCTCCGCGGCGCGCGTAGCAACGCAACTCCGCGAACGTCCGGGGCTTTCGTGGAGCGATCACCTGACCTTGACTGCCATCGGACTCGTGGTCGTGCTCGTTGCGCTGCCGGGACTCCGGCGTTTCGCGCTGCACGAGAACGAGACCGACGCCGTGCGGATGTTGCGGCTGATCGCCGCCGAGCCGGAGGTGCGCGGCGACGGCGGACTGGGACAGATCCTCGCGCCGGGCAGCGCGCTCGAGCGGCGCCTCGGCGACATCGAGATCCTGCCCGATGGGCGAGTGCGCCGGCACGGCTACCTGTTCGATCGAGCGCATACGTCGCAGGACGGCGTCGTGCTGCGCGCGTGGCCGTGGGAACACGGGCACACGGGCATCGGCGCATTCCTGTGCTTCGACGACCGCGGCGTGCTCGGCGACGCCAACGGCGACGGGCGTTACGCCGGCCCCGACCGGCCGCCGCCGGTGAGCGCTCGTCTCGACGCGCGCTGGGTTTCGCTCACGCGCTTTTGAAGCGCGGCGCGCGCGTCACGCGTCGCGACCGTACCACTCCCACAAGAGGCAGTTGAGCGCCGTCCGTATCCGCGCGTCGGACACCTTCAGCGTCGCCCGCTTCAGGAACGGCGCGGTCGTGGTCGCGGGTCCGATCTTCAGGATCAAGTGGGCCGCGTACAGGATCTCCTCCGGGGTCGAGCGCTCGCTGTCGATCACGCGCACGAGGAGTTCGCGTGCTCCGGCGCTGTCGTCGTACGACGAGGCGGTCACGAGGTCCATGCGGCGCAGTGGGTCCGACTCACCGTCCCAGCGCTCGCGCGCGAGCTGCCGTCCGGCGTCGCCGACGTTGCCGACTTGTTGCAGGTACCAAAGATGGGCGCGCAGGCCCTGGATCTCTCCGTCCGCCGCGAGCGCCGACCGGTAGAGCTCTTCGGCCGCCGCGCGCAGCGGCACGTATCCGAGCGCGCGGTCGAGCGTCAACCGGTCGACGCGAACGGGCTGCAGGTCGCCTGCTCGAAGTCGCATCAAGAGCGACAGGGTGCGCTCGTCGAGCCCGGGATTCTTGTCGAAGCCGGCGCGCAAGATCGTCAGCGCCGCCTCGAGATCGTTCTTGTCCCCGCGCAGCATCTCGAGCACTTCGTTGATCGCGGCTTCGTCGCCGTGCGTGACCAGCGTTCCGAGGCAGGTCAGTCGGACAGTGCGAGCCGAATCACCCGATGCGACGCGCAATTGCGCGAGGATTTCGGGACTCGGGGGCAACGCACTCAGGGAGCGCGCCATGAATTCACGAACACCGATGTCCGGATCGGTCGCGAGGAGCGCCGCGATCTCACCGGTGAGTTTGGCGCGGTCGAGCGCGCGCACGGTGAACATGCGGCGAACGGGGTTCTCGTCCGCGAGCCAGGCTTTGACCTTGGCGTCCGCACCGGCGTCCCCCGCGTGGGCGAGCGCCACCTGCATCGTGATCCACACGATGCCTTCGGCTCGATCGACGAGCTCCGACATGCGCTTCACCGTCGCCGGTCGCTCGGTGTCGGTGATCAGCGGGAAGAGTTCTTCCCACAGGCTCGGGTAGCGCCCCGCGTCGAACCATTCCAAGAGATCCGCTTCGAAGCGCTCGCGGTCGACGAGCACGGCCAGCTGCCCGATCGCGAGCCCGAGCTCCGATCCCGACACCGGCATCAACGGGATGAGCCGGTCGTAGTCGGATGCGCGGACGTGACGGCGCAGTCCGCGCACCGCCGCGAGGCGCACGGTCTCTTGCGGATGCTGCAGCCCGTCGAGCAGGATCTCGCGTCCGTCGTCGGTCTCCATCATCGCCGCCACCGCGAGCGCGTTGATCACGAGCGGCGCGGAGAGCGCTTGGACGTACGCGCCTTCGAAGAATCGCCGCAGCTCGGGCAGAACTTCGGGCCCCATGCGCGCGAGCTCGGCCTTCGCCTTACGGAGCGCGTCGAGCTGTCCACGGCCGAGCTTCGACACGAGCGCCGCAACCATGTCACTCGTGTCGGCGAGAAACGGCTCGGGATGCGCGCACGGCGGGAGCAAGTACGAGATCCGGTCGTCGCTCTGGAGCTCGTTCTCGGCCGGCGTCAGGATCGCCTTCTCTTCCGAATCGCCCCCGCGACGCTGGCAGACGCGCACGAGCACGATCGCCAGCACCGCGAGCGCGAGCGCCGACCACCACGCGCGTCGCCGGCTCATTTCACGAGCGTCGGACTCAGGATTCCCTGCGCGAAGAGGAGCGCGATCGTCGCCTTGGCATAGTTGACCCGCGTCAACCGTTCACGTGACATCGCCGCCACGTAGTCCTGCTGGAACTGAAGGACCTGGAACGTGGTCGACAAGCCTTCTTGATAGCGCGCTTGCTCCGCCGAAAGCTGCCGCTCCGCGAGCTCGCGGCTCTTCATCGCCGCGCGCACGGCCTCGGCCTGATAGCCCACTTGCCGCACCGACTCGCGCACCTCGCCGACGATCGTCGATTCGAGCTCGTTGTACTGGAGGCGCGCTTGACGGAGCTGCGCCCAAGCGATCTTCTCCGCGTAGCGCGCGGTCTTGTTCCCCAGCGGCACGTTGAACACGAGCGCAGCAGAGTACGTCGGGAAGTCATAGCTGATCGCGTTTTGGAACGCGTCGCCCGCGTCGGCGTCGAAGCCCCGGCTCGAAGCCGACAGATCGAGGTCGAGGCCCGGATGCTTCTCAGAGCGGCTGCGCGTATGCCGCACTTCGGCGGCTTCGATCACGAACCGCTGTTGCACGAGCTCCGATCGTTCGGCGACGGCGACCGAGAAAGCGTCGGTCCAAGCTGGAAGGCCGACCGTCGTGATGACGTCGGGCAGCGGCGTGCGCGGCACGAGCGTCGTCTCCCACACCGCGGCATCGGTGCCGGGGAACAAGAGACGCATCAGCACATCGGCCGTTTGTCGCGTGCGCACCTCGGCCAGCAGGCGCTGCTCCTCGCGCGTCGCGACCTCGGTGTCCGCTTGCAAGAGTTCGACCTCGGTTCCGACGCCCGCGTCCAATCGACGGCGGTTCTGCTCGACTTGCTCGCGCGCCAGGAGCAGGCCTGACTCCGCGATCTCGAGCTGTTCCTTCGCCGACACGAGGTCCCAGTACGCGTTCGCCACCTGCAAGAGCAGCCGTTCGGTGGCCTCGCGCGCTTGCGCGCCCTGGCGTCGCTCCTCGAGCTCGGCCTCGCGCTGCTGCGACGTCGCGTACTCACGCCAGGCGCCGCGCCACAAGGGTTGCGAGTACGTCAGCGCGACGATGTCCGTGGTCGCGCTGTCGGACAGCGAGGAACCACTGTTCGTGTCCGTATTGAACGCATCGAACGCCGCGCGGAACGTCCCGCCCGTCGTCAGCGGCTTCGTGAAGTCCAAACCGAAGTTGTCCGAATCGGTCTCGACCACGAACCCGGCCCCGCCCGTGACCGGATCCTCGGCTTCGAACTCGCCTTCCGAGATGCCCGCGCGCGCATTGAAGATCCAGTCGAACGCGCCCCAGCTTCCGCGCGCGTTGTAGCGCGCGATGTCCGACTGGAGCGACTCGATCTGGAGCCCGAGGTTGCTCTCGAGCGCGATCGAGAGCGCCTTCTCGAGCGTCAGCTCGAAGTCCTGGCCCGGACCGAACGCTTGCCCCGGAGGAGGGAGGGGAGCAGGAATCGGCGGCGGTGGATTCTGCATCGCGACGAGGAGCGGCAGAGCCAGAAGAGCGCTCCGCGCGAGTGCTCGGCAGGAATCCCAGGAATCCATCGGGCGAAGAGGATAGAGAACGCTCAGGGGCCTGACCACCAGCGCGCGGCTGAGCCGTCGCTCACGCCAGCTCCATGACCCCCGCCGGAACGTCGAGCGTCGCGATGAGACGGTCGAGCGCTCC
>JANOFY010000634.1:0-14130 GCA_031413895.1 Planctomycetota bacterium | reverse complement strand
GCACTTCACCGGCTCGACCGCGGTGTTCAACGGCATCTGGTCGTCGATCGGGAAGAACATCGCGAGCTACGGGCAGTACCCGCGCATCGTCGGCGAGACCGGCGGCAAGGACTTCGTGTTCGCGCACTCGTCGGCGGACGTGACCGCGCTGTGCGTCGCGCTCGTGCGCGGCTCGTTCGAGTACCAAGGACAGAAGTGCTCCGCCGTCAGTCGCGCCTACATCCCGAAGAGCCTGTGGAAGACCGTGCGCGAGAACGTGGGTGCGATGCTCGCAGAAATGCGCATGGGCGACGTCGCCGACTTCCGCAACTTTGTCGGCGCGGTGATCGACAAGCGCTCGTTCACGAAGCTCAAGGGCGCGATCGACGCGGCGCGCCAGACGCCAGACGCTTCGATCGTCTTCGGCGGCGAGTGCGACGACCGCACCGGCTGGTTCATCCAGCCCACGGTGATCGAAGCGAAGGCGCCGCGCTACGAGACGATGTGCACGGAGCTCTTCGGACCGGTGCTCACGCTGCACGTCTACGACGACAAGCGTTTCGCCGAGACGCTCGAGCTCTGCAACACGACGTCGGACTACGCGTTGACGGGCGCCGTGTTCGCGACGGAGCGTGCTGCGATCCGCCAAGCGACGGATGCGCTGCGCTTCGCGGCCGGCAACTTCTACGTGAACGACAAGCCGACCGGCGCCGTCGTCGGACAACAACCGTTCGGCGGTTCGCGCGCGTCGGGCACGAACGACAAGGCCGGCTCCATTTTGAATCTCACGCGCTGGGTGAGCCCGCGCGCGATCAAGGAGACGCTCGTGCCGCCGCGCGACTGGCGCTATCCGTTCTTGGCGGAGGAGTGAGCGCGGTCGCCGCGGCGCGCGTCTGCGCGGAGAAGGTGTCACGTTCGTCGACGCGAGCCGACCCTTCTCGGATGTGAGCGAGACGCTGTATTACGGCGTGTGCCACTTCGGAAAAGCCGGGAACGAGAGGCTCGCCCTCGTGATTGCGAAGGCGTTCTTCGACCGCCTTCCGGCCTCGCCGCGCTGATTCGCGCGCTCGCTCGATAGCCGACTTCGAGACATCGGCGTACAGTCTTGTTCGAGCCGATCGTTTCCGAACGCCCGTCCGACGTCTTCACCTGCCCGAAGGGACGCTTCGACATGCGCCGTCATCGTGCTTCGCCGTCGTTCACGCTTCTTGGCTCGTCCGCGATCGCAATCGCTTGCTCGCTGTCCTTCGCCCCGCTCGCGAACGCAGCCGCATTCTCGGAGGTCATCTCGACCGTCGGACCCGGCGGATCGATTCCCGACGGGCCCGTGATCAACGGGGACTGGAACTCCACACCCTTCTGGCCGGAGCTCGTCTCACCGGTCACGGTGCCGGCGGAGTTGAACCGCGTGAACACCGTGGTCATCCAGGGCCTCGTGCACAACTGGAGAGGCGATCTCCACGTTTATCTCGAGAACCCTGCGGGCCAGCGATTCAACGTGATCGTGCGGCCCGGTTACGACAACACATCCGAAGGTGCCGGTGACTCGGGTGGGTTCTTGGCCGGCACCTATACGTTCGTGGAATCCGGAGGTGCGAGTGTCCAGCAAGGTAAGTCGTTCATCTCGGGCGGCACGTACGACCAATACCTCAACAGCGGTGGCGGTCTGTGGACGAGCGCGTCGTATCCGATCGCGAACGATGTGTTCGGAGAAATCTCGGGGAGCGCCGGCACGTGGAAGCTGCACCTGCGCGACTGGTTCGACGGCGCGCCCGGAGCGATCACGGGCTGGTGGCTCACGGGTGAAACCGGCGCGCTGATTCCGTTCTGCTTTGGTGACGGCACCGGCGAGCCTTGCCCGTGCACGGCGCAGATTGGCGGCCCCGGACGCGGTTGCAAGAACTCCAAACCGGGCAGCACCGGAGGCTTGCTGACGGCCGTGCACTCGACGTTCGGAACTCCAAGCCCGAGCGTCACCATCGCGTCGAGCGAGCTCGGCTTGAAAGCGGAGGGCATGCTGCCCGGCAGTTACGCCATCTTCTTGCAAGGCACGGAGACCGTGAACGGCGGCTTCGGCTCGTGGTCGCCCGACTACGACGGCCTCGTGTGCGTCGCAGGAACGCTCGTGCGGCTCGGCCGCGTCACGACGCTGGGCGGAGCCAACACGCTCGGCGGAATCGCGAGCCTCGCCGGACTCAGCGGCGCGCAGACGAAGCACTACCAGGCGGTGTACCGCAATGCGGTCAACTTCTGTACGCCGGCGACGCTGAACACGTCGAACGGACTCACCGTGATCTGGTCACCGTGACATGGGTGGACCCGTCAAACCCTAGCTCGTCGGGCCCGTCGACTTGAATGCGATCGAGGCCGCGCAGAGATCTCTGCGCGGCCTCGATCGCTTGTGCGGGTCAGTTCACTTGGACGTGCGCGCGTCTTGGCGCTGAATCCGATTCGATCGTCATGGCCCACGCCGACGCGATAGGCACCTGGCGCAAGTAGGCGTACGATGGCCCTCGTCAGACGGCTTCCGAACTTCGATCCTTCGTCGTTCTACCGGAAAGGGACACGTGGCCATGTTTCGACATCACGGTTCGTCGTCATTCACGATCGTCGCCGCGTCTGCATTCGCGCTCGCGTGCTGGCCATCGTCGAGCTGGGCGCAGGACCCGTGTCTTGAAGCATTGCCTACCCTCGCACCGGGCGCGGTCGTGCGCGCGTTCGCGACCAGCGATCTCGACGGGGACGGCGACCGTGACGTAGTCACGGCTCATACCGGAGGGGCGGGCCCAGGGATCAGCGTTCATCTCAATTCGGGCGGCACGTTCGCGGCCTCGCTCGTGCACTCCGTGAATGCGAACGTCAACGCGATCTCGGTCGCCGATTTCGACAATGACGGGGACCTCGACATCGCGTTCGCGAACGGCTCTGCGGACGCGATCACCCTGCTCCTGAACCAGGGTGGGACGTTTGGCGGCGCGGCCAGCTACGCGGCGGGCGATGAACCCTACCGGCTCGCGGTCGGCGATCTCGACGGCGACGCGGACCTCGATATGGCGACGGTCAACCTGCACGCGCACACCGTCACTGTGATCTTCAATCAGGGGAGCGGGACGTTCGGTGCCACCGCTACGTACTCGGCTGGGCCCGCAAGTCAGTTCGCTCCCGCCATCGGCCTCGGCGATCTCGACGGCGACGGTGATCTCGACCTCGTGACCACGAGCGCCAACGCAGGCTTCTCCGGGAGCGACAGCTACATCGTCGTGCGCAAGAACCTCGGCGCGGGAGCGTTCGGTGCGGCCACGGCGACGTTCGACAACGACAATTCGTGGGCGATCACGCTCTGGGATTTCGACAGCGACGGAGATCTCGACCTCGCGGTTGCGGACGACTACAGCCACTTCACGAAGGTGTACATGAATCCGGGCAACGGCATCTTCTCGACACCGCCTGCGTCGTACTCGACGGGCCTCACGAATGCGATCGACACCGCGGACCTCGATCTCGACAGAGATCGAGACATCGTTGTGGGCAATTACGAATCCGGCATTCGCCTCCTGTTCAACAACGGCGTGGGTTCGTTCACGGTCTCGCCGACCTCCTTTCCGACCGCGGTCGGTAAACAGATCGAGGTCGGTGATCTCTCGGGTGACCTGCGGCCGGAAGTGTTGCGGCTCACATATCTCGGCGGCGGCGTGCAGGTTTTCAGGAACTGTCAGACGGCCGGAGGCTTCCGGTACTGCTTCGGGGATGGATCAGCCGACGTCGATTCGTTCCCGGTGGCGTGTCCGTGCGGAAATTACGGAGTCGGCGAACGCGGATGCGCGAATCTCCTGTACGACGTCGGCGCTCAACTGACCGCGACTGGCACGTCGAGCGTCTCCGCCGACTCGCTCGTGCTCAAGAGCTCGGAGATGTCGGGCGCGCAGTCGTGGTACTTCCAAGCCACCGGTCAGGACGCGATCCCGTTCGGCCGCGGCATCCTGTGCGTGTCCGGCGCGCTGCTGCGAGTGGGACAGAAGAGCGTCGTCGGCGGCGCGTCGACGAATCCATCCGGCGCCGACCTGCCGCTCTCGGTCAAAGGGGCGATCCCGCCGAGCGGCGGGACGCGCTACTACCAAGTCTCGTATCGCCAAGCGAACCCGGTGTGCACGCCGGCGCCCACGTCGAATACAAATCGAACGAACGGACTGGCGATCGTTTGGACGCCGTGACGCGAGTGAACGTGTCCAGCCCCTGAACGGACACGATTCATGTGGCGACTTGTGCGGGGCTGGAGTCAGAGATGACGCCGCGCCGCGCGCGAGCTCGCTCACTGCCCATACCGCGCGCCCGCCGTTATCCTCGGCGCGATGAGCTCGCACCTCTCCGATCAACTGCGACGCGTGTTCGAAGGTGGCGCGTGGATCGATGTCTCCGTGTTTGGGATGCTCGATCGCATCGACGCGGCGCGTTCGACGCTGCGAAATCCGGGTACGCACTCGACGTGGGAGATCGTCACTCACGTGACGGTGTGGCTCGAGATCGCGGATCGACGCATCCACGGACATGTTGCGGAGGCGGACGGCGACGCCGCGACGTTCCCACCGATCACGGACTTCTCGCCGGCGGCATGGGACGGCGCGAAGCAGCGACTTCGCGATGCGCATCGCGCGCTGCAGCGCACGGTCGACGCCATGAACGACCGCGACTTCGCGAAGCCGACTCCGGGGCGTGACTACGACGTGCGCTGCTTGATCGACGGCGTCATCCAGCACTGCGTGTACCACTTGGGCCAGATCTCGCACGCGTACAAAGCGTCGATCGACGGCGATCGAGCTCTGCTGCGCCACACGCTGGCGACGCTCGCGTACCGAGCGGAAAAGGTCCTGCGCGACCCACCCGCCGATTTTTGGCGCTCATCGCATCGGTCCGGCGACGCGCACGCCGCTCGAGATCTTGGGTCACCTCGGCGATCTGATCGAGTGGGCCGAGGCGATCGCGGATGGCGACGGGAAGTGGAAGGCCGCGAGCGTCGGTGATTGGAACGCGGACCTGGCGCGTTTCTTCTCAGCGCTCGCGCGCCTCGACCAGCGCCTCGCGAAGTCCGACACGCTCGCTCGCCCGGCGTCGCAGCTCGTGCAGGGTCCGATCGCCGATGCGTTCACGCACGTCGGCCAGCTCGCGATGCTGCGCGGTCACGCCGGTGCGCCGATCACTCCCGAGAGCTTCGCGCGCGCCGAGATCTCGCTCGGCCGCGTAGGTCGCGATCAGTCCGCGAACCGCCGCGAGTTCGGCGGCGATGCCAGCGGCAGGCGCTAGCTCGAGGTTCAGGCAATCGAAAGGCACGCAGCAGATGGATGGGAAGTTCTTCCTGGTCGTGTTCGCGAGCGTCTTTTTCGCGGAGATCGGCGACAAGACGCAGCTCGCGACGGTGCTCTTCGCCGCCGACGACGAGCGATCGAGGTGGCTCGTGTTCGCCGCGGCGTCGCTCGCGCTCATCCTCGCGACGGCCATCGGGGTGTTCGTCGGCGCGCTCGCGGGACGCCACATCCCTCCGAACACGCTGCGCATCGCCGCGGGGATCGGATTCATCGCGATCGGAACGTGGACGTTGTTTCGGGCGTGAGTGCGCTCGCGACGCACGGATTGAGAATCTCGTCGGACGAAACCCGCGGTCCGCGCGTCGATCCGCGCCACCGCGGCCTGTCAGTCCGTGCGTGCTCCGCTCCGCGCCGACGGGCCACTGGACACCGAAACGATCTCGTCTAGCAGACCGCCTCCGCACTCTCGATACTCGCACCTCGTCATGCGCCGCGCCGGGATCGTGATTTCACTGCTCGTCGCTCTGGGAGCGATCGCGTGGTGGATTTCTCGCGACGCCCGTGTCCCGGCGAACGGCGGGACACGAGCGACGACATCGAGCGGTGCGCCGGACTCCGACGCTCTCGAATCGCGGCCTCTCGACGCGGTCGCCGACGGTCGAGGCACCGACGCCGCATCGTCGACATCTGATCCCGCGCCGAGCGAGCTCGCGGCGACGCCGAACACGATTCACGCAGCGCACGCTCTCGCTCCCGACGAACCCACCGTCGTGAGGGGCCGCGTCGTCGACAGGAACGGCGCGAAGCAAGCCGGCTGCCGTGTCCTCGCTGCGCCACAGGTCCCCACGCCGAGCGTCGGCTTGAAGCCAGGTCGTGTTTGGCCGCTCGATGCCGTGGCGATCGACCGCGACGGAACTCGAGAGCGCCGGCGCCAAGGTCGCAGCGATCCGGATCTCGATCGCGACGACGAGATCGCGCGCGTGCGTCACGTCACGACCGACGCCGAAGGGCGCTTCGAGCTCCGTGGGCTGCCGTCCGGTCCGATCCGAATCGCGCTGCGTTCGCCGTCCCTCGCCCCGCGCGATCTCGACGATCTCGTGCTCGAGGCGCGCGAGATGCTCGACCTCGGTGATCTCGCGCTGGACTTTCCGCTCGTGCTCGAGGGCGAAGTCCTCGACCAAGAAGGACGCGCGATCGGCAACGCGCGCATCGATCGCGTCGATTCGTTCGAATCGAACGCGACTCAACCAGGGCCCGCGATGACGGAGCCCCTGGCGATCACGGCCGCGAACGGCCGCTTCCGAACGGCGCCGCTCGCCCATGGGAGCTTTGGATTGCTCGCGAGCCATCCCGACTTTCTCGAGCAGCGCATCGATGGTGCGTGGGAAGACACGAAGCGCACGCCCGCGGCGATCGTGTTCAAGCTCGGGACGGCGGTCGCGCTCCAAGGCAACGTGTTCGGTCCCCCGCCCGATGAGCTCGCGACGTTGTGCGTGCTCGCCGATCCCGAGCGCACGTGGCGCGATACCGCGAGGAGTCGCGGGGGCGAAGTCTCGGCCGAATCCCCTCGGCTCGGCGCAACGTCGGACCAGCGCTCGGCGCGCGTCGCATCCGATGGTCGATTTCACATGGACGGCCTCGATCCACTGTGCGCGCACACCCTGCGCGTCGGACCGCTCACGTCGCGGGGAGACGAGCTCGCGTGCGTGTACTTGATCGCGCGCGCTCCCGCGGGTGCCCGCGCGATCGATCTCGTGGTGCCGCGCGGCGGCGTACTCTCCTTCGAAGCACGCAGTCTCCGCTCGAACACCCCGGTCGAGGAATTCGAGGTTCGAATCGCCGGTGCCGCGCCCGAGTCGCTGGTCGACGAGACAGGCGTCGCCCTCGGGCATCATCCGGGCGGAGCGTTTCGCTTGAGCGGTGTCCGCTTCCCCTCCGAGCCGCCGCAGCGACTGGCCATCGCCGCGCTCGGCTATGCGACGTACACGGTGGATCTCTACGCCTTGTCGGGCGGCGATGTCCCACTCGGTGTCGTGCTGCTCGAGCCGCTGCACACGCTCGACGTCTTCGTGACGGACGACGTGACGGGCGCTCCCATCGAAGGTGCACGCGTCCGCGCCGGTGAGGAAGACGCGGTGCGTCAAGCGCGTTTGGGTCGGCCGTCAGACACGACCGATGACGCGGGCCGTGCGCGGGTGACGAGCTACAACTTGGAAGGGTCCTACGTCTGGGTGGCTGCCGACGGCTCCGCTCCGAGCGTCGTCGGATTCGGGGAACACGCGTGGGATCCGGCGGCGATGCGCTGCAACATTTCACTCGCACGCGGAGCGCGCGCGCGCGTGCACGTGAGCGATCGCGACGGCGCGCCGCTCCCCGGGATCGGCGTGACCGCGTCGACCGAGATGGTGAGACCCGCTCCCGCTGTTTCCGACGCCGAGGGTGTCGCGACGTTCGAACACCTGGGTCGCGGCCGCGCGACGTTCTCCTGCTCGCAACTGCGGCGGCCCGCTTCGGACTCCGCGGCCGAGGTCTATCTCGATTGGAACAGCGATCTCGACGTGTGGATCACGAGTCCCGGCATCGGCCGGCTCGCGGGACGCGTGCTCGACGGCGTGCGCCCGGTCATCGGCGCCGAGCTGACGCTGTGGGCGCAGGGCGCGATCGAGTGGAAGCCCTGGCACGGCGTGAGTGACTCGACGGGCGCATTTCACTTCGAGAACCTCGAGTTCGGCCGGTTCACGATCACCGTGGCCGTCGATCGATCCGTAGGGCCCACTTCGTTCGACGTCGTCGTCGAGTCGCGGGAGACGAAGTTCGACGTCGATCTCGCGAGCGCGCATCTCCGGGGCCGCGTGCTCGACGCCCGCGGTCGTGCTCAGCCCGATGCGGTCGTGTGGTTCGTCGCCGTCGACGCCCCCCCTCCCAACGACGTCGTCACGTCCCTCGAGCGCGGCGACTCGGGGTACGCGGAGTCGCTCGTCGAATCCGTGCGCTTTCGAGACGGCGCCGGCCGGTTGCTGCCGTGCTTCACGACGGATTCGAACGGAGCCTTCGACGTGATCTTGCCGCGCGAAGCGAGCGAGTTCGTCGTGTCCGCGGCGCACGATCGTGCCGGCTCGGGCTGGGCTCGCGTCGATCGAACGCACGCGGGCGAGGGAGCGCTCGACGTCGAGGTGCGACTCGTCCCCGCGGGATCGCTCGAGCTTCGAGTGAACGAAGCGCCGCCGCGCGGGACGAGCCTCGTCCTGCTGCTGCCCGTCGCAGAGCCGAGCGCGTGCTTGATTCGCGAGGGGCGCGTCGGCGAGAGCATCCGCTGGGGCGCGCTCGCAGCGGGTGAATGGAAGGCGTGGAACATCGGAGTGTGGCTCGACCACGGTGAGCTCCGAGTTCGCACGAGCCAAGGTCCGCTACCGATCGAGATCACCGCGGGGCATACGACAGCGGTGAGCCTGCCGATCGACTGAGACAGCGCGACGAGCGCCACCTACGGCGCGTCGATGCGCTCGAGCTCGACCGACAGCGCCGCGGCGCCGTCGATCTGGAAGTACTCGAACTCGATGCGGTGCCGTCCGCTCGTGAGCTCGAACTCGGCTTCGTCGCGCGTCGGCGCGTGCCACGTCCAGTTCTCGAGCACCGTCTTGCCGTCGACCCTCACACGCACACCGTCGTCCGACACGACGCGGACTCGATGGCGACCGCCGTCACCGACCTCGAGATCGGTCGACGCGAGCAGCCCGAATCGATCGTTGCCGACTTGTCGCTTGATCGCGTCGCTCGACCAGGGATTGACCCACACGTCGACGACGGCCTGCGCAAGCGGTTCCGCGGCGAGCGCGCGCCACGCATCGACGTCCTTGCGCGGATCGACGCCCTCGCGCCACGAGAACCACGTCGCGTTCCAGCGCGCGCCCGCGAAGAGGCCGCCCGGCTCGCGCTGCTTCGGCCGCGGCTCGCCGCTCGCGTAGTCCCACGGACCCCATTCCCCCATCACGATCGTGTCGAGCCCGAGGCGCAGTCCGCGGTCTTTCGCGTTCGTCACACGCTTGCCGGGAACGGGGGGGCACTCGTAGTCGAGCACGTCGCGCAGCGTGGCCGGCAACGTCTCGGCGGACGGCGCGACGCTCACGTCCTCCGCGACGCCGCTCGGGAGCGAGCCGTCGACACCCTTCATCAAGTCGCGCGGCTCGAGCCCGCGCTCGAGCGCACCCTGCGCCGTGATGCCCTCGCCGCGGATCGGCGCGCTGCCCGTGAAGTAGTTGTTGTCCGCGAACTTCAAGCCGGTCGTCTGCTTGAGAACGAGGTCGCGGCCGCTGTCGGCGAAGTAGTTGTCGACGATCCAATGATCGCGCGAGGCCGTATCCTTCGCGCGTCCAAACGGACCGCCGACGAGATCCGGATCCTCGTCCCACCACAACTCGACACCGATGTCGTTCGCCAAGATGCGGTTGCGCGCGATCACGCACTCCTGCCCGTGCTCGATCGACACGCCGCCGCCCAGCGTGTCGCCGATTCGATTGCCGACGATCACCATGCGGCTCGAGTAGCCGCCCCACACGCCGTGTTGGTGACTGCCGGACAAGTCGTTCCCGATGGCCCAGTTGTCGGCCGAGAACGTGGCCTCGATCGCGTTCGCCACCGCGTAAGAGAAGTCGTTCCGGTACCAGACGTTTCGATCGCAGCCGCCGGTATCGGTCTCGCCGCGTTCGACTGCACGACCGAGAACGAGGTCGTTCCCGCCGAACAGAAAGAGTCCGTCGCCGCCGTGAGTCGCGCTGTTCTGCGCGAAGAGATTGTCGGAGCAACACTCGAACATCAGGATCCCGGCCGAATCCTGCCCGCGCCAATACACGTCGTGGCTGTAGCCGCGCACGCAGTAGTCGAAGCAGTTGCGGCTGACGACGTTCTCCGACGAGCGGTACATCGCGAGCCCCCAGCCCGACAGGAACGAGAAGTCGTTGTCGTAGATCGAGGCACCGTTCGAGCGCGTGAGCAGGATGCCGTTCTGCGCGTGGCGGCCGCGACAGCCGCGCACGATCGCGTTCGTGCAATCATTCAAGCTGATCGCACCGCCGTAGTCTGTGATCCACTCGTCCTGATCGTTCTCGTGCGGATAGAGCCAGTCGGATTGATCCTCGGCGAGCGTCGTGCTGAGCAATCGGCTCGCGTAGCCGTCGTCGAACTTCACGCCGTCGATCACGAGCTTGTCGCAGTCGTACGCGACGATACCGCCCTTGTAGCCGCGGATCGTTCCACCGCGCACCGTGATGTCCGTCGAGTGCTCGATCAGGATGCACCAGCCGTCCACTTGGTCGGGATCGGTCCCGCGCGGAGATCCCGACAACTCGACGCCGGAGAGATCGAGCGTCAGGCCGCGCTGATCGCGGATGACGATCGCAGAGGAGCGTTCGCCGATCCTCGCCGCGGGCCGGAAGTGCGAGCCGGGCAGAATGCGCGTCGACTTCGAGATCTCGAGCGCACGAACGGGCGCTGAATCGTCGACGGATCCTGCGCGCGAGCCGGGTCGATCGCCCGCTACCCCCGCGTCGCGTTTCACATCCCAGTCGCTGCGGCACGCCGCGAACGCCACTGCGATCGCAAGCGCGCCGAGCGCCGCGAAACCCTTCTCGATCTGCCTCATGTGCGAGCTCCCGACTCGCAGCCTGCCAGGACTTCATCGACACGAACGAGCCTCGAAGTCGACCGCCGGGTTCCCAGTCGAGGTTGCACGTGTGTATCCTGGACGGGATGAGCGTTTCCCGCACGTCTCCAGCGATCGCTTCCTCGGGGATTCAGCTTCTTCCCGAGATTCCGATCTGCCAGACGGACCTGCCGTTCGACTGGTACCAGGCCGAGTTCAAGCCGTACGCGGAGGAGTACCTAGCTCTCCCCGATCGGAAGCCGGCGACGGTGTTCGGATGGCTCGATCGGTACGCGCTCCCCGCGCTCGATCACTTCGGTGACAGCCTCCTTCTACTCGCGCATTTCTACATGGGCGGCGAGATCGTGAAGGTCGTGGAGCGCTACGGCGGAAAGGTCGCGGACAGCTACGCGCTCGCGCTGCAAGCGGTGCGCAATCCCGAGAAGAAGGTGATCGTCGAATCCGCCGTGCACTTCATGGCCGAGTCGATCGCGATCCTCGCGCACGAAGATCAGACGGTGTGGATCACGAATCCCAAAGCCGGCTGCACGATGGAGATGCTGGCGAAGGACTACATGGTGCTGCCCGTCGCCGATCAATTGATCGAGCGCTACGGCGACGAGCTGTGCGTCGTCGCGTACATGAACACGGGCGGACGATTGAAGGCGCTCGCGGGTCGAACGGGCGGTGCGGTGTGCACGAGCTCGAACGCGCACCTCGTCGTCGACTGGGCGCGGAAGAAAAAGAAGAAGATCCTGTTTGTTCCGGATCATCACCTCGGTCGCAACACGGCGGCGAAGCTCGGCATGGATCTGTCGCGAGTGGTCGCGCTCCCCGATCCGCAAGTGTGGCGCAGCGGGCTCAAGATCGACGAGCACACCGTCGAGGGCGGGCTCGCGGCGCTCGATCGCGCGGAGATGATCCTGTGGGGCAGCTACTGCGGCGTGCACACGGTGTTCAGCCCGGAGCACGTGAAGTGGTGGAAGGCGCGCGGCTGGCGCGTGATCGTGCACCCCGAGTCACCGCTCGCGGTCGTGCAAGCTGCGGACGGCTCGGGCTCCACGGATTATCTGTGGAAGCAAGTGATGGCCGCGAAGAAGGGCGAGCGCATCGCGATCGGCACCGAAGGACACTTCGTTCGCAACGCGCGCGATCAAGCAGCGCAGCGCGGCGTCGAGATCATGCACCTCGCCGACATCCCGGATAATCAGTTCAAGACCGCGGGCTGCGGCTGCGCGACGATGAGTCGCAACGATCCGCCGCACCTCGCCGGCATCCTCGACCTCCTGCGCAAGGGCAAGCCGCCGGAGATCAACCGCGTGCTCGCGGGCGACGTGATGAACGAATTGACCGCGGCGCGGGATCGCTTGAGCGAAGCGGAGCGCAAGGAGCTCGTCGCGGAAGCCCGCCTGTCACTCGAGCGAATGATCGAGATTACGGAAGCGGCGGCGAAGACCTAACGCGTCAGAACTTGACCTTCTCGAACGCCTTCCCGTTGAACTTGCACACGCCGTGTTCGTGCGTGCCGAGCCACAGGCCATCCTCGCGGTCTCTGTAGATTGAATACACGGTGATTGGCTTTCCGTCGACGAGGACGGGATAGCTCGTCAGCGTCTTTCCGTCGTATCGCCACACGCCGGCACCGTACGTCGCCATCCATACGTCGCCGGCTTTGTCTTTGGCCATGGACATGACGTAGGTGTAGTCCTCATCGACACCATCCGCGGCGTGGACGAGGCCCGGTGCCTTGATGTAGTCGAGTCCGCCTGCGCTGTGCGTCGCTGATCCGGATGGCGGTGGGTACACGTCGAAGCGGTGGCGCGTCACGGTGATCCAGAACTTGCCGTCCCGATCTTCGATGATGGAGCGCGTGCCGAACGTCCGGTTGTCCTTCTCGTCGAAGCCCAGTTCGTCCTGGGAGATCCAGGCGAAGGACTTGCCGTCAAAACGGCACGCCCCAAGGGTTGCGGTGCCGAACCACACGTTGCCACGGCTGTCTGTGTAGATGGTGTACGCGTCGTAGGGGCTGTACTTGGCGTTCGGGTACTTCGAACGCGGCAACTCGGCGAAGTGTGCATCGCCGCCCGCGGTCGTTGGAACCTTGAGTTTCCGCAGAGACGTGCCGTCGTAGAAAATCGCGTGCGGTTCATCGCCGCCGCATTGGAACCAGAGAACATCGGGCCCGAGCTTCACCTCCGTGCTGGCGGGAATGGAGTCGTCCACCTTCAGCGTCGTGAAGGTGCGTCCGTCGAACTTGCTGATGCCTTTGGAAGTGCTGACGTAGAGATTGCCGAACTTGTCTTCCTGCATCCGGCCGATGTCGTTGTCGCACAAGCCGGAGTCGGTGGTGAAGAGAGCGAAGGCGTCTTTGTCGCGCCGGTAGAGGCCCTGGCCGTGGCTCCCGAACCAGTAGGTGCCTTTGCTGTCCTGGAAGATGTGCCAGATGGCCTTGTCGAGTTCTGTCACGACCTTGAACGGGGCCGCAGCAGGAGCGTTTGGAGTCGCCGATTGAGCGGTCGGTTGACTGAGCGGGAGCGGGGACGGCCCGGCGACAGCGCCGCTGGCTTGCGGTTCAAAAGCAATCGTCGCGGCGATGAGGGAAAGAGCGGTGAGCGGCGCAACGATCAGCGTGTGTCGGATGGTGTTCCTCATTGGGTGAGGCGCACAATACGACGGTTTGATGCGGCAGTGTGTCACGACTCGGTCACAACCGCCGGCGGCGAACGAAGCGCGCCGGTCGCCCCAAGCGGATGATCGTGATCACGGAAGCGGGCGCACCGCGCTAGCCAGCAAACCCTTTCGCGCAATTCGAGCGCTTGCTCTCCGGCAAGGACGGGACGCTCATCCACGAGATCAAAGTCGCGGAGTTGCGCAACGCGACGCCAAGGCCTCGCTAGCGATCTACCCCCGCTCGACTTCCCACACCTGCGCGCCGAAGTGATCCCACGGCAACCGGCCCTCGTCGCAGTGCTCGTCGATGGAGAACTGCACGTCCACGAAGTAGATGATCGTGCTTGGCAGCGCGGTCCTAAGATTCTTGCAGCCGTGCGCGACTCCCGGCGGGATGCGCACGAGGCGCGAGTTGCCGTCGCCGAGCACGAAGCGCATGACCATGCCCTCGGTCGGCGAGCCTTTGCGCACGTCGGCGAGCACGAGCAGGAGCTTGTCGCTCGGCGGCACGTACCACACGTCGGTCTGGCGCGTGTGCAGGTG
>JANOFY010000633.1:0-10226 GCA_031413895.1 Planctomycetota bacterium | reverse complement strand
AGCTCGCGTGCGCGCGCGACGTCACCGGAGTCCAAGATCGTGACCGCCAGGTTCTGACGCGCGAGCTGCAGGTCGGGGTGATCGTCGGGCAAGGTGCGCGTGCGAACTTCGAGGACCTTCTCCTGCAGTTGACGCGCCGCGCGCGCGTCGCCGAGCGTGCCTAGCGTCGTGGCGAGGTTCAGTCGCGTCCGGTTCAAGTCCGGATGGTCGTCCGGCAGCGTGCGCAAGCACACGGCGAGCACCTGCTCCTCGAGCTCGCGTGCGCCCGTGACATCGCCCAGGTCCTTGAGGTCGAGAGCCAAGTTGGCGCGCGCCGCTTGCAGCGCATGTGCGTCCTCCGGCAACGCATGCTCGCGCCAGGCCCTGACCCAACGCCCTGCATCGGCGGTGAGCGCCACATCTCCGAGCTCACGGGCCTTGTAACGCAGGCGCCAAACGGCTTCCGAGATGTCTCTGCTCGAGCGCGCGCCGTCGACGGTAACGAGCTCACGCCAGACGTCCGCGAGCGCTTGACGTGCTGCGTCGAACGCCTGCGATTGCGCAAGCTCGGTAGCCCGAGCGACTGCGTCCAGAACGGCCGCCGCCGTGGACCGCGTTTGTTCCGTCTCCGGCGCCGCGATCAAGTGCAGCGTGAATGCGCCGTGCTGCGCTCGAGACTTGGACGCGACACGAACCACGAACGCGTCGCCGGGCACGACGTCGAGACGCACGAGCGGCACGTTGCCGCCGCCACTGTCGTCGTCCTCCTTCCACAACGAGGAGTCGCTGCGATCGACACGGACGAAGAGGTCGAGCGCGCGATCCTCCGCGACCGCCCACACGAAGAGCGAGCCGGCGAAGTCGGCGCGCTGCGCGACCTCACGCATGGGCCCGAGCTCACCGAGCGGTGCGGCATCCGCGGCGATCTCGAGCGCGATCCGTAGATCGAGCGGCTGATCTGCAAGCGGCGTCGCGGACTGCACGACGAGGCCCGCCATTGCGTACAGGTAGAGACCGAGCATGGCGAGCGATCCTAACGAATGGGCCACATCGTTCATCACGCGCCGCTCTCTCGCTCAGCGCGGCGAACCGGGTACCCTGTGCGCCGCAAACAGAGACCGCGGCGTCTTTCCGAACATCCGTGCCGGCGCGTGCACGGCTACGCGCTGCGGCGAGCCCATGAGACGATTCGACTCGCCACCGTGATGCCGTTTCATTCCCCACCGACTCTCTCGATTCGATCTGCAATCCAGCCGGAGATGCGCGCGCGCAACCTATGACACCGCTGCGTTCCAAACTCGAACAAAACATCGGCTGGATCCTTCTCGGTTTGCTCCTCGGCGGTTGCCTGTTCGTGTTGCGACCGTTCGTCTCGGCGTTGATTTGGGCGGTGGTTCTGACGTTCTCGAGCTGGCCCCTGTATCGACGACTGCTCACCTTTCTTCGGGGACGGCGCACGCTGGCCGCGTTGCTCATGGCGCTCGGGATGATCAGCGTGATCCTGCTCCCGTTCGTGATCGTGGGGTTGACCTTGGGCGACAACGTCAAAGAGCTAACGGTCGCGTCGCAGCGCTGGATGGCTGCGGGACCGCCGGCGCCCCCGGAATGGTTGGCCAAGGTGCCGGGCGTAGGGCAGACGGCGGCGGACTATTGGCAGAGCCTCGCAACGGACAGCTCCAAGCTGATGGAGGCCGCCAAGCCACTCTTCGAGCGCGCGAGCGGTTGGCTCGTCCAAGGCGGCGTGGCCCTCGGCCGCGGATTGCTCGAACTGGCGCTGAGCATCCTGATCGCGTTCTTCCTCTTTCGCGACGGCGAGAAGATGGCGCAGCGCGTGAGCACCGCGATTCGATGGATCGGCGGTGAACGCGGCGTTCACTTGCTCCAACTCGCAGGCAAGACCGTGCGCGGTGTCGTCTACGGCATCCTGGGCACGGCCCTCGTGCAAGCCGTGATGGCGGGGATCGGTTTTCTCATCGCGGGTGTGCCCGGCGCCGGCGTGCTCGCGCTGCTCACTTTCTTTTTGTCCGCCGTTCCCATTGGACCGCCCGCGATCTGGATTCCGGCGTCGCTGTGGCTGTTCCATCAAGGCTCGAGCGGTTGGGGAATCTTCATGCTGATCTGGGGCGTCGGAGTCAGCAGCGTGGACAACTTCGTCAAGCCGTGGCTCATCAGTCAGGGCAGCACGATGCCGTTCCTGCTGATCTTCTTCGGCGTGATCGGCGGTGCGCTGGCGTTTGGTTTCATCGGCGTGTTCATCGGGCCGACGCTGCTGGCCGTCGGCTATCGGCTCGTGGCGGAGTGGGCGTCCACTCACGAAGCGACGGCGCATGCGGGCGCGCCGTCCCCTGAACGGCAGTGAAGACGCTGCGCCGTTGTCCGCGACGGACCAACTAGTCCGGATTTCCAGTGAGTACCCACGCGGCCCAATCGCGCGTCGTGTACTTCGGTGCGCCGCGCTCGTCCTTTGCCTCGCGCAGCTTCGTCTTGGCTTCCCAGAGTGCTTGGTGCTTGGGTTTCTTCTCGACCCACAAGTGCCGATAGAACTCGAGCATCAGCTCCTTCGTCGCTTCGTCGGGCACCTTCCATAAGGAAGTGATCACCGAGCGCGCGCCCGCCATCTGCAGCGCCTTCTGCAGGCTCGCGACGCCCAGACCAGCGCGCCGCTCGCCGACGTTCGTGTCGCACGCACTGAGCACGGCGAGCTCGCAGTTCGAGAGATCGAGCGTCGAGAGCTCGTCCGCCGTCACGAGACCCGGCACGCGTCCGACTGCGTTCTCCGGCCGGTTCGCACCCGCGAACGCGAGTCCGCACAAGAGCATCGGGCTCATGCCCTTCACTTGCTCCGCGCCGCTCATGCGTGTCGCGAGACCCGACTTCTCGTCCAACGGCTCGGGATCGTTCCACGACCTGATCGACTCCGGCGCGAACCACCCGTGCGTCGCGATGTGCAGCCAGCGCGCCTGGGACGCGAGGGCCATGAGTCGCGTGCGTGTCGCACCTGCGTGCTCGCACAACTCGGGCGCAGCATCAGCGCCGAATCGATCACGAAAGCAGCGCGCGATGCCGCGCACCTCGAAGCCCGTTGCCGGGAGCGCGGAGAAACCCTCCGACCAAACGCTCCCGCGCAAGATGCCCGCGTCCTCGGCGGCGCGCAGCTCGATGTCGGCTGTGCGCGGCCGGACGTCGGCCGCGGCGAGCTGGATCGCTGCGGCGGTCTCAGCGGAGTCCGCCTCGGCTCCATACTCGACGTCACCGAAGGCAACCAGTCGGCCCGACTCCGCGACTGGCTCGGAGGTCTGCAAGAGCTCGGTGAGCGTCGCGCGCGTTTCGATCCGCCAGCGATCTCCGAGGAGCGAGCTCCCGTCGAAAGGCAGCGCGTCGAGCGGCACGAGGTGCAACACGTCGTCGAGCGCGACCACGATGCGCTGCGCGCCGGCGAGCGCGGGGAGCAGCGGGTCGAAGATCTGTTCGCGCAGCGCGGAGCCTGCCTCAGCCGGGTCCGACGCTGAGTTCTTATGCGCACCGACACCGACGCCGCGGCCGTCGCTCCCGACGCCCAGTCCATCGCGCCACGCGCGCACGGCCGCTTCGATAGGAGCAATCGGCCCGAGATCGACGAGCGTGAGCGGCGGCGAAGCGTCGGGCGGGGCACCCGACTTCGCGCTCCGCACTACGAACGCGCACAGATTGTCGACCAAGGTCTCGCGGACCGCCGGCTGACCCGTGGCGTCGAGCTCGTCGACGACATCCACGCGCCACTTCCTGAAGCGCCGGAAACCCACGGCCGCTCCGCGCTCCTCGAGTCTCGCTGCAAGCGACCCGACATCGAACTCCAGGCCACACTGCTTCCCGCCCGAGAGCTCACGCGCCAGCGCGACAAGCTCGCTCTCCACCGACTCGCGCTTGCTGCGCGCGCGGTCGAACTCCTCACTCGTCGTGCCTTGCTGCGCCAGCGCCGCGAGCTCGTCGCCCGCCTCTCTAAGCGCGTCGCGCAGTTCTCCGTACTGGGGTGAGTCCGCCGCTCGGCGCGTGAGCCCCGCCGAGACGATCGCCGCTCCGCGCGTCGTCTCCGCCAAGACGAACGACTCCGCTCGCAACTGGCGCAGCGGCTCGAACACGCCGAAGCCAATCGTAAACGACAGGGAAACGTCGAGAACCTTGGCCAGCTTCGACGAACGCTCTTCCGCTTCGCGGCCTGAGCTTCCAAGGATCGCGTCGCGAGCCGCGTGTACCTGCGCTCGGCACAGCGCGCCGATCAAGTCAGCGCATCTCTCCCTATCCCCGTCCCTCTCGCGCAGGTTCTCTCCCTCCACCCCTGAGATGCGGCCTGCGCGCGCGAACTGGCTTGCGATCGTCCGGGCCAGATTCTCGCGCGCGATCTGCAGATCAAGGTGGTCGTCGGGCAGCGTGCGCGAGAAGATCTCGAGCGCCGTCTCCTCCAAGGCGCGCGCGCCGGCGAGGTCGCCGAGCTCCTTGGTTGTCACGGCAAGGTTCAAGCGCATCATCTGCAGACTGGGGTGGTCGTCGGGCAGCGTGCGCGAATAGACCTCGAGCACTCTCTCGAACAAGACCCGCGCGCCGGCGGAGTCGCCCTGTTGGTCGATCGTCATGGCAAGGCCCCACCGCGCCATCTGCAGATTGGGGTGGTCGTCGGGCAGCGTGCGCGAATAGACCTCGAGCATCTTCCCGTACAAGACCCGTGCGCTGGCGAGGTCGCCCTGCATGAAGAGGACCCCAGCGAGGCCTTGCCGCGCCGATTGCAGATCGGGGTGGTCGTCGGGCAGCGTGCGCGAGCGGACCTCGAGCACCTTCTCGTACAGGATCCGCGCGCCGGCCAGGTCGCCCAGAACGAAGAGCGTCGAGGCGAGGCCCAGCCGGGCATTCTGGAGATCGGGGTGGTCGTCCGGCAGCGTGCGCGATTGGATCTCGAGCACCTTCTCTTGCAGGATCCGCGCGCCTTCGAGGTCGCCGAATTCCCTCATCGTGCCGGCCAGATTATTCCGCGTCCCCTGCAGCTCGGGGTGGTCGTCGGGCAGCGTACGCGTGCGGATCTCGAGTACCTTTTCCTCCAAGTCCCGCGCGCCTTCGAGGTCGCCGAATTCCTTCAGTGTGAGGGCGAGGTTTTTCCGCGCCGCCTGCAGTTCGGGGTGGTCGTCGGGCAGCGTGCGCGTGCGGACCTCGAGCACCTTCTCGTACAAGACCCGTGCGCCGGCGAGTTCGCCGAGCACCCGGATCGTCCCGGCGAAGTTCTGCCGCGCCTTCTGCAGAGCGGGGTGGTCGTCGGGCAGAGTAGCCAGGCGAATATCGAACACTCGCTGCCAGGCGGTGTTCGCCGCACGCGTGTCCCGCGCGTCCCACGCCGATTGCCCAGCCGACTCCAAGAGCGCGAGCCAGGCCTCGTCCTGTTCGGCTTCCGGCCGGGCGAGGAGCGACGCCACCGCTTCGGCCGCCTTGGTGCGCGCCGTGGCGTAGTCGGACGACTTGCGCGCAGCTTCGGACTCGTCGATGAGCGTGCGCTCGCGAGTCAGGTCGACGGTCGAGACCGGAGCGCTCGAGAGAGATGCTGGCGACGACGCCTCTGCCTCGGCGGTGTTCTCGGGTGCGATCTGCGCCGGTTTGCCGATCGACGCGGCCGTCGCGGCGGAGTCGGAGCGCGTCGCCTGCGGTTCCGAAGGCGCGCGCGCCTTGCACGCAGCGAACAAGACGCAGGCCGAGACGAGCAGGACGAAGCGCATCAAGCTGTCGCTAGGACGAGAGGGAAAAACATCAGGGTGGCACCGGCATGGTAGCGAGGGGACGCTAGGTCGGTGCCCCGCTCCCTAGCAAGCAGAGGAGCGAACACCGGGCTCCCGAACGCGTCAGCCTCGGCGAACCCTGCACACACGATGGGGAGGGGAAGCCCGTCGCGGCTCTCGGAATGCAGGTGTGAAGCCCCGGCGGAATCAGTTCGGCGCGCCCGTGAGTACCCACGCCGCCCAATCGCGCGTCGTGTACTTCGGCGCGCCGCGCTCGTCCTTGGCCTCGCGCAACTTCGTCTTCGCTTCCCACAGCGCTTGGTGCTTGGGTTTCTCTTCGACCCACAGGTGCCGATAAAACTCGAGCATCAGCTCCTGCGTCGCGACGTCCGGGACCTTCCACAAGCTGGTGATCACGCTGCGCGCGCCCGCCATCTGCAGCGCCTTCTGCAGGCTCGCGACGCCCTGACCAGCGCGCCGCTCAGAGCGCCTCCAGCTCTTCCCAACGCGCGTAGATCGCGTCGACGCTCGCTTGCAGCTCTGCGCGTCGCGCGCGCACGCGCTGGATCTCGTCCTTCGGGCCGATGTACAGCTTCGGATCGGCGAGCTGCGCGTCGGCCGACGCGATCTCGGCCACGACCGTCGTGATCCGCGCGGGCAACGCGTCGAGCTCCTTCTGTTGCCACGGTGTGCGGCGCTTGGGCTTCGCTTCGCGCTCGGGTCGCTGCGTCGCTGCCGGCGCGGGCGTGCGCTCCGTCTCGCGCGCGGCCTCGCGCTCGGCCGCGAGCGTCGCGAGCAGGCCGCTCATGTCGCCGAAGTGCATGCGCGCGCCGCCCTGCCCGTCGAGATACAGGATGCGCGTCGCGACGCGATCCAGGAACCAGCGATCGTGGCTGACGACGATCACCGCGCCCGGATACGCGATCAGCGCCTCCTCGAGCGCCCGCAGGGTCGCGAGATCGAGATCGTTCGTCGGCTCGTCGAGCGCGAGCACGTTGCCGCCGGCGCAGAAGAGCTTCGCGAGCAGCACGCGATTTCTCTCGCCGCCCGACAGGCGCCCCACCGGGACGTATTTCATCGCGCCCGGGAAGAGGAAGCGCTCGAGAAAGCCCTCGATGCGCATCGTGCTTCCTCCGATCACGACGTGGTCGTTGCTGCCCGCGATCTCCTCGATCACGCTCTTCGACGGATCGAGGTCGTCGCGCATCTGGTCGATCGTCGCGATGCGCACGGTCTCGCCGATCGACACCGTGCCTGTATCCGGCGCGAGCGCGCCGATGCACAGGCGCAGCAGCGTCGTTTTTCCGGCCCCATTCGGCCCGACGAGTCCCAAGCGCTCGCCGGGACCGAGCTCGAGGTCGAGCTTCGGCACGACGACTCGTCCGCCGTAGCTCTTCGAAACACCCGTGAGCGACAGCACGCGCGAACCGAGTCGCGGTCCGGGCGGGATCTCGAGCTCGAGCTCGCCGGAGATCGCGATCGGCGCCGCCGCGACCAGCGCGTGAAAGCGATCGATGCGCGCCTTCTGCTTGGTCGAACGCGCCGGCGGTCCGCGGCGCATCCACACGGTCTCGCGGCGCAGCACGTTCTGACGCGCGCTCTCGTTGTTCTGCTCGGTCTCGAGGCGCTCCGCGCGCGCCAGCAGATAGTCGCCGTATCCGCCTTCGTAGGCGTGCAGCTGGCCGCGGTCGAGCTCGACGATGCGATCGACGACGCGGTCCAGGAAGTAGCGGTCGTGCGTGACGATGCACAGCGGCACGCGCGTTTCGAGCAAGAGATCCTCGAGCCAATCGATGACGAACGCGTCCAAGTGATTCGTGGGCTCGTCGAGGAGCAGGAGCTCGGGGCGGCTGATCAAGAGGCGCGCCAGCGCGACGCGGCGCCGCTCGCCCCCGGAGAGCGCACCGCACAGCGCGTCGGCATCGGTGATCGCGAGGTGTTCGACGAGCGAGCTCACTTCGTGCTCGACGTCGTGGCCGCCGAGCCGGTCGAGGTCTTCTTCCAGGCGTGCTTGGCGGGCGAGCAGACCGTCGATGCGCTCCGCTCCCTGCTCGAGAGCCGCGTGCACGCGCTGCAGCTCGACGAGCACGGCTTCCCGCTCGACCCAGCCGGCTCGAATCGTGTCGCGGACGGTGCGCGAAAGCTCGAGCGCCGGCTCCTGCTCGAAGTAGCCCACGCGCAAGTTGCGCCGCAGCGTCCGCTCGCCACCGTCGATGCCCTCGCGGCCGGCCAAGATCTTCATCAAGGTCGTCTTGCCGCAGCCGTTCGACCCGACGAGACCGACGCGCTCGCCCTCACCGATCGACAGCGAGACGTCGGCGAGGATCACGCGTTCGTCGAACCGCTTGCGAACGTCGTACAGCGCGAGGAGTGTCATCGCGCGGGATGATACGGGAGGCGGCGCTCCCATCGTGCGCGTGAGTTGGCTTCGCGTGGGTGCAATCAGGCTGCGTTGCGTGTGCCTCGACCGTTACGGCTTGTTCGAATCCACGGGGGCGTCCCCATCGTCTGTCGCGCTCTCCGACGGAGAGCAAGTCTTCGACATTCATGTCGGCACGCCGAGCCGCGGGAGAATGACGAGCTGGAGTAGGAGCCAAGCGCCCAGAATTCCGGCCATCAACAAGATGTCGCGCATCAGACGTCCCTCTCGAGTACTCACCACAGCCTCTCTTGGTTGATTCCGCCCGCCTATTCTAGGGCTCGGCGACGATCGCGTGGACGACCGTGATGGCTCCGACGGACGCTCTGCGGCGCGGGCAGCGGGGATCCGGTGGCGTCGGGCACGGGCACGCCGTGCGCGGCGGCCCCCCCACTCGCGCTCAACGCCAGCCGACGACGTCGAACGTCGAGTTCCCGTTCAGCGGCAGGGCGTCGTACTGCAGCACGATTTCCACACGGCCGTCGCCGTCGACGTCGGCGGCTTCCAGCGTGGAGAGTCGCCACGCGCTCGCGTCGCGCAGCGCGAACCGAACCGACGGCTCGCGTCCGCCGGTCAGGATCGAGATCTTCCGATCGCCGAAGTTCGCAATCCACTCCAGGAGCCGCTCGAGATCCCACGTCGAATCCTTGTCTTCGAAGAGCAGGCGACGCAGCACGCTCTCGCGCGACTCCAGCAACTGCTGCTCGAGGTTGCGCTCCCCACGCCACACGTCGAGCCGCACTCCATCTTCGGAAACGAGCGCCAGATCCGCGGCGCCATCGCCGTCGAAATCGCCGTCGCAGGGTTGGCGGAATTTCTTCCCGACGCCCTCGAAGCGCCGCACGATTTCGTCCGGGTTCTTCAAGACCGAGAGGATCGAGGGCACCTGGAAAGAGAGCGTGCTCCGCCACTTGGGCGTGGTGTCGAACGCGCGCTGGCCGTCGTTCTTGTAGCCGATCGCGTCGATGTCGACCGACCACTCGGCGATTAGACCGCGCAGGAGCGTGGCGATGCTGGGCACCTGCACCTTGATGAGCAGGAGGTCGGGCTTGGTGTCCTCGTCGAGATCGAGCACCAAGAGCGCCGTCACGTCGTCGGCCGCTTTCAAGATCGTCGTCGGCTGCGTGAACTGCGGGCCGTCCTTGGTGCCGTGGAAGACCCACACCTTGCGCCGGTGCGCGATGACGTAGTCGGGAATTCCGTCGGAGTCGAGGTCGCGGCTCTCGTACACCGCGTCGTCGCTGCCCGCGAGCGTGCGGCCGGGCACGAGTTCGGCCGCGGGCGTCGTGTCGCGGAAGATCCGGAGGTCGACGGAGATGTCCGGCAGGGTCGGGATCGCGCCGCTCTCACGCACGAGATGGAACGCGCGCTTTTCGCCGTCCTCGACGAGCAGATCGGGACGGCCATCGCCGTTCACGTCGGACATCGAGAGCCCGGGGATCGTGATCGAACTGGCGAGGTCGTCCGAGAGCAGCGCGCCGTCGGTGGATGCGCTCGACGTGACGCGCACTTTGACGCTGGCGGCCTTGGTGAACGTCGGCTGCGCGGTCGCGGCGGGGCCCGTCGCGATCGCCTGGATCCACACGTCGAGCGCCTCGCCGTTCGGCACGACGAGATCGGCCCTACCATCGCCGTTCACGTCCTTGGCCAAGGGCGCGAACAGCGGCCCGCCCGTGCGCAGACGCATCTTCGCCCGCGGCGCGAGCGCGCGCGGCGCGCCCGAGAACACGCCGCCTGGAGCCGCGCTCACACGCTCGACTCCGCGTGGCGACGCGATCAGGAGATCGGGCGGACCTGACCCCGCGAGAGACTCGAGCGCGATGGCGCAGTGACGCGGATCGGCGAGCTGACCAGACCCGCGCTGCGGCGCTTGCGCAGCGTCTTTGTCGAAGCGCATGGTTTCGATCGCGCCGCCGGCGAGAACCACGAAGAGTTCGCTGCCGGGCGATCCGTCGAGATCGACGAGGCGCCAATCGGCGAGCTGTGGACCGACCGCCAGGCTCGCGCGCACGAACGGAACGCGCGCGGGGGCCGGCTCCTGCGCCGCCACGGAGCCCGCAACAGTTGCCGCGACGAGGATCCGTGCGATCAGC
>JANOFY010000632.1:0-3348 GCA_031413895.1 Planctomycetota bacterium | reverse complement strand
GTCAACGGCACCCTGCTCGGCCGCCCGGCCGACGTGCGGTTCACCCCCGTCTCCTATCGCTGGGCGTACGGCGACGGGTCCGCCGCCACGAAGTCGACGAAGGGTGCCACCTGGGCGGCCCAGGGGATTGCCGAGTTCGATCCGACGCCGACTGCGGTGAACTGCGGTTATCCGTATGCCGTGCAGGCGGCCGACGTGGACGGCGACGGCGCCCTCGACCTCGTTTCGGCGAACGCCACCGGCGGCGGGCTGACCGTGTTCTGGCAGACGAGCGCGGGAGAGTTCGATCCGACGCCGACGGTCGTGCCCGGGGGTGGGACGCAAAATTCTCCCGAATCGCTGCACGTGGCCGACGTGGATGGCGACGGCGATCTCGACCTCGTGACGGCGAACGGCCTTGGGTTGAGCGTGTTCTGGCAGGGGCGTCCGCGGGAGTTCGATCCAATCCCGATGGTGTTGGGCTCGGCAGCCGTTGGGGCGTGGTCCGTGCTGGCAGCCGACGTCGACGGCGATGGTGATCTGGACCTCGTCTCGGGGACCTCCTCCACGTTGATCGTGTTCTGGCAGATCAGAGCCGGCGTGTTCGATCCAACGCCAACGGTGGTGGGCCCTTCGTTCACTGGGGCGCGAGTGGTGCAGGCGGGCGACGTGGACGGCGATGGCGACCTCGATCTCGTCTCCGGAAACTACGAGGGGGTCTTCCCCTTTATCACGGGTTCCTTGACCGTGTTCCGGCAGACGAGCGTCGGAGTGTTCGATCCGATCCCGGCGGAGGTTGGCGACTTCGGCTTGTTCGCAGCTCCGCTGTCCGTGCAGCTGGCCGATGTGGATGGCGATGGCGACCTGGACCTGGTTTCGGTGAACTCTGGCAGCAGCCCGTTGACCGTGTTCTGGGGCGGCCACTGAGTGGCCTCGCTGGCCGAGCCCTGCGTTCTCGAGTGCGTGGGGACCCGCGACACGACGGCCACGGTTCCCCGGCTCGAACGCAGACTCCGCGACGCGCGCCGACACCACTGGATCCCGGCGTACGCGACTCGCGGGCTCCGAATCATTGCGATTCACACGATTGCTGGCGGGTCGCAGCCCTGATTCCTGCGTTGCCTTGCGGGAGGCCGATCGGCCATTCCCCAGGAGGCCAGCATGTCGCGACGATCCGCCCTCGTACTCGCATTGACCGCACTTCTTCCGCTAGCGCCCAGCGCCGCGGCCGGGCCGCAGACGGTTGACCCCGTGTGCTCGACCAATCCGCTCGTCGCGCAGCGCGTGCGCATCCACTATTCGCTTCTGCCGTCGGATACTTCGATGGCAACTCTCTCCATCCCCCTCATCGACGCGCAGCTCGTGAACTCGTCCGTGGATGCGGTCGTGTACGAGCTCGTCGGCGAGATGACGGCCGCGGGTGAGCGCGTGGAACTCGTGCTCGGGACCGGCAGCTTGTCCCCGTTCAGCACCTGGATCGTCCCCGTCCCGATCGACGGGTTCGGCATCGCGCTCACGAACCTGCGTTTCTCGGGCCGGCTGTCGCTCGAGCTGCGCGTGCTCGACTCGGCCGGCACGTTGCTCGACCGCGACACGGCGCCGCAGCTCTATTTCCACGACACCGTGAGCCCGACCGGCGCGACAGTGCTGCAGGTCTACCGGAGCGAGGCGCGGCGCCTCTTGTTCAACAGCGGCGACATCGATCACACGCTCTACACTTCGTCCGCACCGGCCGACGCGTTGGGCCTGTTCGAAGGCGGCGCGGGCAGCGGCCAAACTTCCGAGGATCACGGCCCACGTTTGGTTTCGGCGGGCGGCGGGCCCACCAAGATGGGCGCCGACGGGCCGATGCCGCTGGGCAACGACCGTTGGCAGTTCTGCCTGCGCTGGGTGTACGACTCGATCGACAGCGGATTCGGTGAGGACTACTACACCAGCGGACGCCTGATGATCGCGCGCGGTGTGCGCGTCCAGATCAAGCATCCGAACTGGGTCAATTCACTTTCCTTCTTCGCCAACAAGAACACGGGCTGCATCGAGTTCAACGCGACCGAGAACACGGGCTTCATCGTGACGATGTGGGCCGAAGCGCGCTTGGGCGACAACAACAACCTCTTCGTGCGCGCCTTCCCCACGAAGCTCGCGGCGGCTCAGAACCCAACGGAGCCTCCGTTCTGGCAGTTCACCGCCGATCCGGGCGGCGTGGCGCGCACCGTCTACTACCAGAACGAGCTGGCGGAGGAATCGAACCTGGTCGCGTTCGCGAGCTACATCGTCCAGCGCATCGATTCGCAGTGCGCGCCGGGTTTGCCCGGACCGGAGAACCTGCGCGTGGTCAGCGACAACCCCGATTGCAACCTCGGCGGCTCGTGTCAGAACGGCAACTACGTCCAGATCGCACCGGGTAGCACGACGCGCAAGTTCCTCGTCGGACACGAGGTCGGCCACTGGCTGCACTATCAATGGACGAGCGGCTCGCCGGGCTTTTACAACCACAGCTGGGATGGCGACTCGGGCGATGCCGACTGCGCGTTCGTGGGCGTCGGCAGTCACGCGATGCGATCGAAGGAGTACTCGGTCGGCGCGTTCGGCGAAGGCTTCGCGCACTTCCTCTCGACGCTCGCCTGGAACAGCTCGGCTTCGACCACCGCCTGGTTCAAGTACTACAAGGAAGTCGGTGATCCGGCGTACGCCGACTTCGCGGCGGACAACTGGCAGCTCGACGTCGAGGGGATCGGCGGGGCTCCCTCGGGCGGCGTGAGCGATTGGATGGGGAGCATGTGCCCCGTCAACGACGGCTACTCGGTCGAGATGGATTGGCTGCGCTTCTACTGGGACTACCTCACGAACGCAGGCGTTCCGAAGCCGAACATCCGCAAGATCCTCGAGCACGTGCAGTTCACGCGCGACGCACACCCCTGGTTCAATACTTTCGCGGCTTACGACAAAATGCTCGAGGCGATCGGCGACGTGGCGCTGGGACAGACGGGGCTGGAAGCGCGCTTCATCGCGCTGGCCACGGCGAACGGCGTGGCGCAGTGACGGCGGCGTGACACCGCACGCGGGCGTGCCGCGTCGTCGCGCGGGCGGTGAATCCGTCGCTGCCGGAGGCTAGCCTCTCCGTTCGAATGACTGCAGCGGAGCTCCCGGCTCGGGCCAAGCGAGAGCTCCTCCTGCTGCTCGTCGTCGTCGTAGGCACGCTCGCGTGCTTCCTTGGTAAGGCGTTCACGATCGACGACCCGGTGTACATCGCGCAAGCGCGACACATCGCCGAGCGCCCGGCCGACCCCTACGGCGCCGTCATCAACTGGACCGGCACGGCGACGCCGCTCCATCGGTTCGACAAGAACCCGCCGCTCGCGGCCTATT
>JANOFY010000631.1:0-2260 GCA_031413895.1 Planctomycetota bacterium | reverse complement strand
CCCATTCCGGCGCATTGCGGACAGCATACCGGTGATTGCGGACAGTTTCTGATGAGCGTTTAGGCAGCACTCCCGTCGACATCCGAATCAGCAGATCGGCAACCCCTGTCAACAAGAACAGGGGCGGCCGATGGCGAAGATGAGAGTGTCGATGAGGAAGATCCGCGAAGTGCTGCGCCTGACGCATGAGCTGGGGTTCAGCGTCCGACAAGTGCGCGAGGCGACCGGCGTCGGCAAGACGGCGGTCTCCGAGTACGTGAGCCGCGCCAGGGTGATCGGCATCACGTGGCCGATCCCGCCGGAGATCAGCGACGCCGAGCTGGAGCGGCGGCTGTTCGTGCCCGCCGGCTTTCACGATGGCCCGACGCGCACGGTTCCCGACTGGACCAAGGTGCACGAAGAACTCAAGCGCCGCGGCGTGACGCTGCAGCTCTTGTGGGAGGAGCACCGCGCCGAATGTCCCGACGGACATGGCTACTCGCACTTCTGCGAGCTTTACAGCCAATGGCGCAAATGCCTCTCGCCGACGATGCGGCAGACGCACGTGGCCGGCGACAAGCTGTTCGTCGATTGGGCCGGCGACACAGTGCCGATCATCGATCCCATGACGGGCGAGATACACGAGGCGCATCTCTTCATCGCGGCGCTCGGCGCGTCGAGCTACACCTACGCCGAGGCGCGCTGGACGGAGACGCTGGCGGACTGGATCGGCGCGCACGTCAACGCGCTCGACTTCCTCGGCGGTGTGCCGAAGGCCACCGTGCCCGATAATCTGAAGGCGGGCATCACCAAGCCATCGCGCTACGAGCCGGGCGTCAACAGGACGTATCAGGACCTCGCCGATCACTATGGCTTCGTCGTGCTCCCGGCCCGCGTCCGGCGCCCGCGCGACAAGGCCAAAGTGGAGGCCGCCGTCGGCATCGTCTCGCGCTTCGTGCTGGGCCGACTGCGCAACCGGCGCTTCTTCTCGCTGCACGAGTTGAACGACGCCGTGCGCAACTGCGTAACGGAGATCAACGCCAAGGTGATGAAGCGGCTGAAGCAGAGCCGCAACGATCTCTTCGCCAGTCTCGACCGACCGGCGCTGAAGGGGCTTCCGAGCGAGCGCTATCAATACGCCGAATGGAAGCGCTGCACGGTCGCGCCCGACTATCACGTCGAGGTCGACGATCATTACTACTCGGTGCCGTTCGCCTTGCTGCGCGAGACGGTCGACGCCCGCTTTACCGGAGCGACGGTCGAGGTCTTCCATAAGGGCAGCCGCATTGCGAGCCACGTGCGGTCACGCGTTGCGCACAAGCATTCGACGACACCGGAGCACATGCCGTCGAGCCATCGCCGTTACGCCGAGTGGTCGCCGGCACGCATGCTGCGCGAAGCCGGGAAGTTCGGCCCGGCGACGATCGCGTTGTTCGAGGCGATCATGAAGGCGAAGCCGCATCCCGAGCAGGGCTTCCGTTCTTGCCTCGGCATCTTGAGTCTCGTGAAGAGCTACGGATCCGAGCGCATCGAGGCGGCGGCCAAGCGCGGCAACGATATCGGCGCCACCACCTACGGCTCGATCAAATCGATTCTGCAGAATGGCCTTGATCGCGCCTTTGCCAAACCGAGCACGCCGGACGCTTCCCCGATCCGGCACACCAACATCCGCGGGCGTGGCTACTACCACTGAGCAGCCTCCGGATGATCGCGTGCTCCGGGAGGCCCGCACACGGCGGCGCGCGCAGAAAAGGTGCGGGTGAAAAAGAAGAGAGGACTGACGCATGCTTCCACATCCCACCCATGATCGGCTGGTGGCCCTCGGGCTCACCGGCATGGCGAAGGCACTCGAAGAGCAGCGCGATCAACGCAATGTCGAGGGGCTCTCGTTCGAAGAGCGACTCGGCCTGCTCGTCGACCGCGAGGCCGTCGAGCGCGAGAGCAAGCGGCTCGTCACGCGACTGAAGTTCGCCAATCTCCGGCAGAACGCGACCATCGAGGATCTCAACACGAAGGCCGCGCGTGGCCTCGACAGAGCGCTGTTCGCCAAGCTCGCTACAGCTGAGTGGATCGCGCGGCGGCAGGACTTGCTGATCACCGGCAAAACCGGTCTCGGCAAAAGCTGGCTCGCCTGCGCGCTTGGCCACAAGGCATGCCGCGACGATCGCTCGGTGCTCTACCATCGCGTGCCACGGCTGCTCGATGCGCTGGCGCTGGCACGCGGCGACGGACGGTATGCACGCCTGCTCAAGAGCCTCGCCCGTGTCGAGCTGCTGATCCT
>JANOFY010000630.1:0-5094 GCA_031413895.1 Planctomycetota bacterium | reverse complement strand
CCGGGTGACGTAGCGCGTCGCGCCGGGTGACGTAGCGTGTCGCGCCGGGTGACGTAGCGCGTCGCGCCGGGTGACCTAGCGCGTCGCCATCCACGCCAGGCAGCGCGCCGCGCGCGCGTCCCAGGTGTGCTCCGGCGCACGCGCGCGGAGGCTCGCGCCCAGGCGCGAACGCAGCGCCTCGTCGCCGAGCAAGCGCGCGATCGCGGCCGCGAGCGCCGCCGCGTCGTCCGACGTGACGAGCAGCGCGTCGCTCTCGTGCGTCAAGAGCTCGCGCAGGCTCGGAACGTCGCTCGCGACGAGCGGCAAACCCGCGGCCATCGCCTCGAACACCTTGAGCGGCGACGTGTAGCGCGCGCTGATCGCCGGCCGGGATCTATTAGGCACCACGCCCGCGTCGGCGGCCGCGAGGTACAGCAGCACGCGCTCGGGCGGCTGGAAGCCATCGATGCGAACGTTCGCGAGCCCGCCGGCTTTCTGGCGCAGCTTCTTCACGTCGAGATCCATGCCCCCGGCGATCACGAAGTACACGTCCGGAAGCTTTCGAGCCGCCTCGATCAAGACGTCGACGCCCTTCCACGCGAGCAGGCCGCCCGTGTACGCGACGAGCGGAACCTCGCGCGGCAGCGACAGCTCGGCGCGCGCGGCGCCGCGCTGCGGCATGTTCGCGAACCGGCTCTTCTCGTAGCCGTCGTGCGCAACCAAGATCGCATCCTCCGCGACGCCCAGCTTCACGAGGTCATCACGGACGCCGGCCGAGATCGCGAGGATGCCCCGTGCTCCACGCGCGGCCTCGAGCAGCCAGCGGCGCCGCACGCGGCTGCCTGGAACGCGGTGACACTCGAAGAAGACGCCCGGATGCTTCGCGCGGACGAGCAAGCGCGCACTCTCGAGCTCGCGCGAGATCACGCGCGCGCCGGCGAAGCCGGTCTGGACGCGCCGCGCCGCGTTGCGTGCGAAGCTCTGCTCTTGGAGACGCGCCGGCACGTACTGCAAGACGCGCGGCAGTCGATCGATCCAATCGATGCACGGCACCGCTTCCGCTCGCGGACGCACGCCGCTCGGGACCGCGTAGTGATCCCATAAGTCGACGCCGTCCGGCAGCGCCGGCGTCTTGTGCCGGCGCGCATGGAGGAGCGTCGTGTCCGCACCGGCGCGCGCGAACGCGGCCGCCATCTGTGCGACCTGCAGCGACTGCGCGCGCTGCGACGGCATGCGCGCGTTGGCGAGGAGAACGAGCTGGATCGGTTCGCTCATTGCTTGTCGTCGCACGCGGGGTCGTCGTCGCCTCCGATGCCGCCCTCGGTGTAGCCGAGCTCGCTCAAGCGCCGCATCTCTTCGAGGTCGCGGTGCGATCGGGCCGTCTTCTCGAGCGTGATCGGCATCGACGTGCTCCACTCGTACAGCACGCGGAAGAGCACTTGCGCGGTGTCTCCGGACTCGAGCACGAGATTGCGCTCCTCGCGCGGGTCGACCGACAGATCGAAGAAACTCGGCTGGCTGTTCGGGTTCGACAGAGAGTCCGCCCAACATCCCAGCGCGCTCTCGAGACTCTTCGCCTTGAGCATGCCGCGCAAGACGACGAGCTTGAAACGATCGTCCTGAATCGCCGCAAACCGTCCATTCTCCGCGAACGAGTACGGACGCACGCTCGTCGACTCGCCGCGCACGAGCGGCATGAGGCTCACGCCGTTGACGCGACCGCGCTCACCGGGTTCGCTCGGCAGGTTGAGCGCGAGCAGCTCGCACACGGTCGGCAGGACGTCGATCTCGTCGACGCGCGCGCTCACGCGCACGCCCGGCGGGAGCCCCTTCGGCCACGACATGAGCAGTGGAACGCGCAGGTTCGTCTGCACCATGTGGTTGTGCTCCCACAGCCCCTGCTCGCCGAGCGACTCGCCGTGATCCGCCGTGACGATGACGAGCGTCTCGTCGCGGATCCCATTGCGCTCGAGATCGGAGACGAGCTCGCCGACGAGACGGTCGGCCTGCGACACGCCCGCGTAGTAGAGCGCGCGGATCTGCGCGATGTCGGCCGCGCTCGGCTTGTACGAACCGCCCTCGATCATCTCGCGATGCTGCGCGTAGAACGCCTTCAGCGGGCCGGCGTACTTCGGATCCACGTACATGTCCTTGAACTCGCGCGGCGGATCGTACGGCGTGTGCGTCGAGTAGAGGTGCACCATCGCGAAGAAGCGCTTGTCCTTGTTCTCGCCGATCCAGTTGCGCGCCGCCGTCGCGACGATGCCCGAGTCGAAGCCCTGCCGGATCTTCTGACGGAAGACCGAGAGCAAGAGGTGCGCACGCACGATGCTCCACGGATCGTCGAGCACGACGAGCTCGTGCCCGGCGGTTGCCTCGAAGCGCATGTCGAATCCGCGCAAGAGGCCCGAGCTCTCCGACAACGTGCCGGTGTGGAACGTCGCATTCACGAAGTCGCCATCGGCGAGCTTCGTGCCATCGGTCCGCGCGGCTGTCTTCAGGTGATACGGCAGCGTGATGTTCGGCTCCATCCGCTCGCCGGGAGCCATCTTGATCAGCCCGTGACGGCGCGGGTACTTGCCGGTGAGGAGCGAGCCGAAGCTCGGCCACGTGAACGGCACCTGCACGAACGCGTTCTCGAACAGCACGCCCTGCGCGGCGAGCGCGTCGAGCGCCGGCGTCTTCACGGTGGTGTTGCCGTAGCAGCCGAGCACGTCTTGCCGCAGCGCATCGACGATCACCAGCACGACGTTCGGCAGTTCACGGTTGCCGTCGTGGATGCGGCCGCGCTGATCGGCGGCCTGTCTCTGGACCAGGATGAACGCGAAGCCGCCGATGCATAGCGCGCTCCACACCGCGATCAGCCCGCGCGAGGATCGTGACGTGATGCGGACGATCGCCTTCGCCAGGAAGTGACCCAAGACGAGCGCGACGCACAGCATCACGCCGGCGGAGATCAAGCGCTCGGGAGAGCGCGACGAGTGGCCGTAGAAGACGTACGGCCGCGTCCACCAATACAGCTCGCAGAAGATCCCGAGCGCGAGTCCGATCCGCAGCAGATGAACGCGCATGCGTTCCTCATCGCCTCGCGCGAGAATCGGATACGACACCAGCGCCACGGCGAGCGTGATCACGACCCAGAGCAGCGTGTAGGTCGTCACCGACGCGGCCAGGCAACCGGCCCATGAGACCGGCGTGAGCACGGCCTCGGAGACCAGACCGGCCACCGTGCCGTCGAGCAATCCGAAGAGCAGCGCGCACGTGGCGGCCGTCGACAGCAGGATCAGCCAGACAGGAGCCTTCGGTTTCACGTCCAAGGGGCGCGGATCCTACCCACCGAGTCTGTACCGCACGACGTTTGGCGTCGAATGAACGTCACGCGCTGCCGTGGGAAGCGCGTAGCTCACGTTCCGTGCGTCCCCGGGCGCGACGAGCTCGTCTTCGACGCGGAGCGAGGCGTCATCGATGCGATAGGCACGCCGCACGCGACTCCCCGCGACGCGCGTACCGTCGCGATGCGCCAAGGCACCCGACACGCCGACGCCGTCCGGCCAGAGCTCGACCTCCGGCGACCAGTCGAATGCGCTCGAGGCGTCGCTCGAGCCGAATGCGAACACGCCGTGGCGGAGCACCCGAATCGGCGCCGCCACGGCCGCGCCGGTGCGGTGAGCGCGCGCGTGTATTCGGGAAAGCCAGAGCGAAAAGCGCAGCTCGCGAGCACCCGACCGCAGGCCGCGCGAGAGCGACGGCCGGCCCGCGCTCGCGGACCATTCACCTTCGTTCGTCGCGCACAGACGGCAGCGCTCGATGAGCTCGCGCTGCTCGCGCTTGTCGTACACACGCAGGAGCCCCGCTCCGTGCGGGCTGCCGTGGTGCACGTTGACCGCCGGCCGCGCGCCGCGCACCCATGCGACGACGTTCGCGTTCTCGAGGCGTGCGAGCTGTGCGTTAGGAAACCACGCGACGCGCGGAGCCTTCGATGTCGTCTCCGCGTTCGATTCGACGGGAAGACTTGCGATCGCCTCGAGATCGCGCGCGGCGCGCGCCAGCCATGAAGCGTGCGCGGCCCAGAAAAGCGGACACTGATAACTCCGCTCGCGACCGGCGGTGGCGTGGTGACTCGTCGGCCGTCCATTGGGCTCGAGATGCGCACTCCAGGCACGGAAGGCAGCCAACGCCGCACGCGCGTACGCGGGTTTCCGAAACAAGCGCCAACCCGTCGCGAGCGCGTAGACGTCGAACGGGTGCGAGGCCACCTCGTACGTCGCGCCCCAGTACCACGGTTTCGCTTCAACGAGCCCGCACTTGATGCCGTCGGGCCCCGCGAGCGCCACGAGGAAGTCGAGCCCGCGCTCGAGCGGTGCGCGAAAGCGCGCGTCGCGCGGATCCAGGCCCAGCCGCTCGAGCGCATACAGGACGAAGCCCGTCACGCGCGACTGATAAAAGGAAGAGACGTCGCTCGAGCCCGGATGCTCCGCGCCCCACTCGATCGGGTGATACGGGTAGCTGCCGTCGGCGTGCTGGATCTTCTCGAGCAGCGCGATCCCCTCCAACGCTGCGCGCTCGAGATCCGGATCGGGCTCGAGCGCGTGCGCGCCGGCGAGGCCCGTGAGCCCCCACGCACGCTGCGCGGGCACACCTTTGTCGAGCACGGCGTAGCGCAAGTACGTGCGCGCATGCAGCAAGCTCGCATCGCGAAACGCGCGCGCGCGCGCGGGATCGATCTCGCTGCCGAGCTCGGTCACGAGATGCGCGAGCGCGTCGCTCGCGGCGCCGCCGTCGATCACGCTGTTCGAGCAGTTGAAGGGATCGTGACGGCCGGGTCTAAAAGTGTGGCAGGGGCTGTCGCCTTCGCGCACCAAGTTGACGACGAGACGTTCGGCTTGCTGGACGGCGAGCTCACGCAGCCACGGGCCGGCTTTCGCAGGGTCGAGCTTCGCGAGCTCACACGCCATCACGATCGCGCCTGCGCTCTTGCCGGTGTGCTCGACGGCGTGTTCGGGACACCAGATGCGCCCCTGTGCGTCGCGCAGCGCAGCGAGCCACGTGAGAGCGCGTCGAATCGGAGCGAGGATCTCCTCGCGCACGGGCCCGGAAGATCCGCTCATGAGCGGA
>JANOFY010000629.1:0-1697 GCA_031413895.1 Planctomycetota bacterium | reverse complement strand
CGGGTTCGGGTCGTAGGCGGAGGCGTGGCGGATGCCGCGGAAGCGATTCGGGCTGGCTGCAATGTGCGCGTCGAGCAGGCGCGGCACGTCGGCGCCGCGCGTGAGATCGGCGCGGCTCACGATGCCCGCGCAGGCGCGCGTCTCGCCGTAATGACCGCTCGCGCTCATCGCGGCGATGCCCTGCACGAACTCGGTCTCGCCGGCCATGCGCAGCGCCTCGTCGCCGTCCGCGCGGTACATCGCGCCGCACTCGACGAACACCGTGCTGACGATACGGTGCCCGCTGCCCGTGTCGGCGAGCAGATCCGTGAGCAGGTACGGCTCGCCGTGGCTCGGGCGATCCCATAGGTGGTGGTGCGGGTCGCAGATCGGGCGCTGCGGCTCGATTACGTCTTCTTGCAGCTGCGAGAGCCACGCGAGATCGCCGGGCATGAGCGGTCCTCCTTGGGTTGGCGGAGACTAGGGCAGCGCGTTCGCGCGCGAGGAGTCCGGATGACGATCGCTCGGCCGCTGCTCCTGATCTCACTCTCGCTGCTGGGACTCGCGTGCGGCGAGGCGCCGCCTGCGGCCGAAGCTCCGAGCGCGATTCGCCTCGTCGCTGCGTTTGCGCCGGAGCGCGTCGAGCAGCGCTCCCCAGCGCCGGCTATCCCCGCGCGCACCGAGCTGCGTTTCGCTGGCGCCGAGGCTGTGAAGTTCGAGGCGGGGCCCGGCGTCGCAGAACTCGCCGTGCGCGACGGAAGGCTCACGGGTCGCACGACCAGTGCGCAGCCGGCGCTGCGCTTGTTACTACCCGCGAGCCCGGCGCCAGGCGACTTCGTCTACGCGCTCGAGCTGCGCATGCGGGTCTCGGCTGGACAGAACCTCGCGATCAATCTGCGCCCGGCCCCGCGAGACGGGGAGGAGGTCTTCCCGCAACCGATCTTGTTGTGGCCGATCGGCGGGCCCGTCGTGCCCGGCGCCGAGCTGCGGACCTACACGATCGAGCCGCAGGTCCCCGTCGCGTCGGACCAACTCCACGAACTGCTCTTCTCCCCCTGCGATGCCGCCGGCGCGAGCTTCGAGATCGAATTCGTGCGCATCGTCTTCGCCAAGGAGCGCCTCGCGAGCGTGCCCTCAGGTCCCGGCTGGCACGGCCTCTCCGAAATTTATCGCGAGACGCTGGTCGCGCGTGCGCCCGAGACGCTGCGCTTCCCAGTGGTCGTGCCTCCCGCAGCCACGCTCGATCTCGCGCTCGGCATGATCGAGGACGGCGCGCTGCGCTTCCGCATCTCGGCGCGCGCGGGCGAGAGCGAGACGCTGCTCGCCGAGCGCACGCTCACGCAGCCGCAACGCTGGGAGCCGCTGCGCATCGACCTAACAGGCTACGCGGGCCAATCGATCGAGCTCGCGCTGGCGCTCGAATCCGAGCGCGCGGGCGCGATCGGATTCTGGGGCGCGCCTGTGGTGCGCAGCACCGCGCCGCGCGCCGGTGTGCAGAACGTAATCGTGATCCTCGCGGATACGCTGCGCCGCGATCACCTCGACCCCTACGGCCACGCGCGCGAGACCGCCCCGACGCTCGCGCGCCTGGCGCGCGAAGGCACGCTGTTCCGCGACGCGATCGCTCAGGCGAGCTGGACCAAGGTGTCCGTCCCGTCCTTGATGCTCTCGCTGTATCCGAGCTCTCACGGCGTACGCAATTTTGCGGACCGCCTGCC
>JANOFY010000628.1:0-4482 GCA_031413895.1 Planctomycetota bacterium | reverse complement strand
ACCAAGGACTTCGACGCAAGGTTCCTCACCTCGATGAAGGCGTTGCAGCTCTAAGAACGCATCTCGCTGGTCGGCCAGGCAGGACGACTCGAAGACGAGGCGAACGCGATCATCGAAGAGCAGGAGATGGGCGACGTGCAGTTCGATGACGAAGGCGGCGAAGGCGACACCATGGTCGTCGAACGGTCACGCGACCTCGCGCTGTCGGCCCAGGCCCGCCACACGGTGATGGAGATCGACGCAGCGCTCGAACGCCTGACCATCGGCACCTATGGCTATTCGCTCGAGTCGGGACGTCCGATCCCGCGAGAGCGGCTCGAGGCGATTCCGTGGGCCACGATGCTCGTCGAAGAGAAGGTCGGCGGGATCGGCCGGCGATGAGCGGCGACTCGGCGGAGCCCCAGCCGTCGGTCGAGCTCGATTCGGCCGATGAGACGGCCGGGACACCTTCGTCGTTCGGTTCGTCGACAGCTTCTTCGACAGCTTCGTCATCAGGTTCGTCGTCGGCCACTCCGGCGTCGGCCGCCGCACCGCGCGTCAACAAGCTGCGGCTGATCCTGCTGCTCGCCGTCGTCATCATCGTTGCTGATCAGGTGACGAAGTCGTGGGCAGTGTCGTCGCTGGCCGACGAGCCGCCAACGCATGTCATCTGGACGCTGCAGTGGAACCTGTCGTTCAACTCGGGCATGGCGTTCTCGCAGGCGCAGGGCATCGGGCCGGTGATCGGCGTGGTCGCCACGTTGGTGATCGTCGGCCTGGCACTGTCGCTGCGCAAGATTGACAGTCGCCTTGCCCTGACCGCTGCCGGCCTCATCATCGGTGGCGCGGTGGGCAACCTGATCGACCGGCTGTTCCGCGGCGACGGATGGATGCACGGCGCCGTCGTCGACTTCATCGACTTCCAGTGGTTCCCCATTTTCAACATCGCTGACAGTGCGATCACGATCGGTGGCATCCTGTTTGCCATGTGGTCCTTGTTCTCCCCGCAAGTCGCCCGCCGATGATCACGGAGGAGATCCCGGCCGCGCTCGCGGGCGAGCGGCTCGACCGCATCGTCTCGCTGGTCACTGCGGCCAGCCGGTCCGATGCTGCCGAACTGATTCGCGCCGGTGGTGCCACCGTCGACGGCGAGGTTGCGGTGTCCGGCAAGACCCGGCTGCGCGAGGGGCAGGTCGTGGTCGTCGACGAGAGCGTGCTGCCGGTCGCCGAGCTGCCGATGCCCGACCCTTCGGTCGAGTTCACGATCGTGCACGAAGACGCCGATGTCATCGTCATCGACAAGCCTGCGGGGCTGGTTGTCCACCCAGGGGCCGGCAATCCCGACAAGACGCTGGTGAACGGCCTGTTGGCGCGCTATCCCGAGATCGCCGGCGTCGGCGAGTCGCACCGGCCCGGCATCGTGCATCGCCTCGATGTCGGTACCTCAGGGCTGCTGGCCGTCGCCCGTACGCAGCTCGCGTATCACGCACTGGTCGGTGCGTTGGCCGAGCGCGAGGTCGGCCGCGTGTACACGGCATTGGTGTGGGGCCACCCCGCCAACCAGCACGGCTTGATCGACGCGCCGATCGGACGCGATCACCGCGACCCGATGCGCATGGCCGTCGTCGTCGACGGCAAGATGGCACGCACCCGCTACTGGGTGCGCCAGACGTTCTCCGACCCTGCTGACTGCGCGCTGTTGGAGTGCCGACTCGAAACCGGTCGCACCCACCAGATCCGCGTCCACCTCGCCGCCATCGGGCATCCGGTCGTCAGCGATGGCACCTACGGCGGAGGGCGCGACATGATCGTGGCCGACCGACCGTTCCTGCATGCGGCCGGACTCGAGTTCGAGCATCCGGTCACGGGCGAGTCGCTGGTGTTCGCATCTCCGTTGCCGGCGGATCTCCAGGGTCTGTTGGATGGTCTCACGCCCGACGTCGCCGACACGATCGACTGACCGCGGACCTGGCTCAGGATTCGAGAGCGGGTGCTGGACCTGAACGAAGCAGCGCCTCGGGCCACGGTGACGTGCCCCGAGCCGCATCGGCCACGGACTGCAGGGTGAACCCCTCGAGCAGCAACTTCATCTGCTCACCGGCGGACTTCCAGATCGCCAGCAACACGCACTGACCCTCGTGACTGCACGACCCATCCTGGTGCGGGTCGCCGAAGTCACCGAGGCTGATCGGCCCGTCGACCGCCGCGAGGATCTCACTGAGGCGAATCTCCTGCGGTGCCCGCGCCAGGACGTATCCGCCGCCGACGCCGCGTTTGGAGCGCACGAGCCCGGCACCCTTCAACGCCAGCAGGATCTGCTCGAGGTACGGCTGGGGGATGGCCGTGCGTTCGGCGATGTCGCGAACCGATGTGGGGCCGGCCGCCTGTTCGTGCAGGGCAAGAGAGAGCAATGCCCGACACGCATAGTCGCCCTTGCTGGAAACACGCACGGCAGCATCGTAGGGCCTGGCGCCCCAGGATCGCTGGTTACCGGCTGGCGCAGGGGTCCGCAGAAGTGCTCAACTGCCACCACCGTGTTGCCCGCTCCCGTTCTGCCCACCTACTCCGGGCCCAACTTGCGCGGCATCGTGCCGGCGCTGCTCGCGCCGCGTGGCGTGCCTCGTCCGGCGTGGCTGCCCGAACCGGCGCACTGATGCAGTAACACCCCACATCCATCAGCGCGCCACCGTCGACATCGGTGCGCAACCTGATGTTCTCGGCGTCGTAGAGCGAGTAGCTGAACGCCGTACGAATCACGCGCAGTTCCCCGATCGCCCCTCCTGCCACGAGCTCCGCAAGGCGCGCCGTCTGTGGATGGTGGCGGTACATGAACGCCTCGGAGAGGTGCAGACCCGTCCGGTCGGCTGCGTCGAACGCCGCCTCGACGTCGCCGAGATGTCGGCTGAACGGCTTCTCGCAGAGCACGTGTTTCCCGGCCTCGAGCGCGCGAATCGACCAATCGCTGTGCATCGTGTTCGGGAGCGGGTTATAGATCGCCTCGATGTCCGGGTCCGCCAGCAGCTCGTCGTACGTCCCGTATGCGCGCTCGATCCCGCGCTCGCGCGCGTACTCCTCGGCGCGCTCGAGCGAGCGGCTCGCGACCGCGACGATCTCCACTTCGTCGGACTCCGCGGCGCCTGCAAGCAGCTTGCCGTTGATGTCTGCGGTGGAGAGGAGTCCCCACTTCACTACTCGTGTCATCCTGCGTGCTCCTTCACTGTGTCGAGGGCGGGGTAGAGCGCGCGGAAGCGCGCGTAGGTCTCTTCGTAGACTGCCTGCCACGCGGCGTCGGGCTCGACGGTTGCCCGGACATGAACGCAGCGGCTGACGGCGTCCGGCACGTCCTCGAACACGCCGCCCGCCACCCCACCGAGCAGCGCGGCCCCGAACGCCGATCCTTCTTCCACGGCGGTGAGCTCGATCGGCACGCCAAGGGTGGAGGCGACGATGCGCAGCCACAGCCCACGCGCGCCGCCTCCCGACGCACGTGCCCGATCACACGGCCCACCGAGCTCACGCACCAGCTCGAGCGAGTCGCGCAGACCGAACGCAACGCCCTCGAGCACGGCCCGGACGAGCGCGCCCCGGTCGTGCCGGAGCTCCAGGCCCGTAAAGGCCGCGCGCGCAGACGGGTCGGCGTGCGGTGTCCGCTCACCCGCGAGGTAGGGGGCAAAGAGAAGCCCGTCGGTGCCCGGCCCCCACGCTTCCGCCTCGGCGACGAGGTCGGCAAATGCAGCCTCCGGCGCGAGGCGATCACGCAGCCACTGCAGCGATCCTGCCGCGGAGAGCATCACTCCCATCGCGTGCCACTGGCCCGGAACGGCATGGCAGAAGGCGTGCACGCGCGCCTGCGGGTCACTCGCGAACGCGGGGAGAGCCGCGAACACGACTCCCGACGTTCCCATCACGATCGAGAGCGGCCCGGGGCGGTCGATCCCTACCCCGAGCGCCGCCGCCGCACAGTCCCCCGCGCCCGCGGCAACTGGAATCCCATGTGACAGATCGTCACAAGCAATCGTGGTGCCGGAGACCTCCGGCGATTCGAGAAGCGGCGGCAGGATTGAGGGATCGAGGTCGAGCGCGTCGAGCACCTCGGTCGACCAGATGCGCTTCGCGACGTCGAGGAGCAGCGTTCCCGACGCATCGGCCACGTCGGTCGCCCACTCGCCCGTGAGCCGAAGACGAACGAAGTCCTTTGGGAGCATGATCCGAGCGATCCGCGCGTAGGACTCCGGCTCGTGGCGACGGAGCCAGAGGAGCTTCGGGGCGGTAAACCCGGTCAGCGCCCTGTTGCCCGTGAGCGAGATCAGGCGCTCGAGCCCGATTCGCTCCTCGATCTCGGCGCACTCGGCGGCAGTCCGCTGGTCGTTCCAGAGAATCGCGGGCCTGACGATCCGACCTGCGGCATCGAGCGCGACGAGGCCGTGCATCTGTCCCGAGAGGCCGATCCCGGCGATCTCGAGCAGCCCGAGGTCGGCGATCGCAGCTTTCGTCGCGCTCCAC
>JANOFY010000627.1:0-7431 GCA_031413895.1 Planctomycetota bacterium | reverse complement strand
GCCTGGACGTTTCTTCCCATGCGCACGACCTCGTCCAGCGCACTGGAAAGAAGCGTGGCCCGGGGATCACAGGCATCCAATCCGCGTGCCAGCGACTCCATCGATGCGCGCAGCGCGGAGAGCGGCACGCAGATGCCGCTCGAGATCGCGTCGGAGAGCTCGCCGTCGAAGTGCGTCGCGTCGGCGCCGAGAGTGATGGACCTGTGTTGCATGGGGGCTGGAAGCGCGAGCGTGAAAGCGCTTCCGGCCCTCTGTTTCGTCCGGTCGGGGCGAAACGCTTGATGGGCAGACGTCGAAATCGCGCAGTTTTTTCCGCGCGCAGGTTCCGAGGGAGAGCTCGGGCGGCATTCGCTGCCGGATTGGACGCGCGCACGGGCCCCTGTCGAAGGTCGGCCGCGAAAAACGGGACGCGCCCGTTACTCGAGCCCGTAGACCTTGAGCTTGTTGTAGAGCGTCGTGCGATTGACCCCGAGCACACGCGCGGCTTGACTGCGGTTGCCGGCGCTGTCGGAGAGGACCTTCAGGATCCAGGCCTTCTCGATGCTCGCGAGCGAGCGGTCGGACGGTGCGAGCTCGGACGCGAGTCGTTCGCCGAGCGAGGCGCGGCCTTCCGTTCGTCCGTCCAGCGCTCGTTCATTCGACGACGGTGGAAACAAATGATCGGCCGAGAGGATCCCACCTTCCGCGAGGAGCGCCGCGCGCTCGATCGCGTTGCGCAGCTCGCGCACGTTGCCCGGCCAGTGGTGCTCCATCAGCCGGCGGCGTGCCTCGGGAGAAAAGCCGTCGTACTCGCGGCCGAACTCGAGTTGGAAGTGCGCTAGAAAGTGGTTGGCGAGGACGAGAATGTCGTCCGCGCGCTCGCGCAACGCCGGCACGCGGATCGACATCACGTTCAAGCGGTAGAACAGGTCCTCGCGGAAGCCGCCCGCTTCGACCATCGTCGGCAAGTCGCGGTTCGTCGACGCGAGGATGCGCACGTCCATCGCGCGATCCGTGTCGGCCCCGACGGGCCGGTACACGCGCTCTTGCAGGACGCGCAGGAGCTTCGCTTGCAGGTCGCGCTCGAGCTCGCCGATCTCGTCGAGGAACAGCGAGCCGCCTTCCGCCGCGGCGATGAGTCCCTCGCGGCCCTTGCTCGCTGCGCCCGTGAACGAGCCGCCTTCGTAACCGAAGAGTTCCGCTTCGAGGAGCGCAGCCGACAGGGCGGCGCAGTTGAGCGCGACGAACGGCGCGTGCGCACGACTCGAGCGCTCGTGGACGGCGCGCGCGACGAGCTCTTTTCCGACGCCGGACTCACCCAAGATCAGTACGGTCGTGCGCGGAGTCGCGGCGACGCGCGCGAGCGTGTCCAGCACTTGCTGAATCGCGCGCGACTCGCCCAGGATCGGTCCGGAACGAAGACGCGCCAATTCCCCGCGCAGCCGATCACGCTCGAGCACGACCGCGCGCGTCTTCAGGATGCGGGCGAGCGCGGCGTCGAGTGTCTCGAGTCGCACCGGCTTCTGCAGATAGTCACTCGCGCCCGCGCGCATTGATTCGACCGCGGTCGCGACGCCGGTCGCGCCGGTGAGCACGACCACCGCGGGCGGCACGTCGAGCGTCACGAGCTTCGGCAGGATCTCGAGCCCACCGCCCTCGGGCATCGAGAGATCGAGCAGCACGATGTCGGGACGCTCGGCGCGTGATCGGGCGAGGGTCTGTGCGCCGGAGCTGGCTTCGATCGTCTCGTAACCGAGCGCGCGACACAGGGCAGCCACGCCCGCGCGCACGACGGCTTCGTCGTCGGCAACGAGGATCCGGGCGGGCATGGGCGGGATTGTAGTGTCCGCGATTCACGCACACCGCGATCTTTCGAGCGCGACGCGCGTGCTCGGAAGTCGCTTCCGTACCGCGGACACGGAAACGATGGACCGGCATCGACGTTCACGTCGGCACGGACACGCCGCGCGTGCCGGGCGCGTAGATACGCGCCCTGGGCGTCGAGCGCGTGAATACATAAGGAAGACGATCGCCTTCCGCGCCGCACCGGGCGCAAAAAACTCCATCACGCGCTCATGCGCCGGCGAGCCCCTCCGAGAACAGACGCGAGCTGAGGGAGTTCATCCGGCACCCGACTGCTCTTCGTCATCAGCGAAACCACTAGAGGCCGGAGTAAGCAAAGGAGCCAGTATGGGCCTTCGAGTCAACACCAACATCGCAGCCTTGACGGCGCAACGTAACCTCGGAACGGTTACGAGTCGCCTGCAAGGCAACTTCGCCCGACTCTCGTCGGGTCTCCGGATCGCGAATGCGTCCGATGATGCCGCCGGTTTGGGCATCTCGGAACGCATGCGTTCTCAGATCCGTTCCTATGGCGCCGCTTCCCGCAATGCGCAGGACGGCATCAGCCTCGTTCAAACCGCCGAAGGTGCGTTGAACGAAGCGAGCAACATCCTCACGCGGATGCGCGAGCTCTCGATCCAAGCGGCCAACGGCACGCTGTCGAGCGCCGACCGCGCGACGATCGACACGGAAGTCCAAGCGTTGATCGACGAGCTCGATCGGATCGCGGATTCGTCCGAGTTCAACGGCGTCGACCTGCTCGACGGTTCGGCGACGACGGCCTCGATCCAAGTCGGCATCAACGCCAACGAGACGATCGCCGTGGTGCTGCCGGACGTGAACACCTCGGCCCTGGGCGTCGCGACGGTCACGACCAACACGGCGGCCAATGCCAACCTGGCGCTCGCGAGCATCGACAGCGCGATCGGAGTCTTGAACACCTCCCGCGGCGCACTGGGTGCGGCACAGAACCGCCTCGGCAGTGCTTACACCAGCATCCAAAACGCGCGCGAGAACCTGTCAGCAGCCGAAAGTCGGATCCGCGACGTCGATGTCGCCTCCGAGACGGCCGACCTGACCCGCAATTCCATCATGCAGCAGGCCGCCGTGTCGGTTCTGCAGCAGGCCAATGTCCAACCGCAAATTGCTCTGACGCTGCTCCAAGGCTAGCAACGAATTCGGCCTCTAGTGCCGATCGCTGATGGGGAGGGCTGTCGCAAGGCAGTCCTCCCAACTCAGCTCGCCGTCCGCTCTCTCGAAACTTCGCGAATCGAACCGTCCGATCTCGACGCGCGCGCCCGTGCCACGGCGCAGCGAAGAGACACGACGGTAGTCAACGCTCATCCGGGATCTCCGCGACGGACCCGGGGCCCAACGCACGCGCGTCATCGCGGCCGTGGACGTGTCAACCACGGTCGAAGACGAGGGCCCAGGATCCGAAGCAAGGGTTGGAGATGGAGACCCGGACGTCATCGACGTGTGCGTATCACAGGAATCCTATCCAAGGAACGAAACTCAATGGGACTCAGAGTCAATACCAACATTGCTGCCCTGACGGCGCAACGTAACCTAGGTCAGGTTACGGAGCGCCTGCAAGGCAACTTCGCCCGACTGTCGTCGGGTCTGCGGATCGCCTCGGCGTCCGACGACGCCGCGGGCTTGGGCATCAGCGAGCGCATGCGCTCGCAAATCCGCTCCTTCGGCGCGGCTTCACGCAACGCGCAGGACGGCATCAGCCTCGTGCAAACCGCCGAAGGTGCGCTGGGCGAGTCCAGCAACATCCTGAACCGCATGCGCGAGCTGTCTATCCAGGCCGCGAACGGTACGTTGTCGAGCGCCGACCGCGCTACGATCAACACGGAAGTTCAGTCGCTGATCAGCGAGCTCGATCGGATCGCGGATTCGACCAAGTTCAACGGCGTCAACTTGCTCGACGGCTCCGGGACGTCTGCGTCGATCCAGGTCGGCATCAACGCCAACGAAACGATCGCCGTTTCGCTGCAGGACGTGAACACCGCGGTCTTGGGTGTCAGCTCGACCACCACGACCACGGCGGCCAACGCCAACACGGCGATCGCGAGCATCGACGCCGCGATCGCACTCGTGAACACGAGCCGCGGTTCACTGGGCGCGGCCCAGAACCGCCTGCAGAGCGCCTTCACGAGCATCCAAAACGCTCGTGAAAACCTGTCCGCCGCGGAAAGCCGCATCCGCGACGTGGACGTCGCGTACGAGACCGCCGACCTGACCCGCAACTCGATCATGCAGCAAGCGGCGGTGTCGGTCCTCTCGCAAGCGAACGTCCAGCCGCAGCTCGCGCTGTCCTTGCTGCAAGGCTAAGACGCGCTCAGCGCATGAAGGTACGAGGGAGCTCCGTCTCGGACGGGGCTCCCTCCGCTGTTTTCACAAGCGGGAGTAGATGCGACACGCGCAGGATGCCAGTAGGCGCGACACCGACACGTGGAAAGACTTTCCACGTGTCCACTCCGATCCACGCGATTCGATCCTTGCACCGTCTCGTGCTAACGCGCACACGGCGCGGCACCGATAAACCCAGGAGAGCTCGCGGGATCTCCCGAGGAGAGTCGAGGGGAACATCATGTCCGGAAATGGAATCAGCATCTCGGGTCTGGGCAGCGGCCTGGACTCGAACTCGATCATCGCGCAGTTGATGAAGCTTGAGCGCCTGCCGCTCGAACAGTTCAAAGCGCAGAAAAAGGTGGAGCAGGCGAAGCTGTCGGCGCTCGGCACGCTCAAGGGCTTCGTCACGGACCTGCGCAAGCAGGCTAAAGAACTGGGCAACCGCGCGGACTTCCTGGCGTTCAATGTCAACGCCAGCGAGGAAGGCGTCGCGTCGTTCAGCGCCACGGGCTCCGCGCACCCGGGCTCGCACACGCTGACCGTCCTCCAGCTCGCCACCGTCGATCGCTGGGCCTTCGACGGGGTCGCGAGTCCGACGACCGATCTCGCGAGCGGCGCGGGGCAGGAACTGTCGTTCGACGTCAACGGCACGAACTACTCGATCACGCTGCAGGAGGACGCCTCGAGCCTCGAGGACATCGCCGGCGAGATCAACGATCTCGCCGGCGACGACATCACAGCCTCTGTCGTCAACACCGGCACCGCAACCTCGCCCAGCTACCGGCTCGTACTCACTTCCGACGAGAGCGGAGAAGACTTCCGCATCACGAACATCGTGAGCACGGTCGCGGGGCTCACGATCGACGGGACCCCGCCCGACGGCAGCGGCGTTCCGGTGAGCAGCAACAACATCACGGCCGGAAACAACGCCCTGGCGGAGATCGATGGTCTTCTCATCGAGCGCGCGGCCAACGAGTTCAACGACGTGATCGAGGGCGTGAGCATCAACGTCGAATCGGCGGATCCCGACCAGACCATCCAGTTTTCCGTCGAAGCCGACACCGAGACGATCAAGGCCGACGTCAAGGCGTTCGTGGACACCTACAACAAGGTGATCGGCTTCATCAACACACAGAGCACCTACAACGAGGAGACAGGCCCCGGCGGCGATCTCTTCGGTGACCAGCTCCTGCGCTCGACGCGCCAGGCGATCCGCTCGGCGCTCTTCGACGTCGATGTCGGCGAGGTGATGGACGATGCCGAGGGATACTCGACGCTTAGTCTGGTCGGCATCAAGACACAGAACGACGGGACACTCTCGATCGACAACGCAGTGTTCGACGACAAGATGGCCGAGAATCTCGACGCGCTGGCCGATCTGTTCGTGGATTTCGACGGGTTCGACAACGGCGGTGCCGCGCCGAACACGACCGAGTATTTCACCGACACGACCACCGACGCCGGACTCGCGGCCAAGCTCGAGCGTGCGATCGATCGCATGCTCGAGTCCGCGACGGGCCCGGACAACACGGTGCTGAAGGGGCTGTTCGACAACCGTACGGATGCGTTCAACACCAACATCAAGCGTTTCGACAAGCAAATCGAAGATCGCGAGTTCTACCTCGAGCAGTACGAGAAGAACCTAGTCAACCGCTTCGCGAGGCTGGAACAGGTCATCGGCGGTCTCAATGCGCAGGGCGCGGCGCTGCAAGCCTCGTTGGCTGGATTGAACTAATCATGAGCATGTCCCCCTCACCCGATCCCCGCTCCGTTGCGCAGGCGTACCTGCAATCGACCGTCGAGAACGCGCCGCCGATCAAGATCGTGCGGCTGATGTACGAGGGCGCGCTGCGCTTCCTCGATCGAGCGGCCGCGGCTAGCTCGACCGGCGTGCCCGGCGAGCGCACGCGCTGGCTCTCGCGTGCCGACGCGATCGTCAACGAGCTGCGTGCGAGCCTCGATCACAACCACGACCCGCGCGTGAGCCACGAGCTCGATCGGCTCTATCTCTTCGTCCACGAGCGCATCGCGCAAACGATCATCGAAGAGGATCCGTCGCTCATCCCGGGTGCTCGCATGGTCCTCGCCACGCTTCTCGAAGGGTGGAAGGAAGTCGAGTTGCGTGTCGACGGCACGTCCCAGACTTAGCGTGAACCTCGACGCCGACAATGCACGCAAGCAGCTGCGCGCCCTCGATCACCGGCTACGCGAGCTCATCTCGGTGGCGGGCAGTCGCAGCAGCAACCTCGAGCCCGTGTGGCGGAGTTGCGAGGAAATCGGCCACAGTATCGCGGAGATCGCGCTAGCAGCGCATCACGCGTCGCCCGACGACAAGAAGCTGCTCGTCGACGAGATGACGTCGATCCACGAGTTCTACGCGATCGCCACCGAGTTCCTTCAGCGCGAGCAAGCCGCGGTCGGCGCGCTTCTGCAGCAACTGCGTCAGTCGAAGGAGAGCCTCGCGTACTACGGCTCGCACGAGGACTCCGGCGAGTCGTGCGACATCGCGGGTTGACTGCGGCGCGACCGTCGAATTCCGCGACAGCGGGAGCCGCTGTCGAGAAATGCAGCAGGTGATGAGTTCGTCGACAGTGCCGCGGAGTTCGGCGCGTACGAACCGGCCCGCAGCAGGGCGCAGCGGCCTATCGCACGTTGGCATACGCGTTGCTTTGGCGCGGCCACGCTCGACGCGCCTTCATGCTGCACACCCTTCCTCGAACGCTCGCAGTGCTCGCGCAGGTCTCGGACAGTTCGCCATTCGGCGGCAACTCCGGTCCTGATCTGACGCGCTACTTCACGGTGTGCGGGCTCTTGCTCGCGGCGATCCTCGCGCTGGCGTGGGGCTTCCGCAAGCTGATGCGCGGCGCGCTGCAAGTCAAAGCGGCGCAACGCTCGTTGCAGGTGCTCGATGTGCTCCCGCTCTCGGGCAAGCACAAGCTCGCGGTCGTGCGTTGCTACGACCGCACGTTTGCGCTCGGCCTCGGTGAACGTGAGATGGCGCTCATCGCGGAGCTCGACGCCGTCGCGGCGCCCGCGCGCGCTGGCACACGTCCGGTCGAAGTCCCGGTCGAGTTCACCGACGCGCTCGATCGCGAACGTGTGCGCGCGGCCGAGGCAGAGAGCAATGGACGCGGCGCGCTCGCGCGCGTCCGAAGCGTCTTCAAGAGTGGGGGACTGTTGGGATGAGCGAAGTACGTGCAGTACGGGGTGAAGTACGGTGTCAGGGTGAAGTACGGTGTCAGACACTTT
>JANOFY010000626.1:0-3998 GCA_031413895.1 Planctomycetota bacterium | reverse complement strand
GCGAGGGCCAGGCCGAGCAAGGGCAGCTTCTCGACGATCAGCTCCGCGAGACCCCGCGTGGGAGCTGCGGCCGGTGCCTTGCCGCTCCGTTTGGGGGCCGGGGCCGGCTGCACGCGCAGCCTGCCGAGCGGCCACACGTCGATCAGCACGAGCAGCAGCGGCAGGGTCACGAGCATCGGCTTGGACAGCAAACCCAGCGCGAGAAGTACAGCGACCAGCGCATAGCGCCAAGGCCCCGGCCGCCGCACGTACCAGGGCCAGGCGAGCAGCACGAGCATGAAGAACAGACCCGAGAGAACGTCCTTGCGCTCCGAGGCCCAGGCCACCGACTCCACGCGCAGCGGATGCAGGGCGAACATCGCCGCGACGAGCACGCTCGGCCAAACAACGCGGGTCATGCTCCAGAAGGCCAAGAGCAGGATCGACGCGTTGAGCGCGTGCAGCACGGCGCTGACCAGATGGTGCGGCCCGGGTCGGAGACCGAACAGCTCGCAGTCGGTCATGTGCGAGAGCCAGGTCAGCGGGTGCCAGTTCGCCGCGTGGGCCTCGGTGAACGCCCAGCGCAGGCCCTCAGCGCTCAGCCCGCGGGCGACGAGCGGGTTGTCGAAGAGGTAGACGTCGTCGTCGAAGAGTACGAAGGCGTTGAACGTGGCACGGGAATGGACCAGGAGCGTAACGGCAAACAGGGCCGCGGCGAGCCCGAGGATCCGCCGACGCGAGCCGCCCGACGGGACGCTGGGTGCAACAGGGTCCAAGATCGCCTCAGCTCGACGCCACCGCGGCCAGTGCGCCGCGGATCTCGCCAGCATCGGGATGATCCGGCCCAAGCGCCAGGAAACGCTCCCAGTGCGCACGGACCCCGGCGAAGTCTCCGAAATGTCGGTAACGCACGGAACAAACCGCCATTCCGTTCTCTACTCTGGTACGAGCCCGGGTCCAGCGTCCGATAATATTGGCGTGATGTCAACTCAAACCCCGAGGCCTTTGCCCCAAATCGCTCCAATCCCCCGGGAAGAACTCCGTAGGGACTGATCCGACGGGAGTCTCACCACTCCGCGGGGGCTGGGAGAATCTGCCTGGCGGACCCTTCGAAGGAAAGTGGATAAAGGGCCCATCGCCGGGAACAGCGCCTTGAGCTGCTGAACCAGAACCCAATCGGTGGAATTGTGTGCGTTCCTGCGGATTTGGGTTGACATAACGTCAGGACTATCGGACCCTGGGCCGGGGCTCGTACTTGAGTCGAAAACGGAATGGCGGTTTGTTCGGATGCCTATCCGCGGCGGCTGTCGCTTGATAGAACCGTGCCCGCCTTGAGAGGCACGGCTGCCTGACCAGCTACGCGCCTCGCGCGAGATGCGGAGCAGTGACGTGGGACTTCCCTATCGAGGAGTGTCGAGGATGTTGCGACGCATCGTGTTTTCGGCTTGCGCGTTGCTGCTGGTCTTTCCGCTGTCCGTCGCCGTTGGCGCCGAGTGGTCCGCGGAGCAGGTGCGCGCGATCCTCGCCGAGCGGATCGACAAGCAACACAAGAGTGTCGGGATCGCTGTCGGGTTGATCGACGAGCGAGGCAGCACCGTCGTGAGCTACGGCAAACTGAGCAAGACCGACGAGCGGATGCCCGACGGGAAGACCGTGTTCGAGATCGGCTCGATCTCCAAGGCCTTCACCTCGATCCTGCTCGCGGACATGGTACTGCGCGAACAGGTGCATCTGGACGACCCCGTGCAGAAGTTCTTACCCGCTGCGGTGCGCGTGCCGAGCCGCGATGGCGCCGCGATCACCCTGTACCACCTCTCGACCCACACGTCGGGGCTCCCACGGATGCCGGACAACTTCACCCCGGCCGACCCGACCAATCCCTATGCGGACTACACCGTCGAACAGATGGTCGCGTTCCTGTCCCGCGCCGAGCTGAGCGGCAAACCCGGCGCGAAAGCAGCCTATTCGAACTACGGCGCGGGTCTCCTGGGCCACGTCCTAGCCCGGCAGGTCGGAACGAGCTATGAGGCGCTCATGCGCGAGCGCATCGCCGGGCCGTTGAAGATGACGGACACCGTGATCACGTTGACCCCGCAGCTCAAACAACGCTTGGCGCAAGGCCACGATGACGCGCTCGCGCCTGCTGCGAACTGGGACCTCCCGACACTCGCCGGTGCCGGCGCCTTGCGCTCCACGGTGGACGACATGCTGCTGTTCCTGGCGGCGAACCTGGGGCGCACCGAGGTTCCGATCGCCGCGGCCATGCAGGAAAGCCATCGGCCGCGGGAGGACTTCAATGGGTCCGCGATGCGGATCGGCCTGGGCTGGCTGATCCGCAAGGGTCTGGGAGGCACGATCCACTGGCACAACGGGGGGACCGGGGGTTATCACTCGTTCGTCGGTTTCGACAAGGAGCACAAACGAGGCGTCGTGGTGCTGTCGAACTCGACCCACGACATCGACGACATCGGCTTCCACCTGCTCGAGCCAGCGCTCGCGCTGACGAAGTTCAAGACGGCGTCGGAAGCTGTCGCACTCGACGGAGCGTGTCAACGACTTTGAGACACCGACCGTTTGCATTTACTGAGCAACCTCGATGAATTCCGGTTTTGGTTCCTCGACGGCATCGAGGCCCGAATCAAGGGGTACCCAGGCGTCGTCCAGGGTCACGATCGTCGATCCTGAGCCATCCTGGAGCGTCGTTTTTTTCGCTGGGGGGTTGATCCACGCTGCCACGGGCACAATCGGCGGTTGCGGCACTTTGCGCACGAAGCGTTCGGGATGACGCGCGTAGGCACCGAGCAGCGTGGTTTGCCGCGCCGCGGTGATCTGCGGCGCGAGCCCATGATGAACGGCGTACGGCGTCATCAGCCCGATGCCCGAGTGCCGGTGTTCGTGGTTGTAGTAGCGGAAGAACGGGTGACAGAAGCCGAGGCCATCCTGGTAGCTGCCGAAGCGTTCCGGAAATGCCGGGCAGTACTTGAGGGTCTTGAACTGCGCCTCGGAGTATGGATTGTCGTTGGAGACGTGGGGCCTACTGTGGGTCTTGGTGACGCCCAGCGATGCGAGCAGCAGCGCGACGCCGTGGCTTTTCATCGACGATCCGCGGTCCGCGTGAATCGTCAGTTGGCCTGGCACGATGCGCTGCTTGGCGTAGGCCTCGTCGATCAGGCGCTTGGCGAGCTGCGTGGACTCGGCGTCGGCGAGCATCCAGCCCACGACGTAGCGGCTGAAGATGTCGAGGATCACGTACAAGTAGAAGTAGGTCCACTTGGTGGGCCCCAGGAGTTTCGTGATGTCCCACGACCAGACCTGGTTCGGGGCGGTCGCGAGCAGCTCGGGTTTTTGGTAGTTCGGATGCCGGAGTTGATCGCGCCGTTCTCGGACCTCTCGGTTCGACTCCAGCACGCGGTACATGGTGCGGGTCGAGCAGTGGTAGACGTCCTCGTCGAGCAGCGTAGCGACGACCTGCGCGGGAGCTTTGTCCACGAAACGCTCCGAGTGAAGTACGTCGCGAACGGTCTCACGCTCGACCGGGCTGAGAGCGCGCGGCGGTGTCGGGCGCCGGCATGGGACGGTTATTGGCCGGCAGCGCCGCCGGTACAGCGAAGCCCGATTGATCGTCAGCGCCTCGCACGCCGCGGCTGTCCCGACCACGGGCGCCAGGGTCTCGACGGCGTCCATCAGTCGCTCTCGTCGTTGTCGAGGCTCTTCAGGGGGATCCCCAGGAGCTCGGAAACTTTTTTTTGGATACCGAGCATGAGCTCCACGTGTTCGTTCCGCTGGCGCAGCTTGGCGATCTCACGCTCGAGCTGCTTGATCTTCGGGTCGACCGCCTTGGCCTTGGGCCCGCGCTTACGGGCGGCAAGGTCCGTTTTCGCCACGCGATCCCGATCGCGACGCCACACGGACAGGTGCGACGAGTACAAACCCTCCCGCCGGAGAATTGCACCGACTTCGCCCGGCTCCTTCGCGCGATCCACCTCGCGTAGGAGCTTCACCTTGTATTCCGCCGTGAA
>JANOFY010000625.1:0-11695 GCA_031413895.1 Planctomycetota bacterium | reverse complement strand
CTTTGGCGCGATCGAATCGCTGCTCGCACTTGCGGGGCTGGCCCTGTGCCGCGCCAACCAACACTTGGCCGCGGGGGGCCGTTGACCATGTCCGACCGGCGCAAGGTCCCCCGGGAGAGTTCCGCCGAACGGGTGCGCAGCTTGCGCCGGGTCGCCGGCCAGCTGGGCGGCGCGCGGATCGCGATCGCGGTGCTGCTGCTCGTGTCGGCGGCCCTGCTCGCGCGGAAAACGCTCCGCAGCGAACGCGCGGATGCCGCGGACGCGATCGAGGAACCGCGGCGCGAGCTCTCCGCGCTGGGCGCTGCCGCGGGGATCAGCCTGGTCTTGTGCGCGGCGCTCGGCGCGCTCACGCCAACGCAGCCGTCGGCCGCGGCGATCGCGCCGCTGCTTCCGATCTGTGCTCTGATGATCGGACTGGCGCTCGTGCGTTCCGAGCAGCCCTTCGAACGAGCGTGACCCAGACGAGCGAGTTCTGCTGCCCGCGCTGCGGCGCGCCGCTCGAACCGCGCGGTCCCACCGCGATCGAATGCCGCACGTGTCCTGCGACGTTCCCGCAAGTCGAGGGTGTCTGGGATCTGCGCGTGCTCCCGGACCGCGAGATCGAACCGGCGCCGCTCACGAGCTCGGATTTCGAGTTCGCGTTCCAGCGCCACGCGTCGGGACAGACGTACAAGTCCGTCATCGAAGCGCTGCTCCTGTCGCTCGACGACGAGCGCGCCGAACGGCTGATGCTGCTCCTGCGCGAATCGCGCGGCGCGTGGCATCCCTTGCTGGCGGTGCAGGGAGGCGAATGCCTGTTCCTCGGCAACGCGCTCTCGGGGACGATCACGCCGCTCGCGAACGCCGGCTTTCGCGTCAGCGTGCTCGATCCGTCGCGCGAGCGCGTGCGCTTCGCGTCGATGCGCAGCGAGACGCACTCGCCTGGACGCGTGCGCGCGCTGATCGGCGGCGATGGGCCGCGGCTTCCGTTTCAGGACGGGGCGTTCGACGTGGTCGTGCAGGAGGACGGACTGCCGGGTGCACGCGGGGCACGAGGGGCTCACGGTCCGTTCGGTCACGACCTCGGCGAGTGTCTGCGCGTCGCGCGTGGCGAGGTCGTGCTCGGCGCCGACAATCGACTGGCGTACAAGCGCTCGAGCGGCAAGCGCGCGGACTTCCGAGTGACGGGTCCGCTGGCCTACGCGCGTGCGATCCTGGGCCGACGCGGAAAGCGAACGCTCGCCGGCTATCGGCGGCTGCTCGCCGCGCCCGCGTTCTTTCCGGCGCGCGCGTTCGCGCTGTATCCCGATGCGCGTGACTTCTCGCACGTCGTCGGCATCGACGCACCGACGCCACGGCTCACGATCGGTCCGCTCGAGCGCAAGAATCGCGTCAAGCTCCTCGCGCGCAGGCTGGGACTCTTTCCCGTGCTCACGCCGTCGTTCGCGCTGATGACGGCGCGGCGAAACGGTTCCGCCGTAGGTCCGCGCATCGACCGGATCCTCGCCCAGCTCGCGGAGCGCATCGGCGAACCGACACCGACGATCGAACAGCTCATCGCCACGCGCCGGAACACGGCGGTCATCCACACGAGCGGCGCGGATCAGGAGTCCGGACGCTGGACGCTGCACATCTCGCTGTGTCCGAACAACGTCCCCGAGTTCGCATGGCATGCGCGCTCGCTCGCCGATCTTCGCGAGCGCTTTCCGGCACTGCCTGTTCCGGAGCCGCTATTCGCCGGCGAAATCGACGGTATCCCCCTGACGTGCGAACGGCGCATCCGTGGTTGGAGCGCGGCCCAGATCGGCGGAGGTAGGCCGATGGCCACGATGCTCGCGGAGACCGCCGCGCACTTCGCGCGGCTCGTCGTTCGCCCCGCCGCGCCACTCACGGTCGAAGAGTTCGACGCGTGGATCGCGCCGCGTTTCGAGCTCGTCGCACGCCACGCCGCCGTGCCCTCGACGATCGCGAACCTCGAGCGACTACTCGCGCAGACGCGCGAGCGTCTCGTCGGCCGTCCGCTGCCGCTCGTGCGCTGTCACGCGGACCTGCGCAGCAAACACGTCCAAGTCGACGAAGACGGTCACGTCCTCGCCTATCTCGACTGGAGCACGAACGAGCCCGCGGGACTCCCCTACTACGACCTCTTGCACCTCATGATCCACCAGCGCAAGCGCGAGGATCAGTGTTCGGCCGGCGACGCGTGGCGACGTGTGTGTGCTCGCGAGGAGCTGACCGACCACGAGCGCGCGTGTCTCGACTCGTATGCGCGAACGATCGGCCTGGAGAGCGATGTCGCGCGCGCGCTCGAGGCGCTGTACCCGGTTCTTGTAGGAGCGATGGTCGAGAAGAACTGGGAGTACAGCCGTCCGCGTTGGCTGCACCGGCACTTCGGCCTGTGAAAGTCAGGCGTCGCGCGCGAGACGCAGGCCGCTGAACTGCCAGCGCGCAGTCGGCGGGAAGAAGTTCCGGTACGTCGCGCGCACGTGCGCGCGCGGCGACACGCACGATCCACCGCGCAGGACCATCTGGCTGCACATGAACTTGCCGTTGTACTCGCCGAGGACGCCCTCGAGCTCGCGGTAGCCCGGGTACGGCGAGTACGCGCTCTGAGTCCATTCCCACACGTCGCCGAACATCCCGCTCGACCCCGTCGACGCCAGCGACGCCAGCGACAACGACCGCGGGTGCAGCGCGTCGCTCTCGAGCAAGTTGCCTTCGACGGGCAGCGCGGCCGCGGCCACTTCCCATTCGGCTTCGCGCGGGAGCCGTGCGCCGGCCCAACGCGCGAACGCGTCGGCTTCGTAGTAGCTGACGTGCGACACCGGCTCGTGCGAATCGAGCTCGCACATCCCGCCGAGCGTGAACACCGTCCAACGATCGCCAGCGCGCTCCCAGTACAGCGGCGCCGACCAGCCGCTCTGCTGCACCGCGGCCCAACCGTCGGAGAGCCACAGAGTCGGCCGCGCGTAGCCGCCGTCCTCCAGGAACGCGAGGTACTCGCCGTTCGTCACGGGACGCGCGGCGAGTTCGAACGCCGGGCAATACACGTCGTGGCGCGGCATCTCGTTGTCGAACGCGAACTCGCTGGATGCGTGTCCGATCGAGCGCAAACCGGCGCGATGCGCGATGAAATCGCGCGTACGCACCTGTGAGCCCGTGGACGGCGGAGGTTCTCTCCGCCGGTATGCCGGCCGCAGCGGGTTGCGCGAGAAGAGGTGCTTGAGGTCCGTCAAGATCAGCTCTTGGTGCTGCATCTCGTGGTGCAAGCCGAGCGTCAAGACCGCTGCGAGCGGAGACAAGTCCTGTCCGTCCTCGAACAACGACCGCACGCCGTGGTCGACGTGCTCGCGATAGCGCAGGACCTCCGCCAGCGAGGGTCGCGTCAACAGCCCGCGCTCGGCGCGCGCGATCCGTCCGCCCGCGCCCTCGTAGTACGAGTTGAACAAGAAGCCGAACTGCGGATGGTGCGGGCGGAAGCTGCCGCGCAGCAGCCCCAGCGCCGCCGCGCGCGCGAGCACGAACGTTTCGAAGAACCAGCTCGTGTGAGCGAGATGCCACTTGAGCGGGCTCGCATCGAGCATCGACTGCACGGTGCAGTCCTCGGGCGAAACCGGCGCGCAGAGCGACTCCGTCGTTCGTCGAACGGCCGTGTAAGCCTCCAGCAAGCCCGCAGCCGTCGACCGAACGGAAAGGGAAGGGACGCTCTCGAGCTCCATGCGTGTGCCGCCGTCGCGATCAGCCGAGGCGAGGCGCGGACGCACAGCGTAGCGCGCACCGACAGAGCGTTCAGCCCTGCTGTTTCAGGTACTCGTGCCAGCTCTTCTCGAGCGCGCTGAGCCCGCCTGACGCGACGCTGCCCGCGTTCGCGTCGAGCTGCTTCATGAGGTACAGGTGCTTGAATCGATCGAGACCCAGCGTCTCGAACGCGTAGCCGGCGAACGAACCCGCAGCGGCCATCGACGCGGGCGTCGAATGGTAGTGCTGCGCGAGTTCGGTCAGGGCGGGCAACTGCTTGTCGCGCAGGTATTGAGCGGCTCGTCGATGGATCTCTTTCGTCGGCGTGCCGTCGAAATACGTCGCCAGGCCTTCGTTCAAGACGTCGGAGCCCGCGGGACCGAGCGTGTACGCGATCACGTGCGTCATCTCGTGGCCCGGTGCGCTTTCGAAGCGCTGATGGATCACGCGCGCTTGCGGGTTCGAGAAGTCGAGCTCCTGAGACGTGAGCTTCCGACCTTCCGCGCTGTCCTTGTAGACATACATCGTGACGCGACCGGTGTCCGGGAGGCCGAGGGTTTTGTGGATCGCCTCGTACGCCCGGTCGAGCTGCGTGCCGTAGTACTCGATGCGTCCCTTGTCGGGGTGATCGTCGGGATAACGGATCGTCACGTGATCGGATTCGAGCGTCTTCCAACCCGCGTACGCCGGAGTCGAGCCTCCTTGGCTCGTGAGCTCGAGCTGGTCGACCCACACTTCGCCCGACATCGAGAGAAACACGCCCGCCATCACCGCGACGGCGCCTTCGGGTGCGACACCGGACACCTCGAACGGCTTCCAATCGAAGGAGCCTTCTGCGCCGTGCGCGTACTGCTTCGCGCCGACCAAACGGTTGTCCGCGCCGACGAACACGAGGCCGGTGTAGAAGTTGTGCGACTGCGCGCCTTCGCGACGCACATCCTTCGCCTTCACCTGGCAGCGGTACTGGAGCGCGTCGCCAGGCACGCAGTCAAATCGGCGCGAGATCCCGATCCATTGATCCGTCGTCGCATCGCCCGCCAGCTTCAACGCGCGCGGCGAACCGCCTGAGTCCTGTTCGTGGTCGATCACGATCTGCGAGGCCTTCGGACCGTTGCCGGTTCGCGCGCCGATCTCGCGCGTCCATTCCGTGGGCAATTGATCGCGCGTTTCGAAACCTTCCTTCATCAGCACGTTCACGGGCGGAGGTTCCTTGCCGCCTTCGAGGCTGAACTCGAGATCGTCGACCCACAGCGTGCCGGTCATCGACAGGAAGATCGTCACCTGCGCGCGCCGCGTCTCGGGCGGCGCGATCTGGTACATGCTCAGCTGTTCCCAATCGGACTTCGGCAGCTTCGGCGCGAGGTGCGCTTCGGCGATCAGCTCGTTCTTCGCGTCGAGGAAGACGATCCCGACGTAGCAGTTCTCGAACTGCTGTTCCTTCGTGCCGAAGACGATCTCGCGCCGGACACCTTCGGCGCGTGCGAACGCCTTGAGCGTGTAGATCCCCTCCGGCCGGACGGGCAACTCCTGCTTCAGCGCGTACCAGAGCCGCGTCTTCTGATCGCCCGAGAGGCGCAGGCTCGACTTTCCTGAGTGCGTGACCTGCGTGTCGAGCACGAGCGTGGACGCGGGTTCCCGGCCTTCGTTGAACGCGCCCATCTCCATCGTCCAACCCGTCGGCGGTGCGCCGGGCGCTGTGGGCGCCTCGAAGTCGGGGTTGGCGAGGGTGAACGACTGCGTACCGAGTACAGCGGACAGTGCGAGAGCAACTAGCATGTACGATCTCCGAAAAATGGCGGGCGGATCTTCTACAACGCGTGCAGGAGGAACGCCAACATACGCTCCCTCGACGCCCCGGTTGGCTCGGCGAACGAGCTCGAGCCCCCGAGTCATCGGCCGCGGACCCGGTCGGTCAGTTTTTGCGGCGGGTCGCTCCGATGCGGTCGAGCTCCGCGGCCAGCGCCTCCGCGGCGTCCACCAGGCTCGGCGAATCCGAGCTCATCAGCGCGCCGGACAGCACGGCGATGCGCCCGAGCTTGACCGCCGACAACCGAGCCAGCGCGGGCGTGCTCGAGAGCACATTTTTCGTCGCGCTCCCGCCCTCTCCGCGCACGGGAGTCGCCACGACGATCACGTCCGGATCGATCGTGATGAGTTGCTCGAAGTCGAGGCTCCGGTGACCGTCGATCCCGGCTTCGGCGGCGGCGTTCTGGACGCCGACGAGCGCGCACAGCGTGTTCGCCGTTGTGTTGCTGCCCGCCGTCCAGCCCCCGCTGCCATCGTTCGAATAGGCGAGCACGCGCAGCCCCGCGCGCGTGCTCGCACCGTCCGCCAAGCGCGCGATGCGCTGATCGAGGCCGGCGATCACGGTGCCCGCCTGCGACTCGACGCCGCACACGCGTCCGAGCAAGCGCAGCGTGTCCTGGATGTCCGCATAGCTCGTCGCGGACGCGAGGACGAGCACGGGAATCTTCTGCGAGCGCAGCACGTGCGTCGTGTCCATCGACTGCCACGCGTGCGTGACGACGAGATCGGGGTGGAACACGATCAGCGGCTCGGCGACGTAGCGCGCGAAACGCGGAAGCTCGCCAAGACCGTCGCGTTTGAAATCGACGCTGGAGTAGTCGTCGACTTGTTCCGGCAACGCGGCGAGGCGCGCTGCGCCGACGAGCGGCACCAAGAACTCGGCCGCGGCAGTCGTCGTGGGCAGGATTCGAACGGGACGGGCGGCGAGCTCGAAATCCGATCCGTCGGGCAAGCGCACGCGCACGCGATCGGCCGCAGCGGATGACTCGGTGATCGCGGGCGGCGTCGCATGCTCCGCATCGCAGCCCGGGGTCGACAGGACCGCGACAGCGATGACGATGGAACGGAGAGCGCCGTGCGCGAAATTCATGCGCGCCTCACAGGCTCGCCGGCCGCTCGATGGTCCGCTCCGAACGCACGTTGCCGGTGTTCAGCGTCGAAGCCGGCTCGAACAGCATCACCGACGCCTCTTCGTCCGCGACGGGACGATGCTCGACGCCGCGCGGCACGACGATCAGCTCGCCCTCCTCGATCCACTCGTGGCGATCGCGGAACTCCATGCGAAAGCGGCCCTTCACGGTCAGGAAGAGCTCGTCTTCCTCGTCATGGTGGTGCCACACGAACTCGCCCTTGAGCTTGACGAGCTTGACCTGTTGGCCGTTGAGCTCCGCGACGATCCGCGGCGACCAGTGCTCGCGGAACAGCGCTAGCTTCTCGGCGACGTTCACCTTGTCCATTGCGGGGAGTCTAACGCCGGCGCGAGGTTGGCATCTGCCTCGACCGCTCCCATCTCCACCGATAGAGTGCGCCGACGATGTCCCGCTCGCTCTACGCGCGGCTAGCGCACCGCTACGGTGAGGATCGTGGGCCTTCGCGACGCGACATCCTGCGCGCCGGCTTGGCGGCGTCCGCGAGTCTGCTCGTCTCCGCGTGCGTGGGCGGGCGCTTGAAGCGGAACGCGCGCTCCGATGCGCCGCGGACGATCGTCGTCGGGGCCGGATTCGCGGGGCTCACCGCCGCGTACGAACTCGCGAGCGCCGGCTTCGACGTCACGGTGCTCGAGGCGCGAGCGCGCATCGCCGGCCGCGTGCTCACGTTCGACGACTTCGTCGAAGGCTGCGTCGTCGAGGGCGGCGGCGAGCTCATCGGCGACAACCACCCTCTTTGGAACGCCTACGCGAAGCAGTTTGGACTGGCGTTCCACCCAGTGACGGAGGACGAGAGCCTGCAGCCCGCGATCATTCTGAACGGGCGTGAGCTGTCGAGCACGAAGGTGCGCGATCTCTACGAGGCGATGGACGCCGCGTTCGCGACCATGAATCGCGACGCGCAATGCATCGACGCCGACGAACCGTGGATGCATCCGTCGGCGGCAGCGCTCGACCAGAGGACGTGCGCGCAATGGATCGAAGCGCTCGACGCATCCATCGACTGCAAGACCGCGCTGCGTGTGCAGCTCACGGCCGACAACGGCATGGCTCCGGAGCGGCAGAGCTATCTAGCGCACCTCGCGATGGTGAAAGGCGGAGGGCTCGAGTCCTATTGGACCGACAGCGAGACCAAGCGTTGCACGGCCGGCAATCAAGCGCTCGCGAGATGTCTCGCGAACGAGCTGGGAAGCGAGCGCGTTCTTCTTGGAAGGGCCGTTTCAACGATTCACCGCGGCTCGGACGGTGCCCGCGTGGAATGCGCCGATGGCTCGATCTTCGAAGCGGACGACGTCGTGCTGGCGATCCCGCCCGCCGTATGGCCGCGCGTCCGTTTCGATCCACCGCTTCCCGAGGACCTCGCGCCGCAGCTCGGCGACTCGGTCAAGTTCTTGACCGCTGTGGGACGCCGGTACTGGCTCGACGACCGATTCGCGCCGGATGCGTTGACGGACGGCGACATGTCGATGCTGTGGGAAGGCACGGATGGACAGTCGCCCAGCTCCGGCGCGTCGCTGTGCGCTTTTTCGAGCGACGCCGCGGCGCGAGCCTGCCGCGCACGCAATCGCGACGCGCAGCGCGCGGCGTACGGCGATGCGATCGAGCGCGTGCTCCCCGGCTACGCGCGCGCGGCGATCGTGACGCGTTTCATGGACTGGCCGAGCGACCCATGGACGGGTTGCGGCTACTCGTTCCCCGCGCCGGGCGAGCTGACGACGCTCGGACCTCTGCTGCGCGCCGGGCTGGAACGCCTGCACTTCGCCGGCGAGCACACGAGCACGCGCTTTCCCGGCTACATGGAAGGTGCGCTCGATTCCGGTGCGCGTGTCGCGCGCGCGATCGTCGCTCAAGCCGGCGTACGGAAGATGAAGTACACCGCGCCCATGATGCAGAGCGCGGCCCACAGGTAATCGAGCTTGAGCGGCTGCTTCATGTAGAAGACCGCGAACGGCACGAACACCGTGAGCGTGATCACTTCCTGCAGGATCTTGAGCTGCGGCAGACTCAGCGCTTGGTACCCGATGCGATTCGCCGGCACCTGCAGCAGGTATTCGAAGAGCGCCACGCCCCAGCTCGCGAGCGCCGCGATGTACCACGCTTTGTGATTCAGGTTCTTCAGGTGCGCGTACCACGCGAAGGTCATGAAGACATTGGAAAGGACGAGCAGGCTGCTCGTCTGGAGTAGGATCGATGTGCTCACCGATGTGCTCATGGGGGGGGGTGTATGGGCCGCGGGACGCGCGCGATCCGCGCCGGAGCTTCCTCGGCGGCCCCCGGTCTCCGCAATCGAAAACGAGGCCGCCAGACACCACAGTAGTAGGGAAGGCCGCGCCTCTAGTTCGCCGAGTCGGCGGTTCGATAAGGACGGACCCCAAGAGCCAAGATCATGACCCCCCTCTTCGTCGTACTCGCCGCACTCGCGATCGCCGTCGTTCTCCTTCACATGGGCCGCGGCCTGTGGGCTTGGATCGTGCCCGGAGCGCTGCTCCTCGGCGCGTGGGCGTGGAAGGGATCCGGATCGCCCGTCGCGTTCGCCTGCGTCGCGATCCCGTTCGTGATCCTGGCGTTCGTCTTCGGCGTCACCACGATCCGCCGCACGCTCGTCACGCCGCACGTTTTGCGCATGCTCGCGCCCATCTTTCCGAAGATGAGCGACACGGAGCGCACGGCGCTCGACGCTGGCACCGTGTGGTGGGATGCCGAGCTCTTCTCCGGCAACCCGAACTGGAAGAAGCTCATCGATTTCACGCCGCGCCCGCTCTCCGCAGAGGAGCGGCGCTTCCTCGACGGGCCGGTCGAGGAGCTGTGCCGCATGTGCGAGGACTGGAAGATCCACGAGCGCGGCGATCTCGAGCCCGAAGCGTGGGACTTCATCAAGCGCCAGCGTTTCATGGGGATGATCATCCCGAAAGAGCACGGCGGCCTGGGCTTCTCCGCCATCGCGAACTCGAGCGTCGTCGCGAAGCTCGCGAGCCGCTCGATGACGGCCGCGATCAGCGTGATGGTGCCGAACTCCCTCGGTCCGGCGGAGCTCTTGCTGCACTACGGAACCGACGAGCAGAAGCGCCACTACTTGCCGCGCCTCGCCGTCGGCGACGAAGTGCCGTGCTTCGCGCTGACCGAGCCGCATGCCGGCAGCGACGCGGGCGGCATGCGCTCCACTGGCGTCGTGTGTCGCGGCACGTTCGAGGGCAAGGACGTGCTCGGAATGCGTCTCACGTGGGACAAGCGCTACTGCACTCTCGCGCCGGTGGCGAGTCTCATCGGCCTCGCGTTCCGGCTGCACGACCCCGATCGCCTACTCGGCGACAAGACCGACCTCGGCATCACGTGCGCGCTGATCCCCGCGAACCTGCCGGGCATCGAAATCGGCGACCGGCACAATCCGCTCGACATCCCGTTCATGAACGGGACGACGCGCGCACACGACCTCTTCGTACCGATCGAGTTCGTCATCGGCGGTCCGAAGATGGTCGGTCAGGGCTGGCGCATGTTGATGGAGTGCCTGTCCGCCGGACGCGCGATCTCGCTCCCGGCGAGCTCGCTCGGCAACTCGGAGCTCGCGGTGCGCGTCGTCAGCGCGTACGCGTCGCTCCGCGAACAGTTCAACCTGCCGATCGGCAAGTTCGAAGGCGTCGAGGCGCCGCTCGCGCGCATCGGCGGCACGACCTACTGGATGAACGCCATGCGCTGGCTCACGGCCGGCGCGGTGGACGCAGGTGAAAAGCCGGCGGTGATTTCAGCCATCGCGAAGGCCTACGCGACCGAGGCCGCGCGCCGCGTCATCAACGACGCGATGGACGTCCAAGGCGGCGCCGGCATCAGCAAGGGCCCGCGCAACACGCTCGCGCACACGTACCAATGCGTTCCGATCGGCATCACGGTCGAAGGCGCGAACATTCTGACGCGCACGATGATCATCTTCGGGCAGGGCGCGATCCGCTGCCATCCGTACGCGCTCAAAGAAGTGGAAGCCGCGCAAGCGCGCGACGTCGAGAAGTTCGACGACGCGTTCTTCGGCCACGTCAACTTCATCGCGCAGAACGCGGTGCGCACAGCGGTCCTTTCGCTGACGGGCGGCGCGTTCGCGAGCGCGCCGATCGACGGCGAATTCGGCCGCGTGCTCAAGCAGTTGACGCGTTGGAGCGCGTGCTACGCGCTGCTCGCCGACGCGGCGATGGGCACGCTCGGCGGGACGCTCAAGCGCAAAGAGCTGCTCTCGGGGCGGCTCGCCGACGCGCTCGCGTGGATGTACATCGGCTCGGCGTGCGTGAAGCGTTTCGTCGCCGATGGGCAGCCGGACCAGGATCGACCGTTCGTGCGCTGGACGTGCGCTGAGGCTCTGCACCAAGTGCAGGAAGCGATCTCCGGCGTGCTCGACAACCTGCCGAATCGCCCGGTCGCCACGCTCTTGCGGATGCAGATGTTCCCGCTCGGCCGGCCGCACCGTCCGCCGAGCGACCGCGTCGTCGGCGCGTGCGCGCGCGCGCTGCTCGATGGCGGCGCCGCGCGCGAATCGCTGACGCGCACGATGTACGTTCCGCCGCACACCGAGATCGGCCTCGGACACCTCGAGCGCGCGCTCGCACTCACCGTGGCCGCCGAACCGGCGCGCAAGAAGCTCCGCGAAGCGGTCAAGGCGAAGACGCTGCCGCGCGGGAGCGAGCTCGTGATCCACGACGCCGCCGTCGAGAAGGGCGTCGTGAGCGAGCTCGAGCGCCGCCAGCTCGTCGAAGCGGCGCAGGCTCGTGACGACGTGATCCAAGTCGACGCGTTCAAGCGCGAAGCTCACGGCGACGCGCGCGAAGAGACACCTTCGGCGCGCAACTACGAGCCGCGCGGGCGTGCGCTGAAGTCCTGAGCGCGGGCTCGCTCGCGCCGATTCCGCGCGCGAGTCGTGAGTCGTGATGCGGTGTCGAAATGCGGCGAAATACGGTGTCGGCGAAATACGGGCGAAATACGGTGTCAGACACTTTTTGGCGAAATACGGTGTCAGACACTTTTCTTCGCCCCCGCTGCGGGGG
>JANOFY010000624.1:0-1848 GCA_031413895.1 Planctomycetota bacterium | reverse complement strand
GACCTTGGCGAACAGCGGGAACGTGGCGTCGAAGCGCGTCGAGCAGAACTGCTGGATCTCCGCGCTCGTGCCCGGCTCCAGGCCGCCGAAGTCATTGCTCGGGAAGCCAGGACGTCGAAGCCGCGCGCGCCGTAGCGCGTCTGCAGCTCCTGCAGCCCCTCGTACTGGTTCGTGAAGCCGCACTCGCTGGCGGTGTTCACGACCAGCGCGACCTTCCCTTTCCACGACGCGAGGTCGCGCGGTTTCCCGTCGATCTCCTCCACCGTGAACGCGTGCAGAGTCTTCGAAGCCGCATCGGGCGTCGTCGTGACGGACTTCTCGAACATGCCGGTGCAGCTCGCGAGTAGGGCACCGACCGTCGTGACGGCGGCGCGAAGGGAGAATCTGGACATGGCTGGGCCTCACTCCGGGTTTCGCGGGACTGCCGCATCTGGATGCGTCCGTCTGGACGCTTTTCCTGCGCACGTTCGCGGCTTCAAGTCGCGGTGGAGCGCGCCCGCGGCGTGCGCGGCTTCGATACCTTCCGCGATCTGCTTGCACATGTCGAGCGCTTCGTCGAGCCAGAAGAAGCACGTGTCGTCGACTTGAGCGACGCGAGCTCGACGGAGTCCAGCGAATCCGCGCCGCGGTTGCCCCGCGCGCGGACGGCCCATACCGTCATGCGGATGCACTCCGAGTCACCCGGGCGGCGACTGGGTCCCTACACCCTGCTCGAGAAGCTCGGCCTGGGCGGCTTGGGCGAGGTGCACCTCGCGAGCGACTCGCGACTCGAGCGCAAGGTCGCGATCAAGCTCCTCCCTGAAGAGCTGCGTGCGGAACCCGAACGGCGCGCGCGGTTCCTGCGCGAGGCGCGCGCCGTCGCGCAGCTCAGCCACCCGAACATCACCCAGATCTTCGAGGTCGGCGAGGTCGACGGACGTGACTTCATTGCGTTCGAGCTCGTCGAAGGGCGCACGCTGCAGGAACGCATCGCCGAACGACCCCTCTCGCTCGCGGAGATCATCGATCTCGCGCTGCCCCTCGCCGACGCGATCGCGTACGCGCACGAGCGCGGCATCGTGCACCGCGACTTGAAGTCCGCCAACGTGATGGTCACGCCGCGCGGTCACGCCAAGCTGCTCGACTTCGGCCTGGCGAAGATCCTGCACGAGGGCTCGAACGCGCCGCAGTCGAAGAAGACCACGACCCTGACAATGCAGGGCGCGATCTTCGGCACGCCAGGCGCGATGTCGCCCGAGCAAGCGCTCGGCAAGTCGATCGACGCGCGCAGCGACATCTTTTCCTTCGGCAGCTTGCTCTACGAGATGGCCGCCGGACGCGCGGCCTTCCGCGGAACGACCGTGATGGAGGTGATGGACGCGGTGATCCACCGCGAGCCCGATCCGCTCGGCCGTCTGCGCGCGGACTTGCCCGCGGAGTTCGTCGCGTGTGTGTCGAAGGCGTTGCGCAAGGAGCCTGGCGAGCGTTATCAGACGATGAACGACCTCGCCGCGGATCTGCGCCACTTCAAGCGCGCAACCGACAGCGGGCTCATGCCGCCCGCGACACAGCGCGCCGGTCGGCGGATTGTTATCGCGGCGTCGGCGATCGTCGCGATCGGAATCGCGGGCTGGCTCGGCTGGCGCGCGACGCGTCCGCCGCCGGCGAGCGCACCCGTCGCAATCGAACGCCGCGCTCTCGCCGTGTTGCCGTTCACGAACCTCGGCGGCTCGGCCGAGGACGCCACGTTTTCCGCGGGACTGCACAGCGACGTTCTCACGCGCCTCGCAAAGATCGGCTCACTCAAAGTGATCGCGCGCAGTTCCGTGCTCGAGTACGCGACGACGAACAAGCCGCTGCGAGCGATCG
>JANOFY010000623.1:0-33146 GCA_031413895.1 Planctomycetota bacterium | reverse complement strand
ACGACACCGCGCAGCTTGTTCACGACCAGCGTCGCGAGCGCTTCGGACTCGACGTCTTCCGCGATGATCAGGAGCGAGCGGCCGCTCTGCTTCACCTTCTCGAGCAGCGGCAGGAGCTTCTGCACGGACGAGATCTTGGATTCGTACACCAAGATGAGCGGCTTCTCGAACACGACTTCCATCGTGTTCGGGTCGTTGACGAAGTGCGGGGAGAGGAAGCCGCGGTCGAACTGCATGCCCTCGACGACGGTCACCTCGGTCTCGAGCGTCTTGCCGTCCTCGACGGTGATCACGCCGTCCTTGCCGACTTTCTCCATCGCGTCGCCGATCAACTTCCCGATGCGCGGGTCGTTGTTGGCCGAGATCGTCGCGACTTGGCGGATCTCGTCGTTCTTGCTCACCGACTTCGACATCTTGTCGAGCTGGGCGATCACGGCTTGCGAGCCGTCGCGCAGCGACTTGGTCAAACGCGCAGGCGCGGCACCGGCGGTCACGGCGCGCAGGCCGTGCGTGAAGATGGCTTCGGTGAGCAGCGTCGCGGTCGTCGTGCCGTCACCGGCGATGTCGCTCGTCTTGCTGGCGACTTCCTTCACGAGCTGCGCGCCCATGTGTTCGTAGGGATCGGCGAGCTGGATCTCCTCGGCGACGGTGACGCCGTCCTTGGTGATCGTCGGCGCGCCCCAACCCTTGTCGAGGATCGCGTTGCGACCGCGCGGTCCGAGGGTGGTCGTGACTGCTTTCGCCAGCTTCTCGACGCCGCGGCGAATCGCTTCGCGCGCGTCGGACTCGAAAACCATTTGCTTGGCCATGGATCCTTGGTCTTTTCAGGTTCGGGGAGGTTGCGGAGCGCGCATTCACGTGGCGCACGGCGAGCCGACGGTGCGCGCGGACTCCGGGAATCGGCGGAAGTCGCGCTGGAAAGCAAGAACGGTGCCGCTCACCCGCACGCGTTCAACTCACGGAGGCGCAAGGATTTCCGGCTGCGAGCCAGACGGAGCTCTACTGCCTGATTGGCAGCGGAGCGAGGTTCCTCCGGAGCCGGCTGCCACACTGGCAGCGGCATACCGCGCGCCGCCGGATCGACTTAGGATCTGCGCCCCACGTCTCCGATCCGCCAGGACTCACGCCCGAAATTCGACGCCATGGTCCCCTCTATTACCGCCCTTCTCGGACTGATCGCGTCGCTCACATCCGTCCCCGCCGTGCCGGCGCAAGCGACCGCGCCAACAACGACTCCGCAGGCCGTAACCGCGCCGGTGACTGCGCCGACAGTGAGCGGACCGCGAGCGTTGATCGAGGCCACCGACGGAACGATGAAGTCGGTCGCGCTCGACGCTCTCGACTGCACGGACCCGCGCACGCTCGGCGGCCACATGATTCGCTTCGAAGGAGCTCCACGCGCGCCCTCCGCGGTCGTGGCAGAGTCGCGCGCACGTGTCGAGTTCCGGAACGGCGATGTGCTCTTCGGCCGCGTGCAGCGCGGCGCGGGAGACGTCGCGGAGGTCGACATGATCGGCGGCGTGAAGCTCAAGGTGACGCTCGACGAGCTGGTGAGCCTTACGTTCGGCGCGCGCATCGAGGGTCTCTGGTCCGAGGTGCCCAAGGCTGCCCCCGAGGGCGATCGCCTGTACCGCCGGCAGCGCGAAGTACTCGACGCGATCGACGGCGGCGTCGAGGAGTTCACGCGCGAGGGCGTGCAATTCCGCGGCACGCTCGTCGGCACGAAGCTGATCCCCTGGTCCGAGGTGGCGGCGCTGTTCATCGAGAACACAGCGGCGGAGCGCGCGGCCGAGAGCGCCTCGGGCGACCAGGTCCAGCTCGTCGTCGATCTCTCCGACTCCAGTCGTCTGCGCGGCCGTCTCGAACGGCTCTCGAAGAACGGCTGCCGACTCGTGCTCGTCGACGGTCAGACGATCGACCTCCCGATCGCGACGCTCGCGGAGGTCGTCGTGGACGACGGCGCGCTCGCGTTTCTTTCGTCGCTCGCACCCTCGCGCGCCGTCGAGAGTTCCCCGTTCGGGGATGATCTCGGCATCCGTTGGCCGCACCGAGTGGATCTATCGGTGACCGCGTCGCCGCTGACGGCCGGCGGGCGTGTGTACGCGCGCGGCCTCGGCGTGCACGCGCCCAGCCGCATCGAGTGGAAGCTCGCGAAGACGTGGCGCTCGCTGCGCGGATCGGTCGCGATCGATGACCAGGTCCTGCGCTTGCCGGCGCGCGGATCGGTCGTCTTCCGCATTCACGCGGATGGCGCGCAGCGTTGGCAGAGCCCCACGGTCCGCGGTGGAGATGCGCCGATCGCGTTTCCGGCGATCGACCTCACCGGAGTCGATGAGCTCGTTCTGGAAGTCGACGCGGACGCTGACTCCTACGTCGCCGATCGCGCTGATTGGCTGCGGATGATTCTCGTCCGCTGATCGTTCGCGCGCCTCGAGTCGCAGGTTCGGATTGTGCGCGGTCGCCGCGGCGAGATCAGCGCCCGCCGCCGGCGCGCCGTTCGTCGAGCGATCGGTAATAGACGCCGCGATTTCCGCCCTGACGCTTGGCCTCGCGCAGCGCGATCTCGGCGTGACGGCGCAGCGTATCGAGACTGTCGATGTCGCCGCCGCCGAAGGTCTCGAAGCCCAGGCTCGCGCTGATCGACACCGTGGCTCCCGCGCCGACGAGGCCGCTGCTGAGTGCCTGGATCGCGTCGCGCAATCGGTTGACGACGTGCGCGGCTTCGATTCCGCGCGTGTAGGGGAGCATCACCGCGAACTCGTCGCCTCCGATCCGGCCCGCGATGTCCTCGGTGCGCAGCGCCGCGCGAATCGCCTCGCCGACCTTGGCGATCACGAGGTCGCCCTTCGTGTGGTCGAACACCTTGTTGACGCGCCCGAAGTCGTCGAGGTCGATCAGCACGAGCGCGAGATCCAGTTGGTGCCGCTCGGCGGCGGAGAAGTGTTCTGTGAGGCGCTGTTGAAAGGCATTGGGTCGCAGCAGGTCGGTGCGATCGTCGTGCAGCGCGCGGTGGCGCAGATCGCGAACTTCGCCGTCGTGCCGCGCTTGCTCGCACAAGCGCTCGATGCGCAGCCGGAACTCGTTCGTGCTCGCGCCGCGGTGGATGAGGTCGAGCGCGAAACGGTCGCTCTTCACGGCGCGCGCGCTCCGCAGCGCCGGCTCAGGATCCGCGGGATCGAAGACGAGGAGGAGTGCAATCGGCGTGTCGCCGCCGTGCAGACGATCGATGTCCTCGAGCTCCGCGCTTGCGCCTTCCGCCAAGGGATCGAGCACGATCACGGCCGGGCGCAGATCCGCGAGGCGCTCCCGCGTGGCGCGCACGTGCTCGCTGATCTCGATCGAGAACCCGGCGGCGCTGAGCGGCTCGAGGCGCTGCGAAAGACCCTCGCCGCGGTGGTCGCAGACCAAGATCGGCAGCTGGGAGCTCATCAGGGGGCCGCTCCCATCGAAGTCAGGGGTCCGGCCGGCAAGTATATCTCGCACCGCGGGGGGGCCGTTCGCGGGCGGTTTCGAACGATCGTTGAAACGCTTGCAGCGGCGCGCTCGTCCAGCGACATTCGCTCCGAAAGGCCTGCGGCGAGGTCGTGGGCGGCGTCGAACGGTTTGACTTGCCAGAGGTCGCCGCTAAGATTTCGCCCCGCTTCGTGCGCCCAGACCCAGGTCTTGGCGCTCCTCGAACTCGAAGACCCTGGTCCGGGACTCGTTCCGGGTCGTGTTCCTTGCGTTTCGGGGGGCGTCTCGAGCGGTGCTGACGAGCGCGAGGCCGCCGGCGCCGTGAGCGTGCCCTCGGTTCCTTCGTCGCAAGCGACGATCGCGCGGGGTACGCAACGCCGGCGCGCACCGTGAATGCCAAGGGTTGACCGCCGGCTCGTCGCCGCGCGTCACCTGCCCGCACGGCACGTCACGGTGTGATGCAATTCGACGCGAAAGACGGCGCCGACGCTTCGGCGCACGGTACACCGGGGGCGTTCTCCGGCTGCGACCGATCAGTTTCTATGGACAACCTCACCGTACAAGAACTCATCGATGCAGGTGTGCATTTCGGATGCCGCGTTTCGCGGTGGAATCCGAAGATGGTCCCGTACATCCACGGGCGTCGCAACCTCATCCACATCATCGATCTGCGCGAGACGCTGCGAGGCACGCTGCGCGCCAAGAATCTGCTCTACAACCTCGCCGCGGAAGGCTCTTCGATCCTGTGGGTCGGGACCAAGCGGCAGGTGAAGGGCGTGATCCAAGACGCCGGTCAGCGCACCGGCATGCCGATCGTCACCGAGCGTTGGATCGGTGGCACGCTCACCAACTTCTCCGTGATCCGCAGCCGTCTCAAGCGGCTCGAGGAGCTCGAGAGGATGGAGGAGGACGGCACGCTCGGCCAGTACTCGAAGAAGATGGTCTCGAGCCTGCGCCGCACGCGCCGCAAGATCACGCGCAACCTGGGCGGCATCCGCGAGATGCTCGGCATCCCGGCCGCGATGGTCGTCGTCGATCCGGCGCGCGAAGCCAATGCCGTGCGCGAAGCACGCCGCATGGGTCTCGTCGTCATCGGCATCCTCGACACCGATTGCGATCCCAGCCAAGTCGACATCGTGATCCCCGGCAACGACGACGCGCTGAAGTCGGTGCGGCTTCTCATGGAGCAGCTCGTCAAGTCCGTCGAAGAGGGTTGCGCGAATCACCGCGAGCAATCGGCGTCGATGGGCTCGGCCGAGAAGCGCGAAGACACGCAGCCGGTCGGTGACGAGCCGCGTCCGACGCGCGGCAATCGGCTGCCCGAAGGCCTGGCCGCCCGCGAGGGCCGCGACGATCGGCCGCATGCGCGCGCCGCCGTCGGCGTCGACGACACGGTCGAGCTCGCCGGCAACCGCGGTGCTGCGGGCGTCGACGCAACGACAGAGTGACGAGACGCGCGAGCGTCCTCGTCGAACCGCGGCGCGCGCACATCGCGTCGCCGTGCGCGTCGTAGGACGCGTCGTACGAATAGAGTTCCAGCCAGGCTCCGCGTCCGGAGCCGCATCCTGACGAGACATGACAATGGAAATCACAGCTGCCATGGTGCGCGATCTGCGCGAGCGGACCGGCGCCGGCCTCATGGAATGCAAGCGCGCGCTCGAAGCCAGCCGTGGCGATCTCGAGGGCGCGGTCGATCACCTGCGCAAGTCCGGTCTGAAGACGGCCGAGAAGCGCGCGTCGCGCGAGATGGGTGAGGGGCGAGTTCACGCGTGGATCGGCCCGAAGGCGCGCGTCGGTGCGCTCGTCGCGATGACGTGCGAGACCGACTTCGTCGCCAACACCGACGACTTCATGGCTCTCCTCAAGGAGATCTGCTCGCAAGTCGCCGAGAAGAACCCGGCCGCGACGGAAGCGCTGCTCGAGTTCAAGCACTCAGAGACCGGGACGAAGCTCGGCGAGTCGATCCAATTGTTCGTCGGCAAGCTGGGCGAGAACACGCAGGTCGCGCGCTTTCAACGCTTCGAGAACATGAAGGGGCGCGTCGGCTGCTACGTGCACCACGACGGCAAGAAAGCGGCTCTCGTGTCCGTCACGACGGATGCCTCGGACGAAACGGCTCAGGCCGCGCTCAAGGACCTGTGCATGCACATCGTGTTCGCGAACCCGACGGCGTCGTCGCGCGCCGAGATTCCCGCCGAGCGCATCGAGCGCGAGCGCGCGATCTACCTCGAAGAGGTCAAGGGCAAGCCGGCTGAGATGCAGGACAAGATCGTCGCGAGCAAGCTCGACAAGTTCTACGCGGACAACGTTCTGTCGGAGCAGAAGTGGTTCAAGGACGAGAGCACGACCGTGCAGAAGGTCGCCGACGCGACGTTCGGCAAGGGCGCGAAGATCGAAGCCTTCGTGCGCTACCAGATCGGGAAGTGATCTAGGCGCCGCGCGACTCCACGGTCGCGCAGTGACCGATCGAGCAGGGCCATCGCGATCCTCGGGGCCGGTGCGACGCACCGGCCCTGCGCATTTGCGGCGCGTCCGAGCGCACGAAAGCCCGTCGACTCATTCGACAACGGCCCGTCCGGCTTCCTATCCTCTGCAGGCACGCGCGTCGCGCGCACTCTCGACCCGGACAGGCCGGACAGGAACGATGACGAAGCCCTACCAACGCGTGCTCCTCAAGCTGTCGGGCGAAGCGCTCGGCGATCCCGCGACCGGCCACGGGATCGCACCCGAGGCCGTGCAGAAGATCGCGCGCCAAATCGCGAAGGTCGCGGGCCTGGGAGTCGAGATCGCGATCGTCTGCGGCGGGGGGAACATCCTGCGCGGCGCCGAGTTCTCGAAGCTCGGCGGCCATCGCGCGAGCGCCGACTACATGGGGATGCTCGGCACGGTGATCAACGGCCTCGCGCTGTCGGATGCGCTCGAAAGCCACGGCCTCGAGACGCGCGTGCAGACCGCGATCGAGATCCGGCAAGTGGCCGAGCCGTTCGTGCGGCGCAAGGCGCTCTCGCACCTCGAAAAGGGACGCGTCGTGATCCTGACGGCGGGCACCGGCAATCCGTTCTTCACGACCGACACGGCCGCGGCGCTGCGCGCGACCGAGCTCTCGTGCGAAGTTCTGCTCAAAGCGACGAAGGTCGACGGCGTGTACGACTCCGACCCCAAGCAGAATCCGAAAGCGAAGCTCTACCGCGACCTGTCCTACATGGACGTGCTGAGCCAGGGTCTGCGCGTGATGGACGGCACGGCGATCACGATGTGCATGGAGAACCGCTTGCCCGTGATCGTGTTCAACCTGTTCGAAGAGGGCAACCTCGAGCGCGTGATCCGCGGTGAACCCCTCGGAACCAAGATCGGAAGTGGACGATGAGCTACCAAGTGACGATCAAGGACACGAAAGACAAGCTCGAGAAGGCGCTGCACCACCTGGCGGATCACCTGCGGACGATCCGCACCGCGCGTGCGTCGACCGCGCTCGTCGAAGGGATCCGCGTCGACTACTACGGCACGCCCACGCCGATCTCGCAGATGGCTTCGATCTCGGTCCCCGAGCCGCGCCAGATCGTGATCAAGCCGTTCGACGCGTCGAGCTTGCAGGAGATGGGCAAGGCGATCATGAAGTCGGATCTCGGCATCACGCCGCAGAACGACGGCAAGGTGCTGCGCCTCACGATGCCGATGCTGTCGGGCGAGCAGCGCAAGAAGTACGCCTCGAAGGTGAAGGAGATCTGCGAGGAAAGCCGGATCGTCATGCGCAACACGCGGCGCGACATGAACAAGCACGCGGACGCGATCGCGAAGTCGGGCGAGCTCACCGAGGACGAAAACAAGAAGCTGCACGACGAGATCCAGAAGATGCTGAAGGACTACGAGGACAAGCTGAACCAGCTCCAAGACAAGAAGACGGCCGAGATCATGGAGGTCTGACGAGGTACGCCCCGTCGCCTCGCGCTCGCCGACGCTGCCCCTTGTCACGTTTTGCCGTTTCGTTATCCTTTCGCGCCCGCCGGACGAAGTGGGGCGCGTAGCTCAGTCGGCAGAGCAACTGGCTTTTAACCAGTAGGTCCAAGGTTCGATTCCTTGCGCGCTCACCAACCTTGGCGTACGGGTCGACGCGCGCCATAATCCCGCGCGCTTGAAAATCAGTGTGGCCGCGTAGCTCAGTTGGTAGAGCAGGTGACTCTTAATCATCAGGTCGAAGGTTCGAGCCCTTCCGCGGTCACCATCCCTGATCCCGTCTCTCGCAGCCGTGGCTAGCGGCGAGTCACGCGTGGCAGCGCGATCCGCGGCTGGGTCCGCCTCGCGCTCGCCGGAACGCATCCCCATCGACGCTCCGTCCCCTCCGCCTGCCGGCAGCGTGCCGCGCGCCCTGCTGCGCGTGTACCTGCTCGCGCTGTCGGTCACGACTCTGGGCAGGCTGGCGCTCTTCTGCTGGCTGCACGGACGCCTCGGGGACATTCCCGTGCACGAACAGCTGCTCGCCTTCCTGCACGGCTTGCGCATGGACACGATCGCGCTCGGCTACCTGCTGGTCGTGCCTCTCTTCATGCTGTGCCTCGTACCGAGCACTTGGGCCCGCGTCGCCGCACGGGGCTTGCGCGCCTACGTGCTGCTCGCGCTCCTCGTCTTGGTCTTCCTCGAAATCGCGACCTTTCCGTTTTTTGCCGAGTACGACGTACGCCCGAACATCCTCTTCGTGTCGTACCTCGAGTATCCGCGCGAAGTGGCGTTGATGCTGTGGAGCGAACAGAAGCTCGGCTTGGCGCTGCAATTCGCGGCCATGGCGACGATCGTCGTACTGTTCCAGCGGCGTCGCGTCTTCGCGGGCTTCGAGCCTCTGATCGCGCGGCCGTGGCCGAGCCGCGTGCGCTGGTTCTTGCCCATGGCGTGCGTGGTCTTCCTCGGCATTCGCTCGTCGTTCGGTCACCGGCCCGCGAACTTGTCCGACGCGGCGTATTCGAGCAATCGCGTGGCGGGGGAGATCGCCCGCAACTCGCTGTTCAGCGTGGCGTACGAGGCCTACCGCGGTCGCAATGACGGCCAGCGTTTGGCGCGCCAGTACGGATCGATCGCGATCGCCGACGCTTACCGACGCGTCAACGCGATGCTCCTCACGGCGAACGGCGATGAACGTCCGTTCCTGCGCACGGTGGCTCCGCGCGAACCTGTGACGCCGCCGCGCAACCTCGTCGTCGTGATCCAAGAGAGCATGGGCGCGCAATTCGTCGGTCACCTCGGCGATGCGCGCGGTTTGACGCCGTGCATCGACCTCTTGGCGAACGAGGGGCTGACGTTCCTACAGCTCTATGCGAATGGAACGCGCAGCATCCGCGGATTGGCGGCGATGAGCGCGGGTTTCCAGCCGCTGCTCGGGGACGGCGTGCTCAAGCGTCCCAAGTCGCAGTCCGGTTTTTTCACTCTCGCGTCGTTGCTCGAGCCGCACGGCTATCAGACGAGCTTCATCTACGGCGGCGAAGCGCGTTTCGACAACATGCGCGGCTGGTACCTCGGCAACGGTTTCGATCGCGTGATCGAGGAGCGCGACTACGAGAAGCCGGCGTTCCGCAGCACGTGGGGTGTCAGCGACGAGGATCTGCTCCTTCGAGCTCACGAGCTCTACCGCGAGCAATCCGCAGAGGGCCGTCCCTTCGCGTCCGTCGTGTTCACGTCGTCGAATCACACGCCCTTCGAGCTGCCCGATGGGCGCATCGAGTGGGCCCCAGGCGTCGAGCGGGCTTCGGTCGAGAACGCGATCAAGTACGCCGACTACGCCGTGGGGCGGTTCTTCGAGGTTGCGCGCACCGAGGCATACTTCGCGAACACGGTCTTCGTGATCGTCGCGGACCACAATGTTCGTGTCGTCGGCGACGACGTGATCCCTGTGCACGGCTTCCACATTCCCGGTCTGATCTTGGGTCCGGACATCGAACCGAGGAAGCATGCCGGTCTGACCTCACAGCCGGATCTCCTGGCGACTGCGTTGGGCGAGCTCGGTCTCGAGCTGCGCTACCCGATCCTCGGCAACTCGATCTTCCGCGCCGAACGCCGGCCGTTCGTGATGATGCAGTTCAACGACACGTACGGCTTTCGGCGCGACAACCAGGTCGCGGTCCTGCGCGCGAATCTGCCCGCGGAAACGTTCGACGTGATCGACGGCCGCTTGCATCCGGCGCCTCACGATCCCGAGCTCGAGCTCGACGGGCTGTCGTGGCTCTACGTCACCGAGGGCTTGTACGAGCGGAAGCTCTACCGCTGAGGATCCGTCGGTTGGCGCCGACTACGGCCCAGCGCGCTTCTCGAGCTTCGCCCACGTGTCGCGCAGCGTCACGGTGCGGTTGAACACCGGGGCGTTCGGCCGCGAGTCGACCGCATCGGCGATGAAGTAGCCGAGCCGTTCGAACTGGAAGTGCTGACCTGGGCGCGCATCGGCGAGCGACGGTTCGAGCTTCGCGTTCGGCACGCTGCGCACCGACTCCGGGTTTAGATTGCTCTTCCAGTCGGTTCCCTCCGGCACGTCATCGGGGAACTCTGCGGAGAAGAGGTGATCGTAGAGGCGCACCGGAGCTGCGAGCGCGTGCTCCGCGCTGACCCAGTGAATGACGCCCTTCACCTTGCGTCCGTCCGGCGTTTGTCCGTGCGCGGTGAGTGGGTCGTATGTGCAGACGAGCTCTTCGATCTCACCCGCCGCGTTCTTCTTCACTTCGCGGCATGTGATGCACCACGCGTAGCGCAGGCGCACCTCGGCGCCCGGGGACAAGCGAAAGTACTTCTTCGGCGGATCTTCGCGGAAGTCGTCGCGCTCGATGTAGAGCGTGCGCGAGAACGGCACCCTGCGCGTGCCGGCGCTCGCGTCTTCCGGATTGTTCACGCACTCGAGCCATTCCACACCATCGGCGGGAAAGTTCTCGATCGTGACCTTCACCGGGTCGAGCACCGCCATCACACGCGACGCGCGCTTGTTGAGGTCGTCGCGGATCGCGTTCTCGAGCACGACCTTGTCGACCGTGCTGTTGAGACGCGTGACGCCGATCTGATCGCAGAACGCGCGCATCGACTCGGGCGTGTAGCCGCGGCGCCGGATCCCGCTGAGCGTCGGCATGCGCGGATCGTCCCAGCCGTCGACGTGCTTCGCCTGCACGAGCTCGAGCAGCTTGCGCTTGCTGAGCACGGTGTACGTCAGGTTGAGCCGCGCGAACTCGATCTGTCTCGGTCGGTGGGGGACGGGCAGGTGCGCGAGGAACCACTCGTACAGCGGACGGTGGATCTCGAACTCGAGCGTGCAGATCGAGTGCGTGATGCCCTCGAGCGCATCGCACTGACCGTGCGCGAAGTCGTAGAGCGGGTAGATGCACCACGCATCGCCGGTGCGGTGGTGCGGCGCGTGCAGGATCCGGTAGAGCACGGGATCGCGCAGGTTCGGATTCGGCGACGCCATGTCGATCTTGGCGCGCAGGGTGCGCGCTCCGTCGGCGAATTCGCCCTTGCGCATGCGCCGGAACAGATCGAGGCTCTCGTCGGCGGTTCGATCGCGATACGGGCTTGCGCGTCCCGGCCGGTCGAGCGTGCCGCGGTATTCACCGACCTGCTCGCCCGTGAGGTCGCACACGTACGCATGACCGGTGCGGATCAAGTGCTCCGCGAACGCGTACAGCTGCTCGAAGAAGTCGCTCGCGAAGTACAGGTTGTCCCAATGGAAGCCGAGCCAGCGCACGTCGGCTTGGATCGAGTCGACGTACTCCTGCTCCTCCTTGGTCGGGTTCGTGTCGTCGAAGCGCAGATTGCACTTCCCGCCGTACTGCGCTGCCAGACCGAAGTTCAGGCAGATCGACTTCGCGTGGCCGATGTGCAGGTAGCCGTTGGGCTCGGGCGGAAAGCGCGTGTTCACGGAGCCCGCGACCTTGCCCGCGGCGAGATCGGCACTGATCTCGTTTTGGATGAAGTGCTGGTGGCCCTCGCGGTGAGAGCCGGCGGTTTCGATGGTCGGAGTCGTGTCGGAGGACATCGCGTCGCGTCAGTAAGGCGAGCGAGCCAGCGTAGCGATGCGACGCTTGTCAGAACACCGTGTAGACGAACGGCGCGACCAGCGGCACCGCTTGGAGGAAGACGAAGATCAGCGCCGAAGGCAGGAGGATCAGTACGACCGGCACGAGCCACCAATAGGGGCCGCGCCACATCGATTGGATCAACTCGACGACGGTTCGGAAGCCTTCGCGGATGTTTCGGATCCAAGTCATCTCGCACAACCTCGCGGCGCGAAGTATACCTCGCGCTTTCCCCGTGCCGATGACCCCCCCGCGCCTATTGTTCGCCTGTCCCGGTTGTGCGCGCCCCTTCGTTCCCGAAGAGGCCTGTCCGGCGTGCGGCGCGCGCGTCGCCGTCGACCGCACGATCCTCGACTTCCTGGCCTCCGGCGATCGCACGGCCGAGGCGCGCGAGGTCGAGGCGTTCTACGAGCGCCGGCCTTTCCCCGGCTACGCGACGGGCGACGATGCGCAGACGTTGCTCGATCGCTCGCGCAGGTCGCCCTTCCTGGTATCGCTCGACCGCTCGATCCCGCCCGACGCCGCCGTGCTCGATTGCGGCGCGGGAACAGCGCAGCTCGCGACGTTCTTGGCGCTCGCTGCACCGCGCCGCACCGTCGTCGCCGTCGACGGTTGTCGCGCGTCGCTCGCGGCCGCCGCCGGATTCCGCGCGCGCGCCAAGATCGACAACCTGCGACTCGTGCGCGGTGATCTCTTCGCGCTGCCCGTGCTGCCGTCGGCGTTCGACGTCGTGATCTGCCGCGGCGTCGTCCATCACACGCCCGATCCGGCGCGTGCGACGAACGAGGTCGCGCGTCGCGTCGCGCCCGGCGGCTTCATCGTGCTTGGTTTCTACGAGAACGTTGCGCGCGGCTTCCATCGCGCACGACGCGTGCTTGCGCGCGCGACCGGCGGTCGACCGATTCGCTTTTTAGATCCCGTGCTGCGGCGCGCCGACCTCGATCCGGAGAAGAAAGAAGTCTGGATCGCCGATCAGTACGAGCATCCGCTCGAGCGGATGCTGCCGTTCCCGGAAGTGTGGATCTGGCTCGAGGAGCAGGGCTTCGAGTGGATCCGCAGCGTGCCGCCCGCGCCTGACGCGGACGGCATCTTCGACGTGACACCCGAGCCTTCCGCGGTCGCGATGTGGATGCGGCGGATGGGCTGGTGTCTGGCCGGGTTCAATGACGAGGATGCGGGACTCGTCGCCGTCGTCGCGCGGCGCCCGGACCGTGCGTAAGCATCAGGAGCGCGCGTAGACGCGCTCTTCGACGACGAGCACGTCGAGCGCGCTGCGTTCGAACAGCGACTGCGCGTCGCGCTCGCTGCGGACCGCGGGTTCGCCGCGTGGACCGAACGTCGTGGAGAGCAGCAGCGGCGCACCCGTCCGCTCGCCAAATCGCGTGAGCAGTCGATGGAACGCGGGATCGAGCGCGGCGTCGACCACGTGCGCCGCTGCGCGACCGTCGACGTGGATCGCCGCGGGAGCCGAGCGTTGTGCCGCTGGCTTGCTCCGCAGCAGGATCTGACGCAATCGAACGGGCCAGCGCGCGGACGACGGGATGTCGAAGAACTCGTCCGCGCGCTCGGCGGTGACCGCCGGTGCATACGGCACGAACTCTTCGCGACGCGTGATCGAGCGCGACACGTGGAGCGCCGTCTCGGCGCGGCGCGGATCGGCGAGCAGGACACGGCGACCGAGCGCCCGCGGGCCATTCTCGCACCGACCGCGGACCCATCCCACCGTGCGACCGAGGGCGAGTGCGTTCACCATGTGGTCGATGCGTGCGTCTTCGAGCGCGATCTCCTCGGCGCTGACGCGCGCTTCGCGCGGGACGGTCTCGCCCAGGCAGGGATCGACGAGCGGCGTCGTGCGGCGCCCGGGTTCGGTCACGTTGTGCGCGTAGAGAGCTGCGCCGAGCGCGGCTCCCGCATCGCCGCAGTCCGGCGGCAGGAAGAGCTCCGCGTACGGACCCTCTTCGGCGATGCGCGCGACGAGCGCTGTATTGTGCGCCAGCTCCCCGCACAGGCACAGTCCGCGCGTCGGCACGCGGCGATGGAGTTCGCGTACGAGCGCGAGCACCGTCTCCTCGAGGACGAACTGGAAGCTCGCGGCCAGGTCGGCGTGACGGCGCTCGCCGGCTGCGAGTTGGATCGGGTCGGTGGGCAAGCGCGGGGCGCCGAAGATCTCCGTCCACGCCGGTCCGCACACGAGACCGCCGTCGAGGTCGGAGGAGAACGCGCGCGGATCGATCTCGTAGTGACCGTCGGATTCCACGCGCACGAAACGCCGCATCTCGTCGGCGAAGCGCGGCTCGCCGTACGCCGCGATCATCGACACGTTCGCTTCGCCGCCGGGAGCGGAGAAGCCCAAGTAGCGCGCGACCGCGCGGCTCGCGAGGCCCAGCGAGTGGGGATGATGGATCTCGCTCAGCATCTCGATCTTCGTTCCGCTCCCTCGTGCGAGCGACGTCGTCGCCCATTCACCGGCGCCGTCGACGCACAAGATCGCGGCTTCGTCGAACGGGGAGAGGAAGAAAGCGCTCGCGGCGTGCGCGGCGTGGTGCTCGGTGAAGCGCACGCGGTCAGCGTCGATACCGAACTCCGACGCGAGCTGCGTCTTTTGCCACATCCGATCCCCGAGCCACCCGAAGAGCTCTCGTCCGAACGTCGCTGACGACCGCGGGAACTCCGACATCTGGCCCGCTAGAACGCGCTCGAAGCGCCGCAGTGGCTTCTCGTAGAAGACCCAGGCGTCGATGTCGCGCGCCGAGAGGCCGGCCTGCGCCAAGCAAAAGCGAACGGCTCGCCGGGGCAGTCCCGACTCGCCCGGGCGCCGCGTGAAGCGCGCTTCGTCGGCCGCGGCGATGGCCTGGCCGTCGCACACCAGACCGGCTCCCGAGCCGTCGCCGAACGCCGAGACTCCGAGGATTTTCATCCGTATTGCGAGCGCAGCGGATCGACGGCGATGGTCATGGAGCGTGCGCGCCATCCCACGGGGGCGACGCGACGCCTCGCGATGAGACCGAACGGTAGGAGCAACGTCCAGTAGAGGATCCACAGCACGACGCGGCCAAACGATCCGGCGGATCGCGCTCCAAAGCGCTTCCACGCTCCGATGAAACGCGATCCCTTGGCGCGGCGAAGTGCCGCTTTGACTTCCCCCGCGCGTCCCTCGCGCTTCCAGCGCTTGAGGAAGTTTCCGGTGTACGAGATGTGGAACTTCTCGTCGTTCAGGATCTCCGCGAAGATCGCGCGCGTCTTCTCGTCATCCACTGCCGCGTGATGGTCCGCGAAGAGCGCGGCCGCGCGCTGCTCGGCCACGTGGAGCATCGCGACGTATGCGACCTCGCCGAGCTCGTCGCACAGTCCAGCCGTGAAGAACCCGTGGGCATCTTGCTCCGACGACGATCGACCGCGGGCGAGATCGTACGCCCGCAGGGTGTCTTGCGCAGCCGGCAGCTCCGCGGTCAGCGCGCGCAGCTCGTTCGCTCGCGTGCGAAACAACTCCGCGTGCCGGCGTTCGTCCGCGGCGTGAACTTCCAAGCTGCGCTTGAGCTCGGGATCCGCGACGCAGCGCGCCGCCGCGCACAAGTCGAAGCCGCCGTCTTCCTCGGTCTTGGAGAAGCTGTCGAGCGTGCGGATCTTCCGCAGGGGATCGGACCAAAGTGCGCGCAGTGCGCGGCGATTGCTCATGGGCTCGAGTTCGATCGACGCACGGTCCCACACCGCACGTTCATCGGATCACTGATCCTGCACTGTACCACGCCTATCTTGAACGGAGAGTCGCCGCGCGACGCGTCTGCCGCTCACAGTCCAGGCACGCCGTCTTCGGGCGACAGCCCGCCCAGCGCACGATATGCGCGCGCCCAATACCCGGCGCGCGTCACGCCGGCGAAGCCGAGCAGCGGGAGCTGCACCACCCAGCCCAGCGTCGTTCCTCCCGGCAATGCGTAGATCGGGCCCTCGGCCATCTTCCACAAGGCCAAGATCGCCAGCATCAACACGAAGTCGACCAGGATTGTTCGTGCCGTGGCCCACGCATCGTTGCGCGCGATGCGCCATGCGTGAATCAGCGCCGAACCGACCCCGCGGCGGTTGTGCACGAGGCTGTGCAGCGCGAGTTGGAGCAGCACCGCGAGCGCCATCATGTACATGACGAGGATCGCGAGCAGCGGTCCGAGCACGGCGCCGAGGACGAAGAGGTCTCCGGTTTCACCCGTGGACAGGTCGAACGAGCTCACGAGCGCGGTCAGCGGAATCGAGAACGCGAAGAGCGCGACGCCGAAGAGCAGGGTCATCTGCATCCACAGCCCGACGGCCGCGAGCGTCAGCCCCTTGCCGGCGCGCCACGTGGCGCGGAGCTCCGGACGTGATCTTCCCTCGCACGCCGCTCGCCACGCCGGTGGATGCGCGATGCGCGCGAGCCCAGCGACCAGCCGATAGAACGGCCAGAAGACGAGGCCGATCCCGAGCATTCCGAGCATCGTGAGGAGGACCACGGCGGGCAACGGAATCCGTCCGCCCGCCGCGGTTGCCGGATCGTGACGGAGCGAACTCCACGCCCACGCCGACATGTGCGCGATCGGGGAGCCCTCGAGCGAGTGCCGCGCGCCCAGCTCCAAACCCAAGCTCAAGCTCGGATAGAAGAGGCCGGAGATCCAGATCCAGCCCGGATGACCGGCTTGCTTGGCGGAATCGCCGAGCGCATCGATCGCACGCGACAGCGACCAACGGTCTTCTTGCGCTCCGACGAGCCGTGACATCGAGCTCGACTGCGGCGTACGGCTCGATGGATTTTCGGCGTGCGTGTTCATGCGTGGCGAAGTCGCCGTCCGCTCAGCGGATGCGCTCGAGCGCGCGTCCCTGACACGTGGCCTCGACTTCGTCCACGGTCTTCGGAATCCCCGCCGTGAGCACCTCGTGCCCCGCGGCGGTCACGAGCACGTCGTCCTCGATGCGTATGCCGATGCCGCGCCAGCGCGCGTCGACGGCATCGTCGTCGGGTGCGACGTACAGGCCCGGCTCGACGGTGAGCACCATCCCTGCCTCGAGCTTGCGCGAGGCTCCGCTCTCCAAGTACGCGCCGCAATCGTGCACGTCGAGGCCGAGCCAATGGCTCGTGCGGTGCATGTAGAAGCGCTTGTACGACTCGCTGCGCAGCGCTTTGTCGACCGGACCCGCGAGCAGGCCCAGCTTGACGAGGCCGGTGCACAGGATTTCGACCGCGAGTTCGTGGATCGCGACGAAGTGCACGCCGGGACGCACGGCGTCGATCGCGGCGATCTGCGCTTCGAGGACGAGCTCGTACAGCGCGCGTTGTTCGGCGTTGAATCGACCGTTCACCGGGAACGTGCGCGTGACGTCCGACGCGTAGTACTCGTGCTCGGCGCCCGCGTCGATGAGGAGCAGATCTCCGTCGCGCAGCACCTGATCGTTCTCGACGTAGTGCAGGATGCACGCGTTCGCGCCGCCGGCGACGATGCTCGCGTAGGCGGGGCCCGTGCTGCCCAGGCGGCGGAACGTGTACTCCAGCAGCGCCTCGACCTCGAGCTCGCGCATCCCCGGACGCGTGCCGCGCATCGCAGCGACGTGCGCTTCGCGCGAGATCGCTGCGGCACGGCGCATGACGTCGATCTCCGCCGCGGTCTTCATCAGTCGCAACTCATGCGTGTACGGCTGTGGATCGCAGAGCTCGAGCGGCGGGTTGACGCCGCTCTTCGCCTGCAGGCGCAGCCGCTCGATCGTCTTCATCATGTTGCGGTCGCGCGCCTCGTCGAGCCCGACGCGGTAGACGATCCGCTCGTAGTTCTTCAGGAGCTCCGGCAGCTCGCGCCACAGGGCTTCGATCGGCCGCGCCTCGTCGACGCCGAGTGCCGCCGGCGCCGCCGCGACTCCCAATCGACGCCCCGTCCAGATTTCGCGGTCACGATCGTGATCGCGCAGATAGAGCACGCTCCGCGGGCCGACGTTCGTGCGGCCGTTGCGCGGCGCATCCGAGCCCGTGCCCGGCAGGAGCACGAGCACCGACTCGGGCTCGGCGAATCCCGTCAGGTACCAGAAGTCGCTGTCGGGGCGAAAGCGGTACTCGCAGTCGTGATTGCGGATCTTGTGCTCGCTCGTCGCGACGACCGCCGCCGCGCGCGCGCTCGCCAGAACTTCGAGGAGGCGCTCTCGGTGCTTTCTGTACATCGCCGAGTCGTCGCCCGACGCTCGGCCGGGCAGCGCGGTCGAAAAACCCGGCCGCGGGCGGCCAAGTTAGCGCCGGTTCGCTGCGATCGCTACCCGGCCGCCACGATCGCTACTCGGTTCGCCGCGATCGCTGCCCGATCGCCGCGATCGCCACCCGGCGCTCCGTGATCGCGTGCGCGCGGCTAGCTGGCCTTGACGGGCGTGTCCGCACGTCGATTGGCCGCAGAATCCGTCGCGGCCGCGGGTTCCGCCGGCGGAGTCGCGCTCGCATCCGCTTCTTCCACGAGCTTGCCGAAGTAGGCGGGCATCTCGACGCCGCCGATGTCCTTCATCATGTGCATCATCGGCGGGAGCGCGCCCGCGAGACTGCGCAAAAAGCTCGCGGTCGCGTTGGAGTCGCTGCCCGGCGCGCCGCCGCCGTCCCAGACGACGATCTTGTCGAACTTGACGTTCGAGATCGCTTGCGCGGCCGTCTTGGACAGCGCGTCGATGTGCTCGAGCATCAGCATCTGGAAGGCCGCCTGCGCGCCGCCGCAGCTCTCCACGATGTGCTTCAAGCCGTCGCCCTTCTTGGCCAGGATCTCGTAGTTGCCGCGCGCTTCGGCGTCGAGCTTGGCGAAGATCGCGGCGGCTTCGCCCTGCGCTTCGATGCGCCGTTTCTCGGCCGACGCTTCGGCTTCGACGATGACTTGCGCCTTGACCGCTTTCGCGAGCGCTTCGAGCTCGGCGCGCTTCTGCGCTTCGTTCATCCGTCCCTGCGCTTCGGCGGCGCGCGTCTGCGCGTTGTACTGCGCTTCCAGCACGGCGGCCTGCGCTTCGCGTTGCCGCGTCTCGCCGAGTTGGTAGGCCTCGGCCTCCTTCACGCGCAAGGTGGCGTTCGCGGTCGCCATGTCGGCCTTCGACTTGTTCTCGCCCGTGACGGCTTTGGCGTTCGCTTCTGCGACGGCGATGCGCATCGCGCGCTCGGCTTCGCGGAGCTGCGCTTCCTGTTCGTACGCAGCCGTCTGCTCACCGATCTGGCGCTCCTTGTCGAGCTCGGCCAGGCGCACCGCGCGCTCGCGCTCGGCCTGTTTCGTGCCCATGTCGCGCAGCTTCTCGTTGGTCGCGACCTCGATCATCCGATCGCGCTCGGCTTCGGCCACGCCGATCGCGCCGAGCTTGACTTGCTGCGCGACGGCGATGTTCGCTTGTTGGATCGCTTCGGCGGCGGCCTTCTTGCCGGTCGCTTCGATGTAGCCGGACTCGTCGCTGATGTCCTTGATGTTGACGTTGATCAGCACGAGGCCGATCTTTTTCAGCTCGGGCTCGAGCGACGTCTGGATCTTCGACAGGAAGATGTCGCGGTCCTTGTTGATCTCCTCGATGCGCATCGACGCGATCACTTGGCGCAGCTGGCCGAAGATCATGTCCTCGGCCTGCTTCATGACGTCGGGCGTCTTGAGGCCGAGCAAGCGGATCGCCGCGTTGTTCATCGTCTCGTCGTCGATGCCGATCGCGACGGTGAACACGCTCGGCACCGACACGCGGATGTTTTCGATCGAGAGCGCGCCCTGCAGCGGGATCTCGATCTGGATCGGATCGAGTGACAGGTACTCGTAGTTCTGGACGAGCGGCCACACGAACGCGCCGCCGCCGTGCAGGCACTTGGAGGAACGGCCCACGCTCGTCTTGCCGTAGATCACGAGGATCCGGTTCGAAGGACAACGCTTGTAGCGGCGCGCGATCACCAGCAAGAAGCTGAACGCGATGAAGACGCCGAACACGACCATCAGCAGCCACGCGAGGTCGGCACTGATCAGGTCCTGAGGCAGGAGAGCGGGGAAGAGGGGGGGCATGGCGGGAAGTCCTAGCTCAGCGGTTCCACTTCGAACGTGTCGGGCGTGATTTGGCGGACGATGCGCACTTCGCTTCCGGTGGCGAGCTCCGCGCCGGTGGTGCACGCGATGAACTCGACGGTGCGACCCTGGATCGACACCGTGACTTTTCCCTTACCGGAGTTCGCGGCCGGAATTCTCAGGTACACGCGCGCGGGACGGCCGACGGCGTTGCGCGGATCCACGTTGCCCTGCGAGTAGAGCTTGCGCTGCAAGCTGAACAGGTACGCCACCGCGAACAGCATGACGGTGCCCGCGAGGAGCGCCGTGCCGATCGTCGCGGACGTGGTCCATCCCGCGCGCGATCCGCCCCAGCCTGCGAGCCCGAAGAACGCCAGGAATGCCGCGCCGGTGCGCACCGACAGCAATCCGAACGTCGCGTCGTGACCGTGCGCCTCGCCGCTGTCCGTGTGTCCGATGTCCGCGTGGTCGGCATGACCTCCGTCGTCACCGCCGAAGAGCAGGAGCGCGGTCTGCAAGACGAGCACGCTGCCGCCCGCGACGGCGCAACCGAGGTACACAGTTTCCATCGTCCAGCTCATCGAGCGATCTCCCTCGTTCGCGTTCCCACACGAACATGCGCGCGGAGAGAGGGTACTCGGCACGGAGCCTTCGATTCAATGACGCGGCGAACGCGCGAACGCACGGGCGCGCGATCAGCGCGGCTCGGCGGCCTTCGCGCGCAGCGCGAAGTGTTCGACGGACGACGCGAGCCACGCGAGCTTGCGTTGGCGCTCGTTCGCGTCGCGCAGATCGAGGCGCACACCGGTCCACTCCGCGTCCGCCGGCGCCTCGCTCGCGCCCAGCGCGCGCGCGGCGATCTTCAGCGGACCCTTTTCGAGACTCTCCGCGATCTCGCGCGCCAGCGCCCGTTCGCCGGGCTCCTCGCCCGTGATGATCCACAGCGTCCCGGTCTGAAGCTGCGCGTTCAGCTGCGTCGGCAATCGCGCGCTGAAACGCACGGAATGCGGCTCGAAGCGACCGTAGAACGTGTGCGTTGGATCGCCAGGCTTCACCTCGATCGAGTGCGCGACGCGCAACTCGTCCTTGCGGTACCAGTCGACGTACTCCTGCGCGATCGCGAAATCGTCGGGCTCGGGGATACGCAGGGAAAAACGCGCCGGACCGCCCGAGCGATGGGTGACGTCCACTTGCACGCCTTCGGCTTCGACCGCGACCGTGAGCTCGACGACCGCGTCGCCGATCGCGAGATCGTCGATCCTCATCGCGCGGCGGTCGACGCGGCCGACGGGCGCGCCGCGGGTGCTCGGGGGGAGGCTCGGTGCGAGCGTGACGCCGTCCGGCAATCGGCCCGTGCGTCCGCCGGGTGCGGCGGGACTGCCCGCGGGCGCTCCCGGGAGAAAGCGCGGCAAGAGAGCCGCGAGCCAGCCGGGACTCGCGGCGCAGACTTCGAGCTCACGCCACGCGTCGTCCCAGCGCGCTTGCTCGAGTGCCAGCAGCGCGAGTTCGCCGCGGCGCACCGGGTCGGGCGTGCTCGCGCGCGACTCGGCGTCGAGGAGCGCCGCCCAGCGCGTCCACGTTCCGGGTTGATTCCATGCGTCAGCCGGCGGTCCTGGGACGCGGCCGGGGGCGCCGAGCGCGGCCGGGAGGTCGATCGGCTGCGCATCGGGCGCGAGAGCCTCGAGCGCGCGCGCGATCGCGCCGCCCGGTAGCTCGATCGAGACTCGCTCGACGGGCGTCGCGTCGATCGTCGGCTGCTGCAGGGCCGCGATCGCGAACACGGACGTCAGGCTCGCGCTCCACATCGTGGCCCAAGGCTCGGACGCCTCGCCGAGTGTGTCAAGCCACGGCGCCCGCGATCTCGTCGCGTTCCTCGCTCTTGAGCCGAGGAGTCCGGTCGGCGAGGATCTCCAGGCCCCCCCGAGGCCATCCCGTGATCGACAAGGACCTGCTGCAAATCCTCGCCTGCCCGGAGAGCCACCAGCCGCTCGAGGAAGCGAGCGCGGCGCTCCTGCAACGCATCAACGACAAGATTCGCGCGAACGCCGCGCGCAACAAGTCGGGCGCGGCGGTGAAGGAGCCGCTCGAGGGCGGGCTCGTGCGGCAGGACGGCCAGATCGTGTACCCGATCCGCGACGGGATCCCGGTGCTCTTGATCGACGAAGGCATTCCCGTTTAGCGCCCACGACGCGCGAAGCCATGCTCTGGCAGCACGCCCAGCATCCGGGACGGCGCGTGCGTCTTGCCTACTGCCTCAACGTGCACGCGGCGGACACGCTCGACGAGGTGCGCGCGGGCATTAACGAGATCACGCTGCCACTGCGCGATCGGATCCGGCGCGAGCGAGAACCGTTCGGCGTGGGGCTCTACTTGTCCGGCGCCGTGGCGCACGCGCTCGCATCTCCGGCCGGCGCGCGCGACTTGGACGACTTCGGGCAATTCCTCGCCCGCGAGCGGCTCGATCCGTTCACGTACAACGCGTTCCCGTTCGGCGGGTTCCATGGCGGATCTCTCAAAGAGCGCGTCTTCGAGCCGACGTGGATGGACGAACGCCGCGTGTCGTTCACGCGCGACGTCGCGCGCGTTGCCGCGCACATCGCACAAGTCGTCGGCGGGCTCGCCCAACCTGCGCACGTCTCGATCAGCACGCACAGCGGCGCATTCGGTCGCGCGGTGCGCCACGACGCGGACCTCGCGCGCTGCGCAGTAAACTTGGGGCGCGCCGCGATCGAGTTCGCGGACGTCGAGCGTACGACGGGCGTGCGGCTCGTGCTCGCCGTCGAAGCCGAGCCGCGCGCGACCGCGGGCGACAACGCGATGCTCCAGCGATTCCTCGGGCGCGTGTCCTCGATCTTCAAGGCAGCGGAGCGGGAGACCAAGCGTTACCTCGGCACGTGTCTCGATACCTGCCATTCCGCGGTCGAGTTCGAGACACCCGCCGACGCGCTCGCGCTGTGCAGCGCTCACGGTCCGATCGGCAAGATCCAATTCTCGAGCGCGCTGGCACTCCGTGCGCCGGGTCACGATGCGCGCGGCGTCGCCGAGCTCTTGGCGTGCGACGAGCCGCGCTATCTGCACCAGGTCACGGGCCGGGGGCCGAGTGGGCGCGTCGAGGTAGACGATCTGCCGGAGCTCGCCCGGGCTCTCGCGAGCTCATCCGAGCGCGCGCGCTGGGAGAGCTGCGACGAGTGGCGGTGTCACTTCCACGTGCCCGTCGATCTCGAGCGCTCGGGCGGGCTCGCGACGACGCGCGCGCACGCGGACGCGATCCTCTCGGAAGCGCTCGCACGTCCGGCGTCCTGGGGCACGGACGAGCTGCACGTCGAGATCGAGACGTACACCTGGGACGTCCTTCCCGGCCACACGCGCAGCGCTCGGGAGCTCGTCGACGGGCTCGAGCGCGAATACCGGCACGTGATGCAGGTCCTCGAGCGCGCGAACTGGACGCGCGCCTGACCGCCGCGGGCCGGTCCGTTGACAGCTCTCGGGCGCGCCAGTAATGTTCCGCGGCCAATTCCGCGGCGACTAGGCCCGCTGCGGTGCCGATCACGGGTGGCCCCATCGTCTAGCCAGGCCTAGGACACCAGGTTTTCATCCTGGCGACAGGGGTTCAAATCCCCTTGGGGTCACCATCTCTCGCTCGCCGCCGCGTTGCATCGAATGCTCAGCTGGCGGCGACCACCACCGCACTGATTCGTCCTTCAATTCGCCCATCGCCGTAGCGGGCGCGGAGGGCTGCCGTAGCGATTGCCGTCGCTCGTTCGAGGCCACCCGGGTCGCGGGCCTCGATCTCGTTGCGGAGCGGGGTGCCACGACAGTATGCGATCGCTGGCACGTGCGGACCGGCGGCGGTGCTGATGTCGTCACGTCGGCTCAGGGAGCACCGGTCGAAACCTGCGGCTTGCACGTCGGACTCGATTTCTTCGGGACGTCCGTGGCCGTGGGGAGTGCGGGCCAGGAAAAGCGGAGGGTCGTTGGGATAGAGCGTGCCCACGGCGGTGGTGACCACGTCGGCGAACTCGTTGTCCTCGAGGCCGTTCCAGACGTTGAACAGGAACGTGCCGCCGGGGCGCAGCACCCGTCGGATCTCTCGATAGGCGGCCACGCGATCTGGGAAGAACATGACTCCGAACTGGCAGATGACGACGTCGAAGGACTCGTTGGCGTACGGGAGTGCCAGCGCGTCGGCCTGCCGCCAGGTCACCGGCCTGATCGTGCCCACCCGTTCCGCGTGAGCGACCATCGCCTCGTTCAGGTCGGTCGCCGTGATCGCACACGCCGCGGAGAGGAATTTGGAGAGTGCGCGGGTGACCACGCCCGTGCCGCACGCGACTTCGAGCACCGAAGTGGGATGGAGGGCCTGTGCCCTGGCTGCGAGCTCGTCCGCGTAGGGCGCGAAGATGAGCGGTACGAGGCTCGACTCGTAGAAAGCCGCCACGTCCTCGGTGAACGAACTGTCGGACGCCGGCTTGGTCATGGGCACGTCATCGTAGCGGGCGCCGACCACCGTGCATTGGCGAGGGCCTTTCGGTCGCGGAGGAGTTTCCGAGCACGGACCCCAGGCCACGGAGCCACTCCAGTGCCCGGTTCCAACTCGACATGCCTGGGTCACCCTCTTTCGCAGCTGCGAACCCTTCGGCGCGCCGCTGTCGACCCGCGTGTTGCACGAGCGGGAGGATTCCGCACTGCGCGCGCCTTCGGGATCGCTTCGGCCCGGGGATCAACGTTAGAGTGCTCCTGAGTTGATCTAGATCTTCAGTTGCCTATGCTTCGCGGCCGAACAACTATGCTTGACTCCGAAACAATAACCAAAGAACGCCCCTCCACGGCCCGCCCTTCCATGCCCACGAGCACCACGACGCCGCTGCGCGACTTCCTCGAGATCCCCTACGACCAGCTCGAGAAGATGAACCTCGGCGCCAAGCAAGCGCGCATGGATCGCGTCGACCCGGCCGAGATCCAAAAGCAGCGCATCAAGTACCTGCAGTCCGAGGACCGCATCAAGGCCGTGACCGTGTGCTTCACCGACCTCGAAGGTCGGTTGCACATGCTCGACTACGACAAGAAGTTCCTGCTCAAGTCGCACGACAATCTGACGTTCGACGGCAGCTCGATCCGCGGGTTCTCGCAGCAGGCGGAGAGCGATCTGCGTCTGGGGATCGATTGGCCCGCGTTCTATTGGCTACCGGCGGACGTCTTCGGCCCGGGCAAGGTGCTCGTGTTCGGCGAAGTGCTCGCGCGCGACGGCACGCCGTACCCCGGCGATCTCCGCGGCCAGCTCAAGCACTACCTCGCCGCGCTGTACAAGAAGGACGGCACGGTCTGCTACGCGGCGAACGAGATCGAAGGCTTCGTGTTCAAGGGCCGCGACGCCGAGCGCCACTTCTTCGAGACCGGCAAGTTCGAGTACGTCTCGACCGGTGGTTACTACCATTCGCTGCCGAACGATCCGCTGCGTCAGTTCATCGATGCGGCCGCGGAAGCGCAGCGCGCGCTGGGCTTCGCGAACGAGAAGGACCATCCCGAGGTCGCGCCGTCGCAGTTCGAGATGAACTTCTCGTACGCGGACGCGTTGACCGCCGCCGATCAGTTCCAGCTCTACAAGCTCGTCTGTCGTCAGATCGCCGCGCGCATGGACATGACGGCGTCGTTCCTGCCGAAGCCCGTCGTCGGCATCAACGGTAGCGGCGCGCACACGAACATCTCGGTCGCACGCAAGGGGACGAACCTCTTCTACGACAAGAAGGGGCAAGACGGCGTGTCGAAGCTCGCCTGGGATTTCATCGATCGCATCTTGAACAGCGCGCCGGACCTCTGCCTCGTGCTCAACTCGAGCGTCAACGCGTACCGCCGTCTCGACCCGCACTTCGAGGCGCCGAACCAGATCAAAGTCTCCGCGATCGACCGCGGCGCGATGATTCGCATCCCGCTCGGCAACGAGCGCACCGCGCGTCTCGAAGTGCGCTCGGTCGGTCCGGACGCCAACATCTACATGACGCTGTTCACGCTCTTCCGGACCGGCTTCGAGGGTCCCAAGAGCGACGCGAAGGACGACGCGAAGCGCTCGCGCACGCGCTTCCTGCCGGACAATGTCTTCGATGCGATCCGGCTCTTCAAGCAGAGCCGGTGGTCGATGGAGATGCTCGGCGAGAACGTGCACGAGAAGTTCGCCGAGTTGAAGCTCTCGTCGGCGGAGCGCTGCTCGAAGGCGCTCGGCACGATGGTCAAGATCCCCGAGGTGCAGTTTCACCACGAGGTGACGAACCAGTACCTCTGGAATCACTTCTAGTCAGGGTCCGATCGGAGGACGAGCACGTCCGCAACCGGTCGAGCTCACATCACGACTCGCCCGCGCGCGGATGCGCCTGCTCGTAGATCTTGCGCAGTCGCTCGATCGAGACGTGCGTGTAGATCTGCGTCGTGACGAGATGCGCGTGGCCGAGCAGCTCCTGCACGCTGCGCAAGTCCGCGCCGCGGTCGAGCAAGTGCGTCGCGAAGCTGTGACGTAGCGTGTGCGGCGTCGTTCGACGGCCGATGCCCGACTTCAGCACGCACGCCTCGACGATGCGGCCGAGCGAGCGCGTCGTCAGCCGTCCGCCGGCGAGGTTCAAGAACACCGCAGCGGTGGCGGTCTCTTTCGGGCGCGGTCGCGCGGGATCCGCGAGATAGCTCTGGATCGCATCCCGCGCGAAGCTGCCGATGGCGCCCAGGCGTTCCTTGCGACCCTTGCCGCGCACGCGAGCGACACCGTTCTCGAGGTCCAGATCGCCGCGGTCGAGCCCGACCGTCTCGGCCGCGCGCGTGCCGGCGGAGTACATCACCTCGAGGATCGCGCGATCGCGGCGGCCTTTCGGCGTCGCAAGATCCGGAGAGCGGAGCAAGGCTTCGATCTCTTCCACCGCAAGCCATCCGGGCAGGCGGCGCTCGCCGCGCCGGGGTCGCAGTCCGGTCGCCGGGTGCGTGTCGATCGCGCCGCTCCGAAGCAGGAACTTGAACAGCGAGCGCGCCGCCGAGAGTTTGCGCTGAATCGATGCGCGCGCGAGACCGCGCGAATCGAGGTCGGCTAGATAGCTGCGCAGTGTGCGCGACGTGACCTGGCCCGGTTCGAGGATGTCGATCGACTCCAGGAACGCGCAGAACGCAGACAGGTCGGTGCGGTACGCGCGCAGCGTGTGTTCGGACGCACCGCGCGCCGCCGCGAGCTCCTTCAGATAGCGATCGACGGCGCTCTGCATCCCACTCGGTGGGGCGCGGGGCGGGGGCGTGCCGGCTGTCGTCGCGGACATGCGTCGCCTACTTGGCGGGCCAGCGCGCGGGCGAAACGCGTCCCGGTTCAGAGAGCGCGAGCATCGTCATCGCGGTTCCGAAGTTCTCGCTGCGCGGGAATACACGGTCGTTCCAGCCGCCACTTTCCTCGCGCACCTTCCACAGCAGCCGATACAGCCTTTGTCGATACTCCGGCCGCCGCTCCGCGGGGAGGAGCTCGATCGCCTGCGCTGCGTAACGGTGTGCGTAGAAGAAGTAGTACGGCGCGATCATGTACGGCGCGACGTGCGTCCCCGTCTGCTTGCGGCGCTTCTCGAGCCATTCCCAATGCTCGAAGAACATGTCGAGCGCCGCTTGGATTCGTTCTTCGCTGCCTCGGCCGGCCAAGTACAGCGTCGACTCGCACACGGGCGATCGGCCGGTCGAGCCGCGCACGTCCTCGAAGCCCGCGCCGGTCTGTTTCTTCGCGTCGATCTTGTACTGGAACGCGCCGCTCTCGAGCCGCGCCGACTCGAGCGCGTCGAGTGCGCGCGCGATCACGTCGTCATCGACCTTGAACCCCTGCCGCTTGGCCTCGAACAGGAACTGAAGCGTCGGCGCCGTCATGAATGTCGACGGCGCCGCTTCGTCGGGATTCGCTCCGCGCGAGTAGTTCCATCCACCACGCTGCTTGATCTCGGTGCGTTGGAGCGTATCGATCAGCGTCTGCGTCGTCAGCACGACCGTTGCGTGATGTTTTTCGCCGTGCGCGGTGCGCTGCAGCGTGAGCAGGAACTCGAGTGCGTAGGCGTGTCCCCATCCGCGTACGTCGTAGCCGCCCTCGAATCCGGCGCTCATCGGCGGGAGCTTCAGCGCATCGAGAACGAACTCCGTCGCGTGCGCGATTGCTTGGTCGACGGACGCGCCGGACCCGCCCGTGGTCGACTCGAGCAGTGCGGTCGCGCAGATCGCCGTTCCGCCCACGCGGTACCCGATCGGGATGTCGCCGCGGTAGCGATACACGCCTTCGTACGGCCACTCCGCCTTGACCTCGGCCTGCTCGAGCGTCTCCTGCTTCTCGAGGAGCAGTGTGCGTCCACGCTGGATGGCGCTCGCGACGTCTGCGGGGGTCACGTCTTTCTCGACCGCATCTGCGGGTTCGATGACCGGTGTGAGCGGAGACTGCGCTGTCGCCAAGTTGGCGATCGCGCACGTGATGACCCAAGCCAGGAAGCGCATTCGATCCTCCGCGACGCGCCGACCACCGGCGCGTGCCACAGGATCGCGGCTCGGTGCGTGCGCTTCCAGAGCGCTCCGAGCTCGGAGCGCGCGAAGTCCCTACTGACGCGGCGGGAGCGGACGTCGGCCCTTGTCGGGTTCCGGCGGCTTCGGCGGGGGCGACTCGGGCCGCATCTCCGGCAGTCCCGCCTGCATCTTGGTGAGCTGCTCACGCCACGCGGCGAGCAGGATCTCGCGCGAGCGGGGGTTGATGCCGTAGACGAAGCCGGCGGTCTCGGACGCGTCGAGCGCCTGCGCCACGGCCTTCGAGCCTTCCGCTTGCGCGAGCAGGTACTTCATCGTCGCGTCGAGCGCCTCCTGCTGCCGCTGGACCGTCGTGGCGAGCGTTTCGACCTGCGCGCGCGTGGCGACGAGCTCTTTCTCCATGCGCTCGATCTTCTTGTCGCTCGACTCGGGCACGGGCGGGTTTTGCGAGAACGCCAGCCCCGAGGCGACCATCGCGACGGCCAACAACGTCAGGCCTGCAAACTTCTTCATGGTGAGTCCCCTATCGGTCATTTGGGTCGGGGCCGTGAGGCCGGCCCGCCGGGCCGTGTACGGCATGGGAACGCTGCACGCTCGCCTTCCCTATAATCTTGCCGCTCATGAGTGTCGACCCGTCCGGAGCTCGCGCGCGATCGCCGCTGCTCCTCATCTTCCTCACGGTTTTCATCGACCTCCTGGGCTTTGGGATCGTGATCCCGCTGTTGCCGGTCTACTCGCAGATCTTCCATGCGAGCGACGTCGAACTGGGGCTGCTCTTCGCGAGCTTCTCGGGCATGCAGTTTTTCTTCGCGCCGATGTGGGGGCGCATCTCCGATCGGATCGGCCGCAGGCCCGTTCTAATCGGCGGACTCTTCGGCACGGCGATCGCCTACGTGATCTTCGCGCACGCCGATTCGCTGACGGTGCTGTTCGCGTCGCGCATCATGGCCGGATTCTTCGGCGCGAACGTGTCGACGGCGCAGGCGTACATCGCCGACATCACGACGCCCGAGAATCGCGCGAAGGGGATGGGGCTGATCGGAGCCGCGTTTGGCCTGGGGTTCACGTTCGGTCCGCTGATCGGCGGCGAGCTCACCGCGATCAGCCCGGCCGCTCCGGGCTACTTCGCGGCGGCGCTCTCGCTGTGCGCAGCGCTCTTCGGCCTGGCGATGTTGAAGGAGCCCGAGCGCGCGCGGCGTGCACCGTCGCGCCTGTTCGGGCTGGAGGAGCTCGCGCACGCCGCGCGCGACGGGCGCATCGGCATCCTGCTCGTCCTGAGCTTCCTCTTCATCTTCGCGTTCTCGACGTTCAAGTCGATGTTCACGCTGTTCGGACTGCGCGAGTTCCCGGAGGTGTTCCGCGTGCCGGCTGCACTCGAACATGCCAGCCGCGAGGAAGCGCTGCGCGCCGCGCCGATCATCGGCCGCTACCTGGGGATGATCGGCGTGCTGTCCGCCATCGTCCAAGGCGGGTTGATCCGGCGACTCGTTCCGCGCTTCGGTGAAACGGCACTCGCGATCGCGGGACCGTTGTTCCTCGCCGCGTCGCTCGCGATCGTCGGTCTCGCGCCGACGTGGGGGGTGGTGATCGCGGGCTGCGCGCTGATGCCGTTTGGATTCGGCCTGAACGGCCCGGCGCTCAACGGGCTCATCTCGCGCGCCGCGCCGAGCGACGCGCAAGGTGGTTACCTCGGACTCAACCAATCGATTCTGAGCCTGGCGCGCATGACCGGACCACCGTGCGCGGGACTTCTCTTCGACCGCCTGTCTCCGCGTGCGCCGTTCTTGTTCGGTGCCGTCGTGCTCGTCGCCGCAGGATTGCTCGCGCTCTACTATCGAGGGAAATACGGGGCTAGTTTCGCTCGTGCTCGCGAAGTGACCCCGGGCGAAGCTTGAAGCTGCGACAGGATCGCTCGGCGCGCCTCTGTTTTTCTCCGCGCGTCACTCCGCTTCCACTCGGCCTCGAGACCGACTTGCTCTTGGCGCGACTTGCGTCGCGGCGGGGGCTCGTGTCGCTCGACAGCGCGGCGGGCGCACCCCGTCGTTTCAGCATCGTCGCGTTCGATCCCGTGTGCGGCGTGAGCGCGCTCGACACGCTGACGGATCTGCGGGCCTTCGCCGCGCGACTCGAGCGCGCGGACGGCGACGATGTTCCCGGTCCGTTCCACGGCGGATTCCTGGGCGCGCTCTCGTACGACCTGGGAGCCGCGGGAGAACGACCCGCGCGCGCCGCAGCGGATCCCTGGAACTCGCCGCGATTCGTCGGCGGTCTGTACACGGACTTCATCGTCCGCGATGAGCGTTCGCGCGCCAGCTGGCTCGTGCTCGGCGATGCACCCGGCGACGGACGCGCACCGATCGAGGCGCGCCGGCGAGAGCTCATGACCGCACTCGAGCACGACGAAGGCACGCCGACGACCCCGCATCCCGAGAATGCGCTCGTCCGCCACACGAGCGCGGACGAACACATCGCCCGCATCGACGACGTGCGCCGTCGAATCGGCGCGGGCGACCTGTACCAGGCCAACATCGCGCACCGCTTCACGCGCGCGATGTCGGGCTCGCCGGTCGACCTGTACCGTCGTCTGCGTGTCGTGAACGCGGCGCCGTACATGGCGTACCTCGCCTGGGACGAAGTGCTCCGCGCACCGGCCACGTCGTTCGCGCCGGGCGCGTTGCTCTCGGCGTCCCCCGAGCTCTTGTTCGAATTCGACGGCGAGCGCGTGTGCACGCGACCGATCAAGGGCACGGCGCCGCGCGGCCGCGACGCAGTTGAGGACGAGCGCAACGCGCGCGCATTGCTCGCGAGCGAGAAGGACCGCGCCGAGCTCGCGATGATCGTCGACCTCGCGCGCAACGACCTCGGTCGCGTGGCGATCACGGGGAGCGTCGCGGTCGAGGCGTTTGCGCGCCTCGAAAGCTATGCCTCGGTGCACCACTTGGTTGCCGACGTCGCCGCGCGCGTGCGGCCTGGGATCGATGCCGTCGACGTTCTCGCCGCACTATTCCCCGGCGGCTCGATCACAGGCGCGCCCAAGCTTGCGGCGATCGACGTGATCGCTGCGATCGAGCGCGCGGGCCGCGGGTTCTTCACCGGCTCGCTCGGTTTCATCGACACGCGCGGTCATGCTGCCTTCAACATCCTGATCCGCACGTTGGTGTGGCGTCCGCACGGCGATCGCAGCCCCGCGCGCGGAGAAGTTTCGTTCCATGTCGGCGGCGGGATCACGTGGCCTTCCGACGCGCGCGCGGAGGAGCAAGAGACTTTGACCAAGGGCGCGGCGCTCGCCGCGGCACTCGAGCCGCGCGAAAAAGTCGCGGATGCGACCCGGCGATGAGCTCGTTCCGTGCGTACCCGACGTTCGTCGACGGCGTGCTCCACGCGCCCGGCGCGGGGGTCATCTCGAGCGACGACCAAGGCTTTCAATCGGGCCTGGCCGTGTTCGAGACGCTGCTCTTCGAGGACGGATGCCTCTACGACATCGACGAACACCTCGTGCGACTCGCGGACGGTGCACGCGCGGTCGGCATCGGCTGGCCACTCGCACGTGATCCCGAGCGCGCGCTGCGTGCGTATGTCGACGCGCTCGGACCGCGCGACGTCGCGCTTCGCCTCACGCTCACGCGCGGCGTACCGAGCCGCACACCGACCCTCGTCATCGGCGCGCGCGACATCGTGCGCGCACCGGCCGAAGGCGTCGTGGTCGTGATCGATCGCAGTGCGTCGATCCGCGCGTCGAAGCTCGGGAGCATCAAGTCGACGAACCGTCTGCACAACGTTCTCGCGCGCGAAGCGGCGCAGCGCGAGGGCGCGTTCGAAGCGCTCTTCTGCACCGACGACGGCGACGTCTGCGAAGGCACGCTCTCCAACGTATTCGCGGACGTCGGCGGTGGGATCGTGACACCGGGCGTCGAGCGCGGCTGCCTGCCTGGCATCCAACGCGGCCACATCCTGGCCGAGCTGGAGCTCATGGGTCGAGCGGCGCGCATCGATCGACTCGAGCTCGTGGACCTTGCACGAGCGAGCGAGGTCTTCCTGTCGAACACGACCGGGCGCGTGATCCCCGTGCTCGAAGTCCGCGGGATCGTCGCGCGGCTCCCGGGGGGCGCCGGACCGTGCGCGCGCGAGCTGCGCGAGCGGTTGCGCTTGCGCGAGGAGCGCTATCGAGCGTCGAGCCGGCGCTGATCCCGCGTGCGCTGGCAGCGCAGGCGCCCCTCTTCGACGGGACTCCGCGCTTGCGGCGCGGCGCGCCGATTGCGGTAATGGCTCCGCCGCGCCGGCGGCTCTCATCGATCACGCCCAGCGTTCCGAGGTTCTCGTCATGTCCAGACTCCGCCTGCTCTTCGTCGCTTCGCTCGTTCTTTTCCCGATCGCGTTCGCGCCCGTCGCGAGCGCGGCCCGCATCGAAAAGCAAGACAAGGTCGACGAGCCGCTGCCCGACAAGCGCCCCGACATCGCCGAGATGATCGCGAAGCTCGAAGCCGACGTCGCGAAGAACACGCCCACCGGCGACAACGATGCGATCGGCGACATCGACAAGCTCTACCAAGAGTTTCCGAAGTGCGGACCGAAGGATCGCGGCGCGGTCGTCAAAGCGCTCTCGAAGTGCTTCGAAGCGAAGCGCAAGGAGGCCGAGGAAGGCGTTCCGAACAACAAGTTGCACATCGCGGCCGCGCGCGCGCTCGGTGACATGGGACCGGAGAGCACGAAGCCGCTCGTCGGCTGGGTCGGTCACAAGAACTTTCGCAAGGATCTCGTGCTCCAGCGCTATCTGCTCCTCTCGCTCGGCAAGACGCGCGACAAGGATGGGCTCAAGACGCTCGTCGTGAACCTCGAGAACAAGGATGCGTCGATCGTCAGTGCGGCCGCCGAAGCGATGGGCGATTTCGCGGACGCTGATCAGACGCTGCGCAAGGAAGTGTTCGACTCGTTGCTGAAGCCGCTGATGTCGGCGAAGAGCTCGGCGGACGTCGTCTCGACGGACCAGACGGCGAAGGACCGCTTCGACATCATCAAGGCCGCGATCATCACGAGCCTCGGCAAGTTGTCGAAGCACACCGAGCAAGACCCCGACGAGTGGCAGCGTTGGTGGAACAAGAACAAGCGCGCGGATTGGGACGCGGCGCAGTGAGCGCGCGGC
>JANOFY010000622.1:0-7364 GCA_031413895.1 Planctomycetota bacterium | reverse complement strand
CAACCGGCTCTACATCCACGAGTGCCGCGCGGACGACGGTCCATTGCTCAACAACCGCATGCGCTATCGCCCCGGTCCGCAGGGGCGTGCCATGCCGTTCTCGAAGCGGCTCAGCCACCTCACCGTGAGGGTGCGGCAGGTGGACGAAACACTGGAAGAACCGAAGCCCCAGGCGAAGCCGCGCAAATCGGGCGCGAAGTCGCGCACGGCGAACGCGAAGGCACCGAAAGCGGAAGCGAAGACAAAGGAACGGAAAGCCTAGGGCACAGCCCTAGGACCACACATGGGACAGAAGATCCACCCGACCGGCTTCCGCATCGCGACCATCGAGCCCTGGCGCTCGCGCTGGTACGGCGGGAAGAAGGACTTCAGCAAGTTCCTGCTGCAGGACTTCCTGATCCGCAAGCACATCTCCAAGGAGTTCGGCTCGGCCGGCATCCCGCGCATCGAGATCGAGCGCACGAGCGATGCCGTCAACGCGATCATCTTCACCGCGCGTCCCGGCGTGCTCGTCGGACGCAAGGGCGTGCGCGTCGATCAGCTGAAGCAAGAGCTGCAAAAGATCACCGGCATGACGTGCCACCTGACGCTGCACGAAGTGAAGCGTCCCGAGCTGGAGTCGAAGCTCGTGGCCGAGGTCGTCGCCGAAGCGCTCGAGAAGCGCATGGCGTTCCGCCGCGCGATGAAGCGTGCGCTGCAGACGACCATGCAAGCTGGCGCGAAGGGCGTGAAGGTCGAGCTCAACGGCCGATTGGGTGGCGGCGAAATGGCGCGCCAGGCGAAGGAACGCGAAGGCCGTGTCCCGCTGTCGACGTTGCAAGCCAACATCGACTACGGCACTGCGCTCGCGCGCACGAGCTACGGGATCATTGGTGTGAAGGTGTGGATCTACAAGGGCGACATCGAGCGCGGGAAGATGGTCGACGCGAAGGCCGCGCAAGCCAGCGCCGGTCGCCAAGAACGTCCGCGCTTCAACCGCGGCCCGAGCCGAGACAGGGAGGCACGCAATGTCGTTGATGCCTAAACGGACGAAGTTCCGCAAAGTTCACCGCGGTCGCTTGAAGGGCGTCGCCACGCGCGGCAACCGTGTCGCGTTCGGCGACTTCGGGCTGCAATCGCTCGACTACGCCTGGCTCAGCGGCCGGCAGATCGAAGCGGGCCGTGTCGCTGCGAGCCGCGCGACCGACGGTCAGGCGCGCGTCTGGATTCGCATCTTCCCGCACAAGCCGGTCTCGTCGAAGCCCGCCGAGACGCGCATGGGCAAGGGCAAGGGTGAAGTCGAGTTCTGGGCCGCCGAGGTGAAGCCCGGCACCGTGCTCTACGAACTCGGTGGTTTGACCGAGGAGAAGGCCAAGGTCGCGTTCAACCGCGTGGCTCACAAGATGCCCATCAAGGTCAAGATGATCCGTCGCTTGCCGACGAGCTGAGCGAAGGACGCACGAGCGATGAACATCGACGAGATCAAGAGCAAGACGAAGAGCGAGCTCGATTACGAGCTCGGCAAGTCCAAGAGGGAGCTGTTCGACATGCGCTTCAAGTCAGCGACGCAGAGCGTGCCGAGCCCAGCCCAGATCCGAAAACTGCGTCGCACGATCGCGCGCATCAACACCGTGCTCCACGAACGCGCGACAGCCGTCCGTGGACAGGAGCCGCGCTGAGCCATGACAGTCACGAGAACAGAGCGTCGCCGGATCGAGGGAACGGTCGTCGGCGACAAGATGTCGAAGACGATCACCGTGCTCGTCGAGCGGACGTACAAGCACGCGAAGTACAAGAAGTACGTGCGTAAGACAGCGCGCTACCACGCGCACGACGAGAAGGGCGAAGCCCACGTGGGTGACCGCGTCGAGATCATGGCCTGCCGGCCGATGAGCCGCCTCAAGCGCTGGCTACTCGTGCGCGTGATCGAAAAGTCGAAGCAGATCGAAGCGGTCGACGTCACGAAGGACATCGGAGGTTTGTCGTGATCCAGATGCAGACCTTCCTAGACGTCGCCGACAACACCGGCGCGAAGCTCGTTCAATGCATCAAGGTGCTGGGCGGAACGCACCGGCGCTACGCCGGACTCGGTGACGTCATCGTCGTCTCGGTGAAGAAGTCGATGCCCGGTTCCGAGGTGAAGCAGGGCACGGTCGCGAAGGGCGTCATCGTCCGCGTGAAGAAGAACACGCGCCGTTCCGACGGTTCGTACGTGCGCTTCGATCAGAACGCGCTCGTTCTCGTCGACGGCGAAGGCAACCCGCGCGGCACGCGCATCTTTGGCGCCGTGGCGCGCGAGCTTCGTGAACGCAATTTCATGAAGATCATCTCGCTCGCTCAGGAGGTCGTCTGATGCACGTGAAGAAGGGCGACCGCGTGCTCGTGATCTCGGGCAACGACAAGGGCAAGCAGGGGCTGATCCGCGAGGCGTTCCCGGAGCGCCAACGTGTGATCGTCGAAGGCATCAACCTGCGCTGGCGTCACAAGAAGCCGAGCCAGCAGAACCCGAAAGGCGAGCGCGTTCAGAACGAGTCGTCGATCCACGTGAGCAACGTGATGCACGTCGACGCCAAGTCCGGCAAGGGCGCGCGGCAGCGGGCGGAAGGCGCCGAGCAGCCGGCCAAGGGAACCAAGGCCAAGACGTCGGCGGCGAAGGCGGACCCGGAATCCGCTGACGCAGCCGCGAAGAAGAAGCCGGCGAAGGCCAGCAAGAAGTGAGCGAGCGCACATGGCACGGCTGAAAGAGAAGTACGACAAGGAAGTGAAGCCGCGACTGCGCGAGCGCTTCGCGATCCAGAACGACATGGCTGTGCCTCGGCTCAGCAAGATCGTGATCAACATGGGCGTCAAAGGCGCCGTGGAGAACAAGGGGCGCGTCGAGACGGCGGTCAAGGAGATGTCGATGATCGCCGGTCAGCGCCCGACGGTGCGCAAAGCGCGTGTGTCGATCGCGAACTTCAAGTTGCGTGAAGGCATGCCGATCGGCTGCGCCGTGACGCTCCGCCGCGCGCGCATGTGGGAGTTCGCGGACCGGCTCATCACGGTCGTCCTCCCGCGTATTCGCGACTTCCGCGGCATCAAGGACAAGCTCGACGGTCGCGGCAACTATTCGCTGGGACTCTCGGAGCAAACCGTCTTCCCCGAGATCGACTTCGACAAGGTCGAATTCACGCAGGGCATGGACATCACCTTCGTCACCACCGCCGGCAGCGACGAGCAGGGCTACGCGCTGTTGAAAGAGCTCGGGCTCCCGTTCCAAGTGCGCGAGGCGCGCGTGAAGCAAGACAAGAAAGCGACGGAGTCCTGAGCCATGGCCAAGCTGTCCTGGATCGCGAAGTGCAAGCGCACACCGAAGTTCAAGACGCGTGGGTACACGCGTTGCTCGATCTGCGGCCGCCAACGCGCCGTATACCGCAAGTTCGGCATTTGCCGCATCTGTCTCCGCGAACGTGCGCACCTGGGCGAGATCCCCAGCATGCGCAAGGCGTCGTGGTAGGGAGCACTCGATCATGATGACCGACCCGATCGCCGACATGGTCACGCGCTTGCGCAACGCCAACACCAACCGCTCGAAGTCGCTGCGCATGCCGGCTTCGACTCTGAAAGTGGGGATCGCAGAGATCCTCAAGGCCGAAGGCTTCATCGGCGACTACAAGGTCGAGCCGGGCAAGCCCGCCAGCGTGCTGGTGATCTCGCTCAAGTACGGCGACGACGGCGAGAGCGTGATCCGCGCGATCGACCGCGTCAGCAAGCCCGGACGCCGCGTGTACGCCGGCGCGAAGGAGCTCGCTCCCGTGCTGCGCGGAATGGGCATCCAGATCGTCTCGACTCCCAAGGGTGTTCTCTCCGATCGCGCCGCGCGCGAAGCGAACGTCGGCGGCGAAGTCCTCTGCAAGGTCTATTGACATGTCGCGCATCGGAAAACAGCCGGTACAGATGCCCACGGGCGTCAGCCTCGAGAAGAAGGCTGGCGGCGAGGTGGTCGTCAAGGGACCGAAGGGCGAGCTCATGATCACGCTCCGCCCCGAAGTCGACGTCACCGTCGACAAGCAGACCGTTCAGGTCAGCACGAAACCCGGTGGGGAGGCGCGCGCGACGCGCGCGTACCACGGGCTGACGCGCGCCCTCATCAACAACATGGTCGAGGGCGTCCACAGGGGCTTCGAGAAACGTCTCGAGATCCAAGGCGTCGGTTGGAACGCGGCCGCGGCGGGTAAGAAGATCACGCTGAACATCGGCTTCAACAAGCCGGTCGTCCTCGAGATGCCGAAGAACGTGACCGTCGCGACGCCGAGCCCGACGAGCATCATCATCACCGGCCCGGATCGCCAAGCGGTCGGCAACACGGCCGCGACGATCCGCAAGCGCCGCCCGCCGGAGCCCTACAAGGGCAAGGGCATTCGGTACGAGGGCGAGATCGTCAAGCGCAAGGCCGGCAAGAGCTTCGGGAGCTAGCGAGAACCATGCGATCCGTACTCATCAAGACAAAACGCGCCGATCGGCGTGCGATGGCCGTGCGTGCGCGTTTGAAGCGCGACTCGTCGTTGCCGCGACTCTCCGTGTCGCGTTCGTTGAAACACATCGCCGCGCAAGTGATCGACGACAGCACGGGCCGCACGATCGCGCACGCGACGACGACAGCGAAGTCGCTCGGCGATCAGTTGAAGGGCAAGACCAAGACCCAGCGCGCCGCGATCATCGGGAGCGAGATCGCGCGCAAGGCGCGCGAAGCAGGCCTGCAAGCGGTCGTGTTCGATCGCGGTGGCACGCGCTACCACGGACGCGTCAAGGCGCTCGCCGACGCCGCGCGCGCGGGTGGACTGAAGTTCTGATTCGCGCGTAATTCTTCGAGACCACAGCACACATGAAACATCGACTTCCCTATCTGGACGGCATCGAGTCCGGCGAAATGCCGAACATGGCCGAGACGCTCGTGAAGGTGAATCGCTCCGCCGCGGTGGTGAAGGGCGGCCGTCGCTTCTCGTTCTCGGCGCTCTCTGTCGTCGGCAACAAAGCCGGTGTCGTCGGCTACGGCTTCGGAAAGGCGCGCCAAGTTCCGGGCGCTATCGAGAAGGCCGGCAAGGACGGACGCAAGCACCTGATGCGCGTTCCGCTCACGCCGGCCGGCACGATCCCGCACGAGGTCGAAGGCTTCTTCTGCGGCTCGATGGTGCGCATGATGCCGGCTTCGCCGGGCACGGGTTTGATCGCGTGTCAGTCGGTCCGCGCCGTCGCCGAGATGTCGGGCATCAAGGACATCTTGACCAAGTCGTACGGCTCGACGAACCCGATCAATCTCGTCAAGGCTTCGCTCCACGCGCTCTCCAAGCTGCGCACTGCCGAGGCGGTGTCGAGGCTGCGCGGCGTCCAAGTCTGAACGGTCGCCGCGACGGAACACCGCAAAGGAACGGGAAACACACATGGACTTCAAGACGGTCACTAGCAAGGGCACGAAGTACGCGACGCGCAAGCGCATCGCGCGCGGACCCGGCTCGGGCCTGGGCAAGACCGCCGGCCGCGGACACAAAGGCTTGGGCCAGCGCTCGGGCGCAAGCCGCCGTCCGGGCTACGAAGGCGGTCAGATGCCGATCTACCGCCGTGTGCCGAAGCGCGGCTACACCAATGCGCGCTTCCGTACGGACTACACCATTCTCAACGTGGACGAGCTCGACGTGTTCGACGACGGCGCGATCGTCGATCTCGACTCGGTGCTCGCGCGCGGGCTCACGAGCCCTGTCACGCGACTCTTCAAAGTACTCGGTAGCGGCGAGCTCAAGCGGAAGCTGACCGTGCGCGCGCAGAAGTTCTCGAAGAGCGCGGTGGAGAAGATTCAAAAGGCCGGTGGCACCGTCGTCGAGCTCGATGAGCAAGGCCGCGAGAAGGCCGCGGCAACGGCCTAACGGAAGCGCGTGCAGAACTCTTTCCTACAGCTCTTTCGGATCCCGGAGACACGACAGAAGATCGTGACCACGCTCGGGCTCCTGCTCGCCTACCGGTTCGGCCACCACGTGCCGATTCCGGGGATGAGCCCCGAGTTCCTGGTCAGCCAAACGGACCAGGGGTCGCTGTTCGGCCTCGTGAGCGCGTTCTCGGGCGGAGCGATAGGACAGACGACGATCTTCGCTCTCGGAATCATGCCGTACATCTCGGCATCGATCATCTTCTCGATGCTCGGCAAGGTGTCGCCGACGATCGAAGCGATCCAGAAGGAAGGCGCGTCGGGTCAGAAGAAGATCAACCAGTGGACGCGCCTCGCGTCCATTCCCATCGCGATCCTGCAGGCGATCTTCATCTACTCGAGCGTGTTCCTCGCGAACACGCAGATGATCACCCCCAGCATGCGCGCCCACACGTTCCTGCTCGGGCTCGTCGTGGTGCTGTCGCTGGTCGCGGGGGCCGTGCTCGTCATGTGGATCGGTGAGCTAATCACCGAGTTCGGCGTCGGCAACGGGGCCTCGCTGATCATCATGGCGGGCATCGTCGCGCGCATTCCGTACGCAATGTCGCTCATCATCGGCACGGAAGAGTTCTGGCAGACGCTGCTCTTTCTGGCCGCCATCTGGTTCGTGACCGTGCTCCTTGTTGTGTTCATCCACAAAGGTGCGCGCCGTGTTCCGATCCAATATGCGCGACTCACGCGCGGTCGCCGCGTCTACGGCGGACAGCGCCACTACCTGCCGCTCAAGGTCAACATGGCCGGCGTCATGCCGATCGTGTTCGCTTCGGTGATCTTCGTCGTGCCGGCCGTGCTGTTCCAACTGCTCGGCCTCACCGACCTGCGCACGATCTTCAGCACGCCGACCGGCTTCGTGCACGTGACGCTGTACATGGCGCTCGTGTTCTTCTTCTGCTTCTTCTGGAACCGTCTGATGTTCCAGCCGAACGAGATCGCCGACAACCTGCGCGAGCACGGCTCCTTCATCCCCGGGATCCGTCCCGGCGCTAGGACGGCCGAGTATCTCTCGAGCAGCCTCACGCGGATCACCCTCGCCGGCGCTGCGTTCCTGTCCGTGATCGCGATTGCGCCCGCATTCGTGACGCAGGGGACTGCGCTGCCGCAAGACATGCGCTATTTCCTCGGCGGAACGTCCGTGCTGATCGTCGTCGGCGTCGCGCTCGAGCTCGTCGACCGCTTGAACGCGCAGCTCGTGATGCGGAACTACGACGGGTTCATGAAGTCTTCGGGACCCAACTGGACCCGCGGCAAAGAAGGTGTGAGCCAGTAGCCATGGCGCGCGTCGTGATTTTGCTCGGACCGCCGGGAGCGGGAAAGGGAACGCAGGCCGTGCGGCTTTCGCGCGAGCTGGGTCTTCCGCACATCTCGACCGGCGACTTGTTCCGCGAGAATCGCGCGCAAGGAACGCCGCTCGGCGTTCGCGTCCAGG
>JANOFY010000621.1:0-7025 GCA_031413895.1 Planctomycetota bacterium | reverse complement strand
CGGCTCGCTTGAGTCTGCGAGCACTCCGGGGAACTCGGCCTGCAGTCTGCGGCGATACGGCAGTCGACGATCTCATGCACGCGTCGCGAGGTACACGTAGGCCCTCCGGCGAGAGCTGGCGCGGCGAACGAGGAGCAATGCAAGTGACGGGCCCTGACGGCGGCTGCAAGGTATGAGCGCAACGGAACAGATCATCCCGGCGGTCCCGGAAGGACAGATCACGCCGCGCTTCATCGAGCGCGAGATGAAGGAGTCGTACCTCACGTACGCACTCTCGGTCATCCACTCGCGCGCACTGCCCGATGTACGCGACGGCCTGAAGCCGTCGCAGCGACGCATCCTCGTCGCGATGAACGACCTGAACCTCTCGCCGCGCGCGAAGTTCAGGAAGTGCGCCAAGATCGCCGGTGACACGTCCGGCAACTATCACCCGCACGGCGAAGCGGTGATCTACCCGACGCTCGTGCGCATGGCGCAAGACTTCTCGCTGCGCTACCCGCTGATCTCGGGGCAAGGCAACTTCGGCTCGATCGACGGCGATCCGCCGGCCGCAATGCGCTACACGGAAGCGCGCATGAGCGGGATCGCCGTCGAGATGATGGCCGATCTCGACAAAGAGACGGTCGACTTCGAGCCGAACTACGACGAGACGCGCATGCAGCCGTCGGTGCTGCCCGGCCGTTTCCCGAACCTCTTGTGCAACGGTTCGGACGGCATCGCTGTCGGCATGGCGACGAGCTTGCCGCCGCACAACCTGCGCGAAGTGTGTGCTGCGCTTCGTGCGGTTCTCGCGAATCCCAAGATCGCGATCCAAGACCTGTGCGGGCTCGTGACCGGCCCTGACTTCCCGACCGGCGGGATCATCATGGGCCGCAGCGGGATCTTGCAGGCGTACGCGACCGGTCGTGGTCTCGTGCGCGTTCGCGCGCGCTACACGGTCGAAGACACGTGCACGAAGCAGCAGATCGTCATCAGCGAGATCCCGTACCAAGTCCGCAAGACCGCGATCATCGAGAAGATCGTCGAGGTCGTGAAGGACGGTCGGATCACGGGCATTTCCGACGTTCGCGACGAATCGGACCGCGATGGCCTGCGCCTCGTGATCGAGCTGAAGAAGGGCGAAGACCCGCAGATCATCGCCAACCAGCTCTTCCAGTACACACCGCTGCAGCAGACCGTCAGCATCATCAACCTGGCGATCGACGAGCGCCAACCGCGCACGCTCAATCTGCGCGGTCTTCTGGACTGCTACCTCCGGCACCGCCGCAACGTCATCCGCCGCCGGACGATGTTCCTGCTGCGTCGCGCCGAAGAGCGCAAGCACATCGTCGAGGGACTGCGCATCGCGGTCGCGAACATCGATGAGATCGTGCGCCTCATCCGCGCCAGCGCGAACCGCGACGACGCGAAGGACAAGCTGTCGGCGGCGTTCGGCCTCTCGGCGAGACAAGCGCAAGCGATCGTCGACATGCGCCTGGGCAGTTTGACCGGCCTCGAGCGCGAGAAGCTCGAAGAGGAATTCCAAGCGCTCGTCGCCGAGATCGCGGACCTGAACGACATCTTGAAGAACGAGTTGCGCGTTACGGCCATCATCCGCGCCGATCTCGACGAGATTGAGACGCGCTACGGCGACGCTCGCCGCACGGAGATCTCCGAGACCGAGATCGAGACGAGCTTCGACATCGAGGAGCTGATCACCGAGGAGATGATGGTCGTCACCGTCTCGCAGGACGGCTACATCAAGCGCGTGCCGCTGGACGTTTATCGCGCACAGGGTCGCGGTGGACGCGGCATCAAGGGCTCGGAAGCGAAGGAAGGGGACGTGCTCAAGAGCCTCTTCGCGGCCGTGACGCACGACTACTTGTTGTGCTTCTCGAACCGCGGACAGGTGTACTGGCTCAAGGTCTACACCTTGCCCGAAGCCTCGCGCACGTCGAAGGGGCGTGCGATCCGCAATCTCTTGCCGCTCGGCGAAGGCGAAGACATCACGAACGTTCTCCGCGTTCCCGCGTTCGAATCCGAGAGCTCGGTGTTCTTCGCGACGCGCGGCGGCACGGTCAAGAAGACGAGCCTGGAAGCATTCTCGCGACCGAAGAAGGGCGGGATCCGCGCCATCGTTCTGGACGAGGGTGATTCCGTCGTGGGCGTCGGGCTCGCGAAGCCAGGCGTCACGATCATTCTGTGCACGCGCAACGGTCAAGCGATCCGATTCGACGAGAGCGCCGCGCGCCGCATGGGCCGCACGTCGCGCGGGGTGCGAGGAATTCGACTGCGCGCGGAGGACGAAGTCGTCGGGATGGTCGTCGCGGATCCGGAAGCGACGCTGATCACCGGCGCCGAGGCCGGATACGGCAAGCGCACACCGATCGCGGACTACCCGATCCAGGGTCGCGGCGGACAAGGTGTCATCAGCATCCGCACGGAAGGTCGCAACGGGCGCGTCGTGTCGGTGTCGCTCGCGCACGAAGGCGACGATGTTCTCTTCATCACGCAGACGGGCATGCTCGTTCGCACGCCGGTCGTCGAGATCAGCAGCATCGGCCGCAACACGCAAGGCGTGCGACTCGTCAACCTGAAGGAAGGCGATCGACTCGTCGCCCTCGAGGTCGTGTCCGAGCAGGATCTCGAGCGCTACGCCGAGGCGAGCGCAGCGGAAGCTCAGAAGATTCCACGCGTGCCGCCGATCGTGGACGGGCCGTCCGCCGATGGAATGGACGAGGACGACACGTCGAAAGACGACGACGAACCGTCGGACGACGACGATGCGGCGCCGGACGCGGACGATGGCGACGACGCGTCCGTGGATGCGGATGAAGCGGACGAGTGAGGCTTGCGATGACGCTCGAAGAACGGCTCCAGACCGACATGAAGCAGGCCATGCGCGACAAGAACGACGTCGCGCGCGACACGCTGCGCATGGTGCTCGCGGAGCTGAGGAAGAAGGAGGCCGACCTCGGCCAGGCGCTCAGCTCCGACGACGAGACCGCGGTGCTCATCCGCGCCGCGAAGACGCGCCAGGACAGCGTCGAGCAGTACGGGAAAGCCGGACGCATGGATCTCGTCGCGCGCGAGCAGAGCGAGATCGCGGTCGTGCAGTCGTACTTGCCCAAGGCGCTTTCCGAGTCGGAGACGAAAGCGGCCGTGACCGCCGTGATCACCGAGCTCGGACTCTCGTCGAAGAAGGACATGGGCACCGTGATGAAGGCGGTGATGGCGCGCCACAAAGGCCAGGTCGACGGCAAAGCGGTGCAGAAGATTCTCAGCGAAGTGTTGAAGTAGCAGAGCACCCGTCGCGCTGCAGCATCGCTCGAGGCCGCGCGGACACGATCGCTCGCGACCGCGCGGACATGATCGCTCGCGACCGCGCGAACTGGCCCGAGCCGCCACGACCGCGACAGCGCCGATGTTCCGCAGCAGCGCGGACCGCCGACGTATTCCTGTCGCGCGACGCGCCGGATAGTGTCTCGACGTGAGCGAAACGCCGCCGCGTGCCGAAGGTGATCTCTCGACCACGCCGGTCCACAAGGTCGACGTCGTCGGTCGGCACCGAAGGCTCGTCGGTCGCACGGCGCTGATTTCTTCGCTCACGCTTCTCAGCCGGATCGTCGGGTTCGCGCGCGAGACGCTCGCGGCCTCGATTTTCGGGGACCACTCGCCGATCAACGACGCGTTCGTCACCGCTTGGCGGGTGCCGAATCTCTTCCGGAGCCTGTTGGGCGAAGGCGCGATGACGACGTCGCTGACGACCGCGATCACGAAAGCGGACGCCGAGCAAGGGGAGGAGGCGGGCCGGCAGCTCTTCCTCGCGATCGTCCGCGTGCTCCTGTGGATCCTGCTCGGCGTGTGCGCGGCCGTGATGGTCGCCGTGCACTTCATGCCCGACACGATGCCGATCACCGGATTTCAGTGGCTCGGAGCCAATCCCGCGCCCGTACGCGAGCTGACCGTGCGGATGATGCCGTTCGTCGTGCTCGTGTGTCTCTCCGCCGTCGCGTCGGGCGCATTGAACGTGCGCGGGCACTTCCTTTCGCCGAGCCTCGCGCCGGTCGTGATGAACCTCTGGTGGATAGCGTCGCTGTTCATCGTCGCGGGAGCATTCGGCTGGATGCGGCCAGCGGGTGCGAGCGACGCGGACGAGTTCCAGCGTCAGTTCGAGATGACGCGCCAGCTGGCTTGGTTCGTGCTCGTCGCCGGCCTGATCCTTCTCACGATGCAGCTCCCTGCATTGCAAGCGAAGGGACTGCTGTTCCGAGCGGCGGACGGCGCGCCGCAAGCCGGCTCCGCGGCGTCGACGGACCGCGTGTGGGCGGTGTTGAAATCGACGGCGCCGTTGGCTCTCGGCGCGGCTGTCTACCAGATCAATGTGATGATCGACGGGTTCATGGCGCTGAGCCTCTTGCCCGACGGCGGACCGACGACCCTCTACTACGCCACCCGCATCCAGCAGTTCCCGATGTCCCTCGTATCGATCGCGGCGACGAGCGCGGTGTTCCCCGCGCTCAGCGCGCTCGGTCATCAGCGGTCGATGAAGGAAGTACGAGCGCTCCACGACAGGACGCACCTCGCGATCGCGTTCGTGGCGTTGCCGGCGAGCGCTGGGCTCCTGTTCTTTGCCGAGCCAGTCGTCGCGGCATGCTTTCAACGCGGCGCGTTCAGCGCGGACGGCGTCGTGCGAACGGCGGAGGGACTGCGCTTCCTCACGCTCGCCATCCTGCCCGCGGGAGCGGCGGGCCTCGTCGCCCGCACGTACTACGCCCTGGGTGACTTCAAGACGCCCGTGAGGATCTCGATCGCGATGCTCGTCGCGAACGTCGCGCTCAACTTCTTGCTCGTCGCGGTGCTCGGCATGGACATCGGGGGCCTCGCGCTCGCGACGGCGCTGACGTCGTGGGGGAACTTGATGCTGTTGCTTCCTGGCCTCGAGAGACGACTTGGGCTGCCGCCGGCGGATCAATCGATGAGGCGACGGCTCGCGACCATCGGCCTAGCCGCCCTCGGGAGCTGCCTGGCGGCCCGCGGTCTCTATTGGGCGCTCGCTCCCGACGCGCATTCCGCGCTCGCGCTCGCGGCGTCGATCGCGGTTTCAGCCCTTGTTTACGGCCTTTCTGCGGAATGGCTCGCGATTCCGGAGTGGCGACACATGACCGCGCGCTGGCGCGGGGGGCGCGCGGCGCCTCCCTGAAGAACGGGTGCGCAATTCGGTTCGAGTGCGTAAGCTTCGCGCCCATAGGCGGTAGCGCGCCGAACCCGTGGGAATTGTCGGAACGCTTGCTTCACCGATGAGACGGAGCTCTGATCGCCCTTCCGCTCCCGCGGCCCTGTCCACGCTGGCCTTGTCGCGCGGAGCTCAGTCCCAACGCCCTGCATCTGAAGCACTTACGCGTGAGGCGCGCCAGCGCCGCACGACGGACTCGCAACCGCTCGGTCTAAGTTCTTCCTTTCCGGAAAAAGCACGTGAACCCCACCGCCACCCCCCCCGTGAAGTCCAGCCGTCCTGCCGAAACCCGAACCGCCGTGGATGCGCTCGCTGAACTCGAGTCCCTCGCGCCGCCTCGCGATCTCCCGGATCCCGAGCTGAGCGAAAACGCGGTCACGGTGCTGGAGCGTCGCTACCTGAAGAAGGACGCGAACACCGGCAAGGTGTGCGAAACGCCGCGCGAGCTCGTCTGGCGCGTCGCCGCGCACATCGCGAAGGCCGACTTGTCGTTCTCAGGTGGCGGCCCGGAGCGAGCCCTCGCTGTCGCGCGTGAGTTCTACACGCTGATGGCGAAGCGGCAGTTCATGCCGAACAGTCCGACGTTAATGAACGCCGGCCGCGAGATGGGAATGCTCTCGGCGTGCTTCGTTCTCCCCGTCGAGGACTCGATCGAAGGCATCTTCGACTCGATCAAGGCGACGGCCATGATCCAGAAGGCGGGTGGCGGGACAGGCTTCAGCTTCTCGCGCCTGCGTCCGCAAGGCGACCTCGTGCGCTCGTCGGGCGGGACGACCGAAGGTCCGCTCTCGTTCATCCAAGTGTTCTCGAAGGCGACCGACGCAATCCAGCAGGGTGCGTTCCGGCGCGGTGCCAACATGGGCATCCTGCGCGTCGATCACCCCGACATCATCGAGTTCATCACCATCAAGGACAATTTGGGGATGTTGACGAACTACAACATCTCCGTCACGGTCACCAACCGCTTCATCAATGAACTGCGGACGAAGCCGGAGACGATCCACCAAGTCCAAAACCCGCGCACGAAGCAGTGGGCGAAGCTCAAGAAGCGCGGCGCCGACGGGAAGGACACCGGCGAGTTCTGGACGGTCGGCGAGATCTGGAACCTGATCGTCGAGCACGCCTGGCGCACTGGCGAGCCGGGGGTCGTGTTCATCGATCGGATCAACGAGAAGAACCCCATCAAGAACGTGGGCCTGATCGAGGCGACGAACCCGTGCGGCGAACAGCCGCTGCACCCGTTCGACTCGTGCAACTTGGGCTCGATCAACCTGGGCGTCTTGGTCAAGGGCGAAGGCGGCATCGGCCGTGGCGCGCGCTTCGACTGGGACGAGTTCAAGTCGATCATCCACACGTGCACGCGCTTCCTCGACAACGTGATCGAGGTCAATCGCTATCCGTTGCCGCAGATCGACAGCATGTCGAAGACGACGCGTCGCATCGGTCTCGGCGTCATGGGCTTCGCGGACGCGCTGTACAAGCTCGGGATCGCGTACAACACCGAGGAAGGTTGCGCGTGGGGTGAGCGCGTCATGAAGGTGCTCAACGACGAGTCGCACCTCGCTTCGGAGATGCTCGCCGAAGAGCGCGGCGTGTTCCCCGCCTGGGAAGGCTCCGATTGGGAGAAGCAGGGCCGTCGCATGCGCAACTCCTATACGACGACCGTGGCGCCGACGGGCACGATCTCGATCATCGCCAACTGCTCCGGCGGCATCGAGCCGATGTTCAGCTTGGCCTTCATCCGCCAAGTCATGAAGGACACGCAGGGTCGTCCGACGATCATGCGCGAGGTCAACTACGTGTTCGAGCA
>JANOFY010000620.1:0-5100 GCA_031413895.1 Planctomycetota bacterium | reverse complement strand
CGCTCGATCTGCATCCGAGCCTCGGCGCGTTCTTCATTCGCCGTTTGAAGCAGGACGCGCGGCCGATCCCGACCGATCGCTCGCTCCTTCTCTCCCCCGTCGACGGCACCGTGCAGACGGCGTGTCCGATCGAGCGCGGTCAGATCCTGCAGGCAAAGGGCCGCTCGTACGCCCTCACCGACCTGCTCGGTGGAGTGTCCGCCGGCGTCGAGCTCGAAGGCGGCTTCGCGTGGACGATCTACCTGTCACCGCGCGACTACCACCGCATTCACGCGCCCGAAGAGTGCCGACTCTCGCGCGTCGAGTGGTTTCCGGGGGCGCGCTATTCGGTTGCGCCGAAGGTGCTCGCGCGTCGCTCGGTGCTTTCGATCAACGAGCGTGCCGTGCTGCGGCTGCAGACTGCGCACGGTCCGCTGCTCCTCGTGCTCGTCGGCGCGCTCAACGTCGGACGAATTCGCGTCGTAGGAATCGATCGCGCGCAGCAAGGCGCGATCGAGCCTCCGAAACCGTTCGCGCGAGGAGCAGAGCTAGCCCGCTTCGAGATGGGTTCGACGATCGTGCTCATCGTCCCGCCCGGTCAGGTTGCGCCGCGGCCGGAGCTCGTCCAAGGCCACACCGTGAAGATGGGTGAGCCGATCGGCACTTGGCGCGCGTGACTTCCCGCCACGCGGTGCAGGGCGCGCGTGAATCGGCTCACTCGCCGATGATCTTCACGAGCACGCGTTTTTTTCGCCGGCCGTCGAACTCGCCGTAGAAGATCTGCTCCCAGCGGCCGAAGTCGAGCGCGCCCTTCGTGATCGCGACGACGACCTCGCGGCCCATGACCTGGCGCTTCATGTGCGCGTCGGCGTTGTCCTCGCCCGTGTCGTTGTGCCGGTACTGCGCGATGGGTTCATGCGGCGCGAGCCGCTCCAGCCACTTCTCGTAGTCGCCGTGCAGGCCGCGCTCGTCGTCGTTGATGAACACGCTCGACGTGATGTGCATCGAGTTGACGAGGCACAAGCCCTCTTGAATCCCGCTCGCGCGCACCGCCGCTTGGACGTCGGGCGTGATGTTGACGAACGCGACGCGCGTCTTCGTCTCGAACGACAGCTCTTTGCGGAAGGTCTTCACGACGCAATGAGTCGATCCAGACTCGCTCTTTCCGCTTCGGCACGTCGTCTACTCATCGACGCGAGACTCGAGCCAGGCCAGATCGGCCAAGTCTTTCGGACGGCGTGATGCGCGCTTGTTCGTCAGGAGGTCGGCGAATCCCAGCACGCCGACGCGCGTCTCACCGACCGTCACTTCGATCCGACCTGCCCATGCTCGTTCGAATTCGACTCCGTCGATCGACGTCAACACGTCGATGCGACAGGGCACGACTCCGATTTGGAAGACGAGGCCTTCTGCGGAGAGATCGGATGGCGCGAGCTCGCGCAACGGCGCCCCGAACTTGCGGAGCGCCGCGTACACGCGCTTCGCATTCTCCGCGGTCGGACGAACCCAGAGGTCTAGATCTCCGGTCGCGCGCGGATAGCCATGCGACGCCATCGCGTGCGCACCGACGACGAGGTACTCAGCTCCCTCCGCGGACAACGCGGACAACATCTCGGCGAAGTCGCGGTTCAACGGGGCGTCCTTCCTTGAACTCCCACGCTTGCAACGTGAGCTGCCAGACCATCGCGATCCGCTGCGACGGAGTCAAGCTCAGCACGTAGGCATCGTCCTGCGCGTCGTGCAAACGGCGGCTCCGCGTCGGATACGCGGAGCGATCGACAGGTTCGCGAGAGTCGTTTCGATCCATGCGGAACGGGTGCGCCTACTTGAACGCCGCGATCCCCGTCAGCTCCTGCCCGATCGAGAGCGTGTGGATGTCGTGCGTTCCCTCGTACGTGTACACCGACTCGAGGTTCACCATGTGGCGGCCGACCTGGTACTCGAGGCTTATCCCGTTGGCCCCCATCAGGTCGCGGATGATCCGCGAGCTCTCCAGCGCGATGTGCACGTTGTTGCGTTTGCCCATCGACACTTGCGACGACGTCAGCTGGCCCTGATCTTTCAGGCGGCCGAGGCGCAGCGCGATGAGCTGCCCGAGCGTGATTTGCGTCGCGACGTCGGCCAGCTTCTTCTGCGCGAGCTGCATGCCCGCGAGCGGCTTGTCGAACACGATGCGCTGCTTCGAGTAGCGCAGGCCTTCGTCGAACACCGCCAGCGCCGCGCCGAGCGCGCCCCACGCGATGCCGTACCGCGCTTGCGTCAGGCACATGAGCGGCGACTTCAGGCCGCCCGTCTTCGGCAGGATCGCGTCCTCGGGCAATCGAACGTCTTGGAGCACGAGCTCCGACGTGATCGACGCGCGCAGCGACCACTTGTGCTTTTGCTCGGGCGCCGAGAAACCGGGCGTGCCCTTCGGAACGAGGAAGCCCTTGATGCCGTCCTCGGTGCGCGCCCACACGACGGCGATGTCTGCAACCGTACCGTTGGTGATCCACATCTTGCGGCCGTTCAGCAACCAGCCTTTGCCGTCGCGCTTCGCGGTCGTGAGCATGCCGCCGGGGTTCGAGCCGAAATCGGGCTCGGTCAAACCGAAGCAGCCGATCGCCTTGCCCGATGCGAGCTTCGGCAGCCACTCGCGCTTCTGCGCTTCGCTTCCAAAAGTGAAGATCGGATACATCACGAGGCCGCCCTGCACCGAAACGAACGAGCGCTGCCCGCTGTCGCCGCGCTCGAGCTCCTGGTAGATCAGGCCCGAAGCGACGCTATTCAGCCCGGCGCAGCCGTACTCGGTCGGCAGGTTCGGTCCGAAGACGCCGAGCTCGGCCAGCGCCGGGACGACCTCCATCGGAAACGTGCCGGCCTCGAAGTGGTCCATCACGAGCGGCATGAACCGCTCGCTGACCCAAGCCCGCACGGTGTCGCGCACCATGCGCTCGTCTTCCGAGAGCTCGGCGTCGAGGTTCAGGAAATCGAGCTGGCGGAAAGCTTCCATGCGGACTCCGGAGCGCGGCGGCAGGGTGCTGCGCTGCTGGGGTGTGAAATGAAGATCGAGGTCAGACCGTAAGCGGTGCATTGTAGTCCCGCGTGTGCCTCGCCGGAACCCTCGTTCGGAGCTAGGGTCGATGACCACCATCCCGTGTCCGCTGTGCGGTTACCACGCGCCCGAGCGCGGGTGCCCGCACTGCCATCTGACGTCGAGCGAGCGCTCACTCGCCCGCGCGCCACACGGCGCGATCGGCGGTGTGATCGATGGACTGTGTGCGGTCCCGATGGGCGTGCGCTACCTGATGACCACGCCGCGCATCCTGCACCTCTTGGTGCCGCCGGTGCTCCTCACCGTCGCTCTCTTCGCCGGGTTGACCTGGTGGAGCTGGCATGCGCTCGAGCGACTCCTCGACGCGGCGCGCACGCAGAGTCTCGAAGGCCTCGATCTCGATCCTGGATTCTGGCGCGACGCGATCACGTGGGTGCTCGAGCGCGGTGCGTTGATCGCGCTCGCCAAGGCCAGCGGCTTCTTGATCTTCCTCGTCGCGGCGTCGGTCGTCGCGCTGTGGACGTTCTCCATCGCGTACGAGGCGTTCGCCGGTCCGTTCCTCGACGAGATCCACGGCCGCCTCGAAGCGCGCTGGTTCGGCCGCGATCCGTGGAAGGCGCTCGAGCGCCAACCGCCGATCGATTCACGCCGCTCAGGGATCTACTGGACGTTGATCGCGATCACGAGCGCGCTCGGTGTCGCACTCTGGCTCTTCGCCGATGCACACGCGGCGTTCGTGCTGCTGGGACCGGCCGCCCTCCTCGTCATCGGCATTCGAGACCGCGCCTGGGGCGCGTGGCTCGCCTCGTGGGTCAGCAGTCAACTTCGAACGCTGTACGTGAGTTTGAAAGCCTCCGCGCTCGCCGGCGTGCTCTTGCTGTGCTTCTTCTGGGTCAAGTTCGTGCCCGTCATCGGCCTCGTGCTGTTCGGGATGCTGGCGGGGCTTCTGCACCGCGATCAGCTTGCTCGACATTCCGTTCTCACGCCGGCGCTTCGGATTGATGCAACGCGTCGAGTTCTTGATCGCGCACTTTCCCGCGATCATCGGGTTCGGCGCGGTCGCAGGACTTCTCTTCGTCGTGCCGCTCATCGGACCGCTCGTCGGCGTGCCGGCCGCATCGATCGGCGGTCTGTGGCTCGTATGTCGCCTCGACAAGAACACCTTGCGGCCGTCGAGCGCGAAGATCGCGCGCGATCCACCGGAGAAGCCGCCGCCCGTGACGGGCTAGACCGCGCCTCGTCGGGGCGCGAGCTGCGAGCACGAGGAGCACTCCGCCATTCCGATCGGCTTCTAGTCCACCGGCCTTTTCGGAGGCATGCTCTTGCTCGTGGACGCGGTATCGACGCGACCTCAGGCACCGCTCAGGAAACACGATTGACTCGCTACCTCGTCACCAGCGCTCTCCCCTACGCCAACGGTCCCATTCACTTCGGACACGTCATCGGCGCTTATCTCCCGGCCGATGTGTACGTGCGCACGCTGCGCATGCAGGGGGAAGAGGTGCTGTACGTGTGCGGCACCGACGAGCACGGTGTCGCGATCACGATCGGCGCCGAGCAGGAGGGCGCGGACTACGCGGGCTACGTCGCGCGTTGGCGGACGTCGATCAAGTCGACGTTCGATCGACTGGGCATCGAGTTCGACATCTGGTCGGGCACGAGCATCTGTCCCGATCACGTCGAAGCGAGCCAAGACTTTTTCCGGCGCCTCGACGAGCGCGGCTACCTGCTCCAGCGCACGAACGAGCAGCTCTATTGCCCGCAGGACGAGATGTTCCTGGCCGACCGCTACATCCTCGGCACGTGCCACGAGTGCGGCTTCGACAAGGCGCGCGGCGACGAGTGTCCGCGCTGCGGCAAGTGGCTCGAGCCGCTGCGCATGACGAACACGACGTGCAAGGTGTGCGGCACGACGCCCGAAAAGCGCACCACGAAGCACTGGTACCTCGACCTGCCGCGCTTGCGCGACGAGGGGCTCGGCGCGTGGTTCGCGAACCATTCGTGGAAGCCCAACGTGTCGGGGTTCATCGGGAACCAGCTGGCCGAGATCCAGCCGCGGCCGATCACGCGCGACATGAACTGGGGCG
>JANOFY010000619.1:0-10990 GCA_031413895.1 Planctomycetota bacterium | reverse complement strand
GTTGAGGATCACCGGCATCGTCTTGTCTTTGGCCAGGATTTTCCCCAAGGCCTCGATACCGTCCATCCCGGGCATGGAGATGTCCAGGACAATCAGGTCGGGGCGCGAGCCCTTCAGGTATTCCAGTGCTTCCGGGCCGCTGCTGGCCAGGGTGACCTCGTGCCCATCCTCAGACAATTCCTGCTCATAAAGGAGGCGCAGGTTCTTGTCGTCATCCACCCCCAGGAGTTTTGCCATGATCGTTTCCCTTCTTGTGTGAACACGCTGATTCCGAGAACGGAGTGTAGCACAAAACGCGGTTTTGTCGCGACGATTCGTCGGCTTCCAATCCAACGAGGACAACAACCAGCCGGTGATCGCAAACGGCACGGTCGGCATCCACAACGGGATCATCGTCAACGACGCCGCACTCTGGAACAAGTTCCGCGAGCTGACGCGCAAGAGCGACGTCGACACCGAAGTGCTCGTCAACATCCTGCGCAAGTTCTTCGACGACAAGCACGACCTCGCGCTCGCGACGCAGAAGGCCTTCGCGGAGATCCAAGGCGCGGCGTCGATCGCGTTCGTGTTCGACGTGCTCGACGATCTGCTGCTCGCGACCAACACCGGCTCGCTGCACTACCTGACGAACGAGCGCCGCACGTTCTTCGCGTTCGCGTCGGAGCGCTTCATCTTGCAAAGCCTGTGTGATCGGATCGACCTGCAAGGCACGCTCGGACCGATTCGCATCGAGCAATTGCCGGCGTTCCACGGGCTCGTCGTCTCGATGCGCGACCTCTCGACGCAGACGTTCGCGCTCGTGCCAAAAAACGGAATGCCGGTGAGCGTGAAGGTGTCCACGCGCGCGAAGCCGCTGCCGATCGTGTACCACACGAAGAACCCGTCGCACCTCAAGCGCTGCACGAAGTGCCTGCTCGTCGAGACGTACCCGTTCGTCGACTTCGACGCGCAAGGCGTGTGCGCGTACTGCCGACGTTGGAAACGCATCCAACCGAAGGGCCGCGAAGCGCTCGAAGCGTTCGTCGAGCCGTACCGCAGCAAAGACGGCAGCCCCGACGTGATCGTCGCGTTCAGCGGCGGACGCGACTCCACGTATGGGCTGCACTACGTCAAGACCGTGCTGAAGATGAACCCGGTCGCGTTCACGTACGACTGGGGGATGGTGACGGACCTCGCGCGTCGCAATCAAGCGCGCATCTGCGGCAAGCTCGGCATCGAGCACATCCTGCGCTCGGCCGACATCCAGAAGAAGCGCCGCTACATCCGCAAGAACGTCGAGGCGTGGCTGAAGAAGCCCGAGCTCGGCATGGTCACGCTGTTCACCGCGGGCGACAAGGAGTTCTATCACCACGCGCGCCAACTTCGGAAAGAGACGGGCATCAAGCTCGTGATCTTCTCGACGGGCAACATGATCGAGGACACGCCGTACAAGACGGGCCTGTGCGGCATCAACGAGAAAGACCACGGCATGACGCTGACGGGACTCTCGTTCGGCGACGAGATGCAGCTCCTGTGGTACTACGCGAAGAACTACCTGAAGAACCCGGCGTACTTGAACGAGTCGATCTGGGACACGTTCTTCGCGTACTGGTCGACGTTCGTCGTGAAGGACGATTTCCTCTACCTGTTCCACTACTTGCCGTGGACCGAGGAAGAGATCGTCGGGACCATTCGCCGCGAATACGACTGGGAGGTCGCAACCGACACGAAGTCGACGTGGCGGATCGGCGACGGCTCGGCGGCGTTCTACAACTACATCTACTCGACGATTTGCGGCTGGTCGGAGGACGAGGTGATGCTCTCGAACCAGATCCGCGAAGGGCAATTCTCGCGTGACGAAGCGATGCGGCGAGCGGTCGAGTATTCGAAGCCGCGCTTCCCGTCGATCCGCGACTACTCGCAGCTCGTCGGCTTCAATTGCGAAGAAGCGCTGACGGTGATCAACGGCGCGAAGAAGATGTACTGAGCCCGGGATCGCGCTTGGCGAGCCGCGCCATCACAGCTCTTCCGCCGCGGCTCGCTGGAAGATCAGCACGACGCCCAAGTGCTGGCCGTGGTCCGTGAACCGCACGTTCACGCGATGGCAGCCATGGTTCTGTAGGCGCCGCAAGAGCTCGTCGACGTCGTAGCAGTTCATCTGCATGTGCGGGAAACCGAACGGGCGCCCCTGCAGCACGTTCAACACGCTGTGCAGCAACGGAACGTTCGCGCGCAACCATTGAGCCACACGCCTCGCGGTGGAGGCGCGCGTCGCATACGTGAAGTGAAGCACGCCGACGCCACCGACGGCCAGCCGATCGAGCAGCGCATCGACGATCGCTTCCCCACGCTTGCGCGGGATGTGCTGGAACACGACGAACGAGTGGATGAAGTCGAATTCGCCCGACAGCGCGGACAGCCGATCATCCGATCGCACGAGCGCGAGGTTGCGCACGCCCTGCAACTCGCAGTTCTTGCGCGCCTCGGCGAGCATCGACTCGGACACGTCGACGCCGACTACTTCCGCGGAGCGTCGCGCGAGCGGAATCGCCACGCGTCCGACTCCGCAACCGAAGTCGAGGCAGCGTCGCGGAGCGAACGCCGGATCGAGCGACGCGCGAACGATGCCGAGCACGTCGTCGACGTGCTTCTCGCCGGTGGCGAAGAACACGTCACGGACCTCGCCGCTCAGGTTCTTCGAGAGGAAGTACGGCTTGCTGAAGACGCCGTAGTACGGCTCGAGCCTGCCGAAGGCTTCCCAGGCGGTGTCGGTGTCGGCCATTGGCTCTCCCTCGCCATGATACGCGCCACGGCTCGCGCGGGTCGACTGCGTCGCGGACGGGGTTGCTCCACAGCGATCGCCCACGAAACCTGAGCGCGCCGGCCTGGTTCTGAGCGTGATCGCCCGGCACAAGATTGATCACGACCGTCCATCGACACGCGCTGACGCTGATCAGTCTCTTCGCACTCGCCGCGATCGCCCTCGCGCAGAGCCCAGACCCCGAACTGCTCCGCTTCTGGTTGACGGGCTTGTCCAGCCCGGACGCGGACGTGCGACTGCGTACACTTCAGATGACGCGCTACCCAGTCGCGCACGGTGGTCGCGCGGTGCAGGCACTCATCCCGTTCCTCACGAGCGAAAGCGCCGACGAGCGTGCGTGGAGCGCACATGCGCTCGGCAGCTTCACGCCAACGTCCCTTAGGACGCTCTTCGAAGCTCTCGATCACCCGGATCTCGCCGTTCGGAACGCGGCTGCGGAGGGAATCGAAAGATCGATCTGGCCGCGGGAGTGTGGATCGCTGGACATTCCGCCGTCGCGCGCCAGGTCGGCTGCTTGGGTGGAACGCTCGCTGAAGTCGTACGAGATCGTTGGCTCGGAAGGTCTGGTGCCGCTGCGCACTGCGCTGTCGAACTCTTCAGAGCACGTGCGCGTGTTCGCCGCGATGACGCTCTGGAAGCTCGATCGCGATGCCGACCTCGTTCGCGGCGAGCTCGAAATCGCCGAGCACGACCCATCCGCGACGGTCCGCTTTTGGGCACGACAGGCGAACACGCGCAGGCAAATTCGCGTCGACGCTGATACGCAAGCACAGATCGAACGCTGGTTGGACACGGTCTACGAAGTTGAGTCATTTGAGCTGGGGGGCCCCGCAGCTCGCGAGCTCGTGCGGCTTGGTGGCGTGGCGATTCCGGCGCTGATCGAGAGCTTCTTTCACAGTCCGCGCTTCCCGATCGGCGAGCCGACGTACGGTCCTCCCACTTGGATTCTCGAGCAACTCGGTGATGACGGAATCGCCGCGCTCACGATCGGTCTCGAGCACTGGTACGCGTACGGGCGCGCATGGAGCGCGCACAGCCTGTTTCGAATCGGACCCGCGGCGCTACCCGCGATGCCCGCGATCCTCTCTGCGTGGAAACGCGATCGTGACGGGCGCATGCAGTTCGAGCCACGTCCGTACTGGGACGAACGCTACCCCAGTGCGTTCGCGCTTGCGATGAGGGGCGGCATTCCGTTGCCGAGTTCGAATAGTGCCTGGCACGTCGCTCGGCTTGGATCTGGCGCGATTCCGTCGCTGATCACCGCGCTCGACGATCGTCTCACTCTCGTGCGCACCTACGCTGCCCATGCGCTCGAAGGGATGGAGAGCATCGCGATTCCCGCGCTGGGTGCGCTCGAGAAGCGATTCTCCGATCCTGAACCGCTCGTCCGCGTAGCGGCGGCGGAAGCCGTACTCGCTATCGCGCCGGAAGGCGAGCCTATCGTGGCGCGCGCACGAGCCGTTCTTGCTTCGAGACCGTCGAAGTAGTGCGCCCGCGATCCATCACGGCCCAAACTTCACGATCACCGCATTCGACAACGCCGCACCGTGCACTGGATCCGCGAACGCGGCTTGATAGCACCGCGTCTCCCCCGCCATCGCACTCGAAACCCAGACCGGAAAGTAGCCGCGGCCGTCTGGACCGACGTGCGTGATCGCGCCGAGCACGAGCGGTCCGCTGACGAGCTCCGTGCCTCGATTCGACGAGACGCTCGCCGGTTCCGGTCCATAGACGAGCCGCGCGATGCTCCCCGGCGTCGCTCCCGTTACCTGGACGGTGAAATCATTGAACGAGACACGTGGCGTGCCGCTTGTCGCCAACCGCGCAGGAACACCCGCTGAAGTCGGCGCCCCTTCGCCGTAGAAGCGCGGCGCCGGAATGACCGTCATGCACGCGAGTGAACGCCACGCGTTCAGCCGCCCCCAACCGAACTTCAGATCGCGCCCGAGCGGGTCCTGAGATTCTGGGCCGACTTGATCCTCCGCACCCAGTCGCAAGAGCTCATACGCCTCGTCGAACGTGAGCGAGCGGTCCTTGGCCTTCATCAAGCACACGATCCCCGCCGCGATCGGTGCGGCAGCGGACGTGCCCGAGAATTCTCCGCCGCCATCGAAGGCGTACCACACCGTCACGACGCGTTCGCCGGGTGCGACGAAGTCGAGCGCAGTTCCCGTCCCGGAGTACGGCGCTCGCCCGTCGTTGGACGTCGTCGCGCCGATCGACATCACGTTTGGACTCGCGCCCGGCCACGACGAGTTCGCGTCACCGGTGCCGCCGTTGCCCGCCGCTGCGATCAGGATGCATCCCGCTTGGCGCGCAGCTTTGATCGCCGTCTGCAGCGAGAGTTGAGCCGGGTAGTTGATCAGCGACATCGAGACGACGTCAGGAGATCGCTCGGCGCAATAGTTCAGACCTTGCACGAGGTTGAACACCGTGCCGAACTCCTCGGTGATCACGCGCACGGGCAGGATCCTGCACGCGCCGTCGATGCCCGCGATCGAGAACGCGTTGTCCGTGTTCGCAGCGGCGAGCCCCGCGCACGAGCTGCCGTGCGATTGGAAACCCGGCCCAATGCTCGGGTCGGCGTCTTCGTCGACGAAGTCGTAGCCCGCGATCACGCGGCCCGCGAAGTCCGGGTGCGTGGGATCGATGCCGCTGTCGAGGATCGCGAGCACGACGGCCGGATCCCCTTGCGAAATCTTCCACGCCTCGATCGCGTCGATGTCCGCGCCGTTCGTCACGCCCTGCTGCGCCGTGTTGCGCAGATGCCATTGAGTCGGAAAGGCGCTGTCGTTCGGCGTCGTCACGCCGCCCGGGCCTCCGATGCCGTTGAGCTCCGCGTACTGCACACCCGGGATGCTGGCGAACGTTGCCACACGATCGTGCGGTGAGACTCCGCCCGACACCTCGACGCGCATCACGCCGAGGCGGCGGACTTCACCGAGCACTTTCCCGCCCGCCCCCTCGATCGCCGCGAGCACGCTGGCGCGATCCGCGTCCGGTTCGATTCCGAGCAGGAGCTCGCGCGCCGCGTACGCTCGGCCATCCGGACCGAGCTCGATCGCGGCGCTCGTGGGCGAGTCCCAGTCGGCGAGCTGCGGCGAAGTCGGATCCGACGTTAGCAAAACGGTGGCGATCGAAAGGACGAGCGGTGCGAGGGCGAGCATGCGCGCCGCCCGGGCAAGTTGCGATCCCTAACGTCGCGGCGCGCAGACGGCGTCGCGATCGCGCCCCACCGTGCGCGTCCGTGCAGTTTCGCACGTCGGTGCGAGCGAGTCCGCAGCGAGCCGCCCCGTGCGCTGCTACCGTAGACAGCTCCGATGGCTGACTTTCGCGACGCTCCTGAGCGCATGATCCGGCGGCACATCAAGGCGCGCGGCATCCGCGATCCGCTCGTGCTCGCCGCCCTGCGAGCCGTGCCGCGCGAGATGTTCGTGCCCGAGCACCTCGCGGACCAAGCCTACGACGACGTTGCGCTCCCGATCGGCGCGCGGCAGACGATTTCGCAGCCGTACATCGTCGCGCTGATGATCGCCGCGCTGCGGCTCGCGCCCACCGACCGCGTCCTCGAAATTGGAACGGGGTCCGGGTACGCCGCGGCCGTGCTCGGCCAGATCGCGCGCGAGGTGTACACCATCGAGCGACTCGCGCCACTTGCGGCGAGAGCCGAGGCGACGCTGCGCGGGCAAGGCCTGGCGAATGTCCATGTCCTCGTCGGCGACGGCACGCTCGGGCTTCCGGAGCACGCGCCGTACGACGCCATCGTCGTCGCGGCCGGCGGTCCGCGCGTTCCACCGGCGCTGCTCGACCAGCTCAGGGGCGGCGGACGCCTCGTGATTCCGATCGGCGACGAGAAGACGTCTCAGCGGCTCGTTTGCGTGACGCGCGCCGCTGGACAGCGCACGACGACCGCGCAGTTGTGCGACGTGCGCTTCATTCCGCTCATCGGTGCGCAGGGTTGGGAGAGCGGCGACGAGGAATGAATTTGCTCGACTACCGCTCGCGATTCTTCCGCAGGTCGTACACCTCGAGCACCTGCCCGAGGCAACGCGCGCGCAGCGAACGCCACATACACGGCATGAAGTGCGGGAGCAGGTCGTCGCGGTATGTCAGCGGGTAGTTGAGCCCATCGTCCACCTTGTCCGGCGAGAGGCGCAGAACGAGCTTTCCCGCGCGCGCGATGTCCGCGCGGAACTGGGCGAGCACGGGCACGTGGTCCGCGTCGTGCGGTTCGACGATCACGAGATCGGCTGCGCCGTATTTCGGATAGCCGAGTTCACCCGTTCGCATCGTGTCGATCTCGTAGACACCCTGCGGCAGCTCGCGCCGGTATTGATACAGGAACCAAGGCGTGACGATCGGTGGATAGCCCGGTGGACGTTCCCGCATGGAACGCGCGCTGCGCAGGAGCGGAACGTCGACCGTGCGGAAGATCGCGATGCGCGTGCCGCTCCGACCGACGTTCGATTCGATCCACGCGGCGAGCTCGCGCCCGGTGTCGCCGTGGCTGCGCAGCCAGGCGAGATTTCCGCAGGCGTAGACCTGGGGCAGAAGCGCGAGCGAAACGACGATCGGCGTGACCCAACGCGCTCGAAAGACGCCGCACGCGCGCACGACCGCATACGCCGCGAGACACGCACTGTACGGCATCAGCGGCAGGACGAAGCGCGCGAACACGTTCTGGTAGATCCCGATCGCGAGCAGGTATGGGATCGCGTAGGCGAGCACGACCAAGAGATCCGCGCGCGTCTCGCGATCGAGCGAGCGAATGCGCGGCACCGCGAGCACGGCGCCGGCGAGCGCGAGCGCGGTCATCCACGGCTCGTATCCCAGGAGCGTGCGCCCGACCACGAGGAAGCCGCCGCCGTTGAACCACGTGAGATCGATCTCGTGACCCGAGAGGTTGAAGATCTTCCCGCCGCCCTGGACGCCGAGCCGAGCCGCGTCCTTGCCCTGGCTCTCGTGGAACATGAACGGATAGAGGATGTAGACCGCGAGCGCGATCAGCGCCACGGTCGCGACCGTCCATGCGAGCGGCGTCTCTTTCGCGCGCGAGCTGCGCAAGAGCAGCGCCGCCGCGAGCGGCACGAGCGCGGCGAGGCCGTTCTGCAAACTGCCGATCGCGAGCGCGATGCACAGTCCGCACACGAGATAGCTCGCTGCTCCGCCGACGCGCCGCAGCCGGACCGCAGCGACCACCGAGAGAAGCGCGAAGCACGCTTGCAACGTGTGCGGCTGCGCCTGCTGCGCGGTCCACAGCTCGAGGAACCCCACCGCGGTGAACGCGGTCGCGATCCACGCACCGAGCGGATCCAAGAATCGGCGCGCGAGAAACCACGTCGCCGGCACGCCGAAGAGCGAGAGCCAGATGGCGACGTGGCGGATGCGCAGCGACAAGCTCGAAGCCGCGTCCAAGTGGTCGGCCACCGGCGCATCCGGCGCCGGGAGCGGCGGATCGTCGGTGAGGTAGGCCACGAGGCCCGGGAGCAGCAGCGGGTAATAACCGTAGTTGAAGTCGCGCTCGGGATGCGGATCGCCGCTCTCGATGAGCTCCACCTGCGTGCACACGACGTCGCTGTCGTTGTCGCGCGTATGGGGCAAGAGATAGCGCGTACCCGTGAAGCGCAGCACGAGCGCGAAGACGATCAGCGCGAGCACGCTGATCGCAGAGCGGGCGCGGGCGGTCATGGAGCGCGCGCGCTGCTCAACGGACGGCGTCTTCGAGCGCCGTCGCTCGGTCCGTCTTCTCGTCCCGGTACTTCACGATCAGCGCGCACGCGACGTGGAGCCGCCGGTGCGTCGACCACATCCCGGCCTCGATCGGACGCGAACCGGGCACGACCACGGCGCGCTCAGGGATCTCGAGCGGGGATTCCGCGCTGCCTTTGAGCACGGTCTTGTTCACGACGTCGAACACGCGCGTGCTACCCGTCAGCACGACGCCGGCCGCGATCACGGCGCCGCGGCGCACGAGCACGCCCTCGTAGAGCCCGCAGTTGCCGCCGATGAACGCGTCGTCCTCGACGATCACGGGCCGCGCGCCCACCGGTTCGAGCACCCCGCCGATTTGACTCGCGGCCGACACGTGCACGCGCTCTCCCACATGGGCGCACGATCCGACGAGCGCGTGGCTGTCGATCAGCGATCCCGCGCCGATCGATGCGCCGATGTTGACGAACACCGGCGGCATCAAGATCACGCCCGGCCCGACGTACGTCCCGCGGCGCACCGACGATCCGCCCGGCACGAAGCGCACGTTGTCGGCTTCGGTGAACCGCCGCACGGTGAGCGGCGCCTTGTCGCGGAACGGAGCGGGGACCGACGGATCGCCCGGGAGCTCCTCGAACGAGATCTCGTGGCGGTGACCGACGACCGGGCTGACGCGGAACAGTTCGAGGATCGCCTCCTTGACCCAGGCGTGGATGATCCAGTGCCCCTGCCCGTCGCGCTCGGCGACGCGCACTTCCCCCGACTCGAGCGCGCTGAGCAGCGCGCTCCCGCGTAGTTTTTCGTCCGTCACGAGTGCACCTTCGCATCGAGCCGAGTCAAGAGCCAGCGCACGGTCTTCGCGTACTCCGCCGACGCGCGCTCGAGATCGCGCTTGCTCACCTTCTCGTGCTCCGTGTGCGCGTCGAGGATCGAGCCGGGACCGTACAAGAGCGGCCTGCCCCAGCGCGGCATGTGCGGAACATCCGTCCCGAACGCGACCGTGATCGATTCCTCGCCGTCCGGCACACAGAAATCGACCGGCGGGTAGGCCTTCGAGGTCTGCGCGACGCTGACATGCTGCGAGAGACAGCTCGCGACACGGCGCTCGACCTCCGCGACCGGTTCGACCGTGCGCACGAGGATCTCCGCGTGCGCCTCGTCCGCGACGACGTTCGCGGCGACGCCGCCTTGGAACTGTCCGATGTTCAAGCTGCCGCGCCCGAGCACCGGGTGCTCGCCCCACTGCTGCGCGAGCAAACGCTGTGCGCAGTGCACGAGCTCGTGCACCGCCGACGGCCCCACGTTCTGCGAGCTGTGTCCGCTGACGCCGCGCGCTTGAAGTCGCGCCTTGTACGTGCCTTTTCCGGCGCGGACAAACTGGTTGCCGGTCGGCTCGCCGACGATCACGTAGCGCGGGTCCCAGGGCTCGGCGAGCTTCGCGTTGGCGAGCGCGGCCCCGGCGCTGTCGGTCTCCTCGCCGACCGTGAACAGAAACCCGAAGCGGTCTTCACCCGCGGCGAGGAGCGCCTCCGCCGCGACGAGCATCGCGACCGCCGGCCCCTTCGCGTCGCACGAGCCGCGGCCGTGCACGAACTCGCGGTCCTCGCGCGGGCCGAACCACTGCGGAACGGTGTCTTGGTGCGTGCACAGCACGACGCGCGGCTGCCCTGCGCGAGCGAGCACGTTGAAGCGTCCCGGAGCGAGCTGTTGCCGCTCGACCGCGAGCCCCATCTGCGCGAGCCGACCAGCGAGGGCGTCCCCGTAGTCGCCCTCCGATCCGGTCACGGATTGGATGTCGACCCAGTCGCACAGCGTGCGAATCCACGACTCACCCGACTCCATACGAGCGCGGAGTGTAGCGCGACCACTTGCTATGCTCCCGCGCTTTCCACCCTCAACGAGACCCCGAACCCGATGCTCATCGCACTCCTCGCCGGCCTCGCGCCGCTCGTCGCGTCACCCGCCCCCGCCGCAGCGCAAGACAAGCCCCTCGCGTTCGCCGAAGCGAAGCAGCGCTTCGAGAACCTGCACAAGGCCGGCGACCAAGCCGGTTGCGTCGCGCTGTGGCGCGCGCACCCGCACTTCGCGTTGCGCGTCATCGACACCGATCTCGAGGGCAGCCTGAAGATCCGCGAGAGCTCGAAGACGCCCGACATGGGCCAGATCAGCGCGCTGCAGACACGCGCGCTGTGGGGTGCGAGCGCCGCCGTCGAGGCCACGGGGCACGCGATCTTCGGGGACTACACCGCGTCGTTCGTGGGCTGGAACGAGACGCAGCGCGCTCAGTTCCGCACGGGGCAGGCTGTCTACAAGAAGGCCCTGGATGCGTTCACCGCAGGCGACTTCGCCACGGCCAAGACCGCCGGCCGCGAATGCGTCGAATACGCCGCGCCGCTCGGCGATTGGTGGGGCACGGCGATGGGACTCGAAGCGCAGGCGATGGCGCTGCAAGCGGAGGGCGCGCTCGACGACGCGCTCCAT
>JANOFY010000618.1:0-4128 GCA_031413895.1 Planctomycetota bacterium | reverse complement strand
GTTCGTCGCGCTGTCGGGCAGGTTCTGCAACTGGAAGAGACGCGTGGACGCGCCCGCGCCGCCTGGCATCGACGCGAGCGACTGGTGCTTGCGGAACGCTTCGAGCAAGACGTTCTTGGCGATCCGGAAGATCCACGGACGGAAGCTCGCTCCGTCCGTGTCGAACGCCGCGAAGCCCTTGCAGGCGCGGCACCACACTTCTTGCACCACGTCCTCGGGATCGACGAAGCCGCGCATCGCGGGGCGGACGCGCAGCTTCGCCCAGGTGAACAGCGCGGGAGCGATCCGGGCGTACAGCTCGTCGAAGCGTGGACTGCCTCCGTCGCGATACGCGCGTGCGAGACGCTGGGTCTCGCCCTGCGAACTGGGGTCGTCAGACGGGTCGACGGGCGCCGACATGCGGACCGGATCGTAGCATAGGCGCTCCGCGGACCTCGCCTGCGGAGCGCCGCGCGCAGCTTCACGGAATGTTCGACAACACCGACGATCCGTCCGCCGCAGCAGCGTTCGACTTCATCGACGAGTATCTCGACGATGTCGAACACGGACGAGCACGCGCGCTCGCGCACTACCTGGCGCGCTATCCGGCGCATCAAGACCGCATCGCGCGCGAGTACCTCGCGTTGAAGCACCCGGGCGCGGCGCCTGCGCCCGTCTTTGCGCCGAGCGACGAGAGCACGAGCAGTTCCGGCGATCCCAATCGCATCGGACCGTACCGCATCGTGCGCGAGCTCGGCCGCGGAGGTCAAGGCGCGGTCTTCCTGGCGGAGGACTCGCGCATCGCGCGCCGCGTCGCGCTCAAGATCCTCACTGATCGATTCGAAACGCACTCGCAAGAGCGCCGCAAACGCTTCCAACGCGAAGCCGACGTCATCGCGCGGCTCGAGCACCCGAGCATTTGCGGCATCTACGACGCCGACTTCGGGGGCAGCCGGCCGTATATCGCGATGCGCTATGTCGAGGGCGCGACGCTGGCGCAGCTCATCGCGGACGCGCAGGGCAAGGGCGACGGCGCACGCTCTCGCGCCGCGCGGATGGCGGACGACGCGAGCTCCGACGCACCCTCCGAACTCAGCCGGCTGAGACTCCTGCCGCAGCGCGCGCCCGCTGTCCGTCGCGTGCTGCATCTCTTCGAGCGCACGGCGCGCGCGCTCCACGCCGCGCACGAGGCCGGCATCGTCCACCGCGACGTGAAACCGGGGAACATCATCGTCGCCAGCGACGGCATGCCGGTCGTGCTCGACTTCGGGCTCGCGCGCGACGAGCAGTCGGATCTCGCCCACCTGACGCAATCGGACGAAGTGTTCGGCACGCCCGCGTACATGTCGCCCGAACAACTGCGCGGTTCGAGCGAGCACCTCGACCGGCGCACGGACGTGTACTCGCTCGGCGTCGCGCTGTACGAGGCGCTCACGTTGCACCGGCCGTTCGACGCGCCGCAGCGTTTGGCGCTGTACCGCGCGATCGAGAACGATCCGATGCCGGATCCGCGCGCGTACAACCCGGCGCTCGGCGAGGACGTCAAAGTCGTGCTCGAGACCGCGCTCGAGAAGGACCGCGCGCGCCGCTACGCGACGGCGCTCGAACTCGCCGAGGATCTGCGCCGCATCCGCGAGTATGAACCCATTCGCGCGCGTCCAGCGGGAATCGTGTTGCGTTTCACGCGCTGGACACGCCGCTATCCGGCGCTCGCAGTCTCGATCATCGGCACGATCGTCGCGTTGAGTGCCGGCCTCGTCATGTCATTGTGGCTGTTGGCGAAGGAGCAGCGCGCGCTGAGGTTCGCGCTGGAAAGGCAGCTCGCTGAACGCAGCGTCCGACTGATCTCGGATGACCCCAGTTGCGCACTGGCCCTCGGCATCGAGGCCGCCGAGCTCGCGCACTCTTCCGGTGAGAACACGAACTACCTGACGCGCATGGCGCTCCTTTCCGCACTCGATGCGTGTTATCTGCGCCATGAGCTCGACAACGACACGTCGCGATCGGTCAAGGCCTCCGAGATTGCCCCGGCGCCGAACGTCATGGCGCTGGCGGTCAGTCCGGATACGCGCACGCTCGCCGTCGCGCTCAAGACGGGCGACACTCGCCTGTGGGACATCGACAGCGGTCGATTGCTGGCGCATCTGCGAGGCGCGACCGGAGAGCTGGCGTCGATCGCCTACAGTCCCGATGGCTCACTGCTGGCGACGGGCTCCGTGCGCGGCGAAGTCGAGATCTGGGATCGTTCGTCCCACGAGTCGCTGCAACGCCTCGCACTCGACGCACCCGTCGTCGCGGTCGAGTTCAGTCCCGATGGCGCGCGCCTTTTCACGCATTCGACGAAAGGTCGTGCAGCGGTCCTCGACGTGCGGGCGGCGCGCGAGTTGTTCGCCCTAGACGCCGTTTCGATCGCGCAGTTCGCTCCCGACGGTCGGCGCATTCTGACCGCGCCCGATCCCGATCACGCGCGTGCGCACGTCGCCACCGTGTGGGACGCGCACGACGGGCGGCGGCTCGTGGACCTTTCCGGTCACACGGGTGCAATCGTCGCGGCGTGCTTCTCGCCGGAGGCTTCGCGATCCGTGGCCGCGACGGCCTCACGAGACGGGACCGTGCGCGTCTGGAACTTGGACACGGGCGAGCTGCTCCTTCTGCCACTCCCGTTCGACGGCGCCGTTCCCCTCGTCCTGTTCAGTCCCGACGGAAAGCGCTTGGCAAGCGTCGAACAAGGAGAGAGCGACAGCGGGTGCACGATCACGGATCTCGAGAGCGGTGAGCGCGTGAAGATCAGCCACGATGGACGGCGCATCGTCCACGCGTCGTTCAGTCCGGACGGCACGCGCCTCGCGACGGTCGCGAACGACACGACCATCCGCATATGGAACGCGCAGACCGGTGCACAAGAGTTGCGCTTCGACAGCGTGTACCGCTGGCTCGCGGTGCAGTGGGCGCTCGACGGACGACGCCTCGTCACGCGCAGCAACGGCTGCGTCGCACACGTCTGGTACGCCGTCGGCAGGCCAGACACGTTCGATCTGAAAGGACATACGCAGCCCGTCCGCAGCGTCGCTTTCAGCCCGGACGGCTCGCTGGCGCTGACGGCATCCGACGATGCCAGCGCGCGCTTGTGGTCCGTCGCGCGCGGCGGCGAGCGTGAGCCGGGAGAGCTGCTGCGCACGTTCGAGCATGCAGATCCCGTGCGCCAAGCCTGTTTCAGCTCGACCGGCGCGGCATGGTTCACAGTTTCGGGAACGGCCGTGCGCGTGTGGAACTCGCACGCGCCGGACTCGCGGTGCGTCGTGCTCGAACATCCCGCCGCGGTGAAGCACGCGAGCTTCGACTCGACGAGCGAGCGCGTGTTGTCGGTTTGCGACGACGGTCGCGCACGGATCTGGCGGATCGATGGCACGGACCAGCCCGTCGTGCTCGGAGAAGAGGGAACGACGATCACGTGCGCGCGCTTTTCGCGGGACGAGCGCCAAGTGGCCGTGGGGCTCGGCGACGATCAAGTGAGTGTGTGGAATGCAGCGGACGGCGCACTCGTGACGCGCATCCGATTCTCGAACGTGCTCGGCGGGCGCCACGGGGTCGTGGACATCGATTGGCATCCACGCACCGACGAATTGGCGGCAGCTTGTGCCGACGATCGATTGCGCGTCTGGAATCCAGGGACCGGCGCAGCGGTGCGCGATCCCGTGCAGATTCCGGAACCGCTGAGCGTTTCGTACACCTCGCTCGGAGCGCGGATCCTCGTGAGAACCAAGCGTTCCGGATCGGCGGTCGTCCTCGACTTGGAAACCGGCGCGCGCACGCACAACGAGAACATGCACGATGGCGCCGTCACGACGGCCGCGCTCTCGGGCGATGGTCGGCTCGTGCTCACGGGTTCACGCGACTGCACGTTGTATGTCTGGGACGCACTCACCGGACGGCCGCTCGTGCAACGCGTGGGATCGAAGTCACCGGTCTTGTGCGCCGACTTCAGCACGGATGACGCGAGCCTGCGCGTGATCGCTGGACGCGAGGATGGCTCGGTCGCGGTCTGGCCCGTCGATCCGCTCCCCGACGCGCAAGCCCGCAAGCCGCGCGAACTCACTCCGACGGAGCGGCGGCGCGAGGGCCGGTTGGCGTTGCCTCTGGTGTACGAGT
>JANOFY010000617.1:0-11793 GCA_031413895.1 Planctomycetota bacterium | reverse complement strand
CCGACGTGGTCGTAGTGGCCGCCGACCAGCACGAACTCCTTGGCGGACCGAAGGCGGCCGCATGGGAATGGGGGAGGCGATCCAGGAAGGCACGCAGGTGCGCGAGGGGCAGGAGATCCTGACGATTCCGTCGACGGGCGGCATGATCGCCGAAGCCTCGATCCACGAATCGGTCCTGAACCAGGTCGCGATCGACCTGCCGTGCACGATCGCGGTCGACGCGATCCCCAGCCAGCAGTTCAAGGGCAGGGTGCGCTTCGTGGCCCCGCTCCCCGACAAGGGGAACTGGTGGGCGAATCCGAACCAGCGGCTCTACCGGACCGAGGTGTCGATCGAGGACGCTTCCCCCGAGATGAGACCGGGGATGAACTGCAGCATCGAGATCCTGGCCGAGGAGATTCCCGACGCGCTGTACGTTCCGTTGCAGGCCGTGTTCATGCAGGCCGGCGACACGATCGCGTTCGTCGACACGGGCGTCCGGCCCGAGCAGCGCAGCGTCAAGGTCGGCAAGTCGAGCGAGAAGTGGGTTCAGATCCTGGCGGGGCTCGCTGCGGGCGAGTCCGTGCTGCTGACGCTTCCGGCTGGTTTTTCGCTCGAAGCGTCGCAGGAAAACAGACCACTCGACACGCCGGTGCCGGCCGTGAGGACGCCGCCGACTGCGCAAGATCGAAGCGCCGCGCCCGAGGCGCGCGGTGCCGCGGGCGACGAGCGACCGAATCGACCAGGCGGCGATCGCGAGCGCCGCAGCGCATCGCGCGCCGACGGCAGCACGGCCGGACGTCCGCCGCAGGGTGCGGGAGCTCGCGAGCGCGGAGAGTCGGAGAGCAAGCCGGCCGGAGATGCGGCGAGCAAGCCCGCCGAAGCGCCTGCGCAGTCGTCGCCCGCGCATTCGTCGAACGAGAAGCCGCCGTCCCGTGGGTGAGCAGCGACGCCCCGAGCAGCGCGGAGATCCTGTCGCGGAGCTCACGGACGTCACGCGGGTCTATCAACTCGGTGAGCACGAAGTCCGGGCGCTCGACTCGTTCTCGTTCACGTTCCGGTCGGGCGAATACTGGTCGATCATGGGCGCGTCCGGCTCGGGCAAGTCGACGCTCCTCAATATCCTCGGCTGCATCGATCGGCCGACGACCGGCTCGTACCGAGTGCGCGGCGAGGAAGTGTCGGATCTCGACGACGACGACCTGTCCGAGCTGCGCAGCCGTCACTTGGGCTTCGTGTTCCAGTCGTACAACCTGATCCAGCAGCTGAACGTCCTCGAGAACATCCTGGTGCCGCTCTTCTACCAGGACGATCCGCCGCCGGACGGCGAGAACCGCGCGCGTGAGCTCGCGGAGCGCGTCGGGCTGGGAAATCGGCTCACGCACCGTCCCACGGAACTCTCCGGCGGACAGCAACAGCGCGTGGCGATCGCGCGCGCGCTCGTGAACAACCCGGCGATCGTGCTCGCCGACGAGGCGACGGGCAACCTCGACAGTCAGACCGCGCTCGAGATCCTCGACCTCTTCGACGAGCTGCACGCGGAGGGCAAGACGATCCTGCTCGTGACGCACGAGCAGAGCGTCGGAGCGCGCGCCGAGCGCACGCTGCAACTGCGCGACGGCAAGATCGAGGGCGTCGTCGAGCGCCGCAGCGCAGCGACCCCCGGAGCGACCCCCGGAGCGACCCCCGGAGTGACCCGGTGAAAAACGATCTCTGGCGCACGATCCGCCTGGGCGTCAGCAGTTTGCTGCTGCACAAGTTGCGTAGCGTGCTGACGACGCTCGGCGTGCTGTTCGGCGTCGCGAGCGTCATCGCGATGCTCGCGATCGGCGAAGGCGCGAGCGAGGAGGCTCAGGAGCAGATCCGCCAGCTCGGGAGCCAGAACGTGATCCTGCGCAGCGTCAAGCCGCCCGACGAACCGTCCAGCGGTCGCGAGACGACGCGCATCCTGTCGTACGGCTTGACCGATTCGGATTTCGCGCGCGCCTCCGAGACTTTTCCGGGCGTGAAGCGCGCCGTGCCGGTGCGCCAGCTCCAACAAGAGGTGCGCGTCGGTATGCGCGCGCTCAACCCGCGCGTCCTCGCGACGCTGCCCGAGTACCGCGAGGTGACGGGCCGGCCCGTCTTCGAAGGCCGCTTCTTCACCGAGCTCGAGAACCGCTCGCAGGCCAACGTGTGCGTGCTCGGACACGAGGTCGCGCGCTACCTCTCGCCGTTCAAGTCCGTGATCGGCGAGCGGATCAAGATCGGCCCCGACTACTTCACGTGCGTCGGCGTGCTGCTCCCGCGCGTTCCTTTGAGCGCGGATCCGCCGGCACCGGGAAGTGAAGTCACCGGCGAGGTCTTCATCCCGCTGCAGACCGGCCGCCGTTGGTTCGGCGAGGTGCAGGTCAAGATCCGCAGCGGCTCGCGCGACATGGAGGAAGTGCAGCTGCACGAGATCTTCCTCGAGGTCGACTCGCCCGACAACGTGCCGCTCGTCGCGGCGGCCGCGCGCGAGATGTTGTCGCGCCAGCACAAGCAGAAGGACTACGAGATGATCGTGCCGCTCGAGCTCCTGCTGCGCGCGGAGGAGACGAAGCGCATTTTCAACGTGGTGCTCGGCAGCATCGCGGGCATCAGTCTGCTCGTCGGCGGGATCGGAATTATGAACGTGATGCTCGCCACCGTGACCGAGCGCACGCGCGAGATCGGCATTCGCCGCGCGCTGGGCGCGAAGCGGCGCCACATCGTCACGCAGTTCCTGGTCGAGACCGTCGTGCTCTCGGTCGGCGGCGGACTCTTCGGGATCGCGCTGGGACTCGCCATTCCGCAGCTCGTCGAGCGCTTCGCCGACATGCGCACGATCGTGACGCCGGCGGCGCCGATCTTGGCGTTCGCGATCTCGGCCGGGATCGGCGTGATCTTCGGCCTGTACCCGGCCTGGCGCGCGGCGCACATGGACCCGGTCGACGCGCTGCGGCACGAGTAGGTCACACGAGCACGCGGCGGAGCGCGATTGCTTGCGCATGGTGTGACGTACCGACACTCGCGACGCCCTCCAGGTCCGCCACCGTTCGCGCGACGCGCCGCAGCGATTGCAGCGCGCGGGCGGAGAGTCCGGCGCGCGTGGCATGCGACAAGAGCAGGGCGCGCGAGCCGTCGTCGAGCGGCGCGATCCGATCGAGCTCCTCGGCCGACAGGTCGGTGTTCCGCCGGGTGCCTTGCCGCGCGATCATGCGACCGCTCGCTTTGCGCACCGACTCGATCAACTCCGTTTCGCAGGGCGAATGACGCGGCGTTTGCGCGCGGCCGTTCGACGCCGGCGCGGCGGTCACCGAGGGCACGGCGAGCGCTGCGGGTGCAAGCTCCTCGATGCTCGGCGGTGACACGTCGACACACAGATCGATCCGGTCGAGGAGCGGGCCCGAGATCCGGCGCCGGTAGCGTTCGACGAAGCTCGGCGGACAGCGACACGTGCGGCGCGGATGACCGAGATAGCCGCACGGACACGGGTTCATGGCCGCAACCAGTTGGAAGCGCGCAGGGAGCTCGACTTGTCGCTGTACGCGGCTGATCGAGATCGATCCCGTTTCGAGCGGCTGTCGCAGCGCCTCCAAGACGTCGCGTCGAAACTCCGGCAGCTCGTCGAGGAACAGCACGCCGCGGTGGGCGAGCGTGATCTCGCCCGCCGCCGCGTTCGCTCCGCCGCCGACGAGACCGGCGTACGTGATCGTGTGGTGCGGCGCGCGAAACGGCCGGGAACGCGCGAGTCCGCGGGGCCAGCGACCGACGGCCGACAACACCTGCGTGATCTCGATGCGTTCCGCTCGTGTCGGCGGCGCGAGCAGACGCACGAGCCGTCGCGCGAGGAGGCTCTTGCCCGCGCCCGGCGGTCCGACGAAGAGCAGCCCGTGGCCGCCTGCCGCTGCGACCGTGAGTGCGTGCTTCGCCAGCGCCAGTCCGCGCACGTCGTCGATCGAAGGCGTGTCGTCGTCCGGCGCGGTAACGTCGCTCGGCGCAGGTAGGCGCTCGAGCGCCGCGCCGCCGCACAGGTGCGCGAGCACTTGCGCGAGGTGTCCCGCCGCGAAGACTTCGAGCTCCTCGATCGTCGCGGCTTCCTCGGCGGTGGCGTGCGGCGCGAACAGGCGCTTCACGCCGGCGCGCTGCGCCGCGATCGCGGAAGCGAGACCCCCGGGAACGGCTGAGAGCTGTCCGTCGATCGAGAGTTCGCCGAGGAACAGCGCTCCTCGAAGCACGCGCGCGTCGAAGTGGCCGCAGGCAGCGGCGGCCGCGAGCGCGATCGGCAGATCGAGGATCTCGCCCGACTTCCTGAGCGCCGCCGGGACGAGGTTCACGAACAGGCGGCCCGTGGCGAGCGAGAGGCGGTTCTCCTCGAGCGCGCACTCGAGGCGCCCCTTGCTCTCGCGCAGCACGGCATCCGGCAAACCGGTGAGCACGATTTCGGTGCGACTCGTGTCGCGGGGCTCGAACCGCGCTTCGACCGTGACGAGCTCGGCGCCCGTACCCGTCAACGTGGCGCCGAGTGCTCGGACAGTCTTCACGCGACGGTGACCGCGGCCGGCCGCCACGGTTGCACGTGAAATGCGGTCGGTGAGTGGGAAAGGCTAGTTCGGCCGAGGACCGCGCTTCGATTCGAACACGCGCCAGAACTCGTCCCGCTCGTGCGGCAAGAACAGCCGGTCGCCGTCACCGAGTCGCTCGAAGTACGGCTTGTAACGCGGCGGCACGCGCTCCTCGAGCAGCGCGCGCGCGTGCTCCTGATTCGCCAAGCCCTCGGGCGACTTGACGCGCGGGTAGAACTTCACGTTCTGACCGATATTGAAGAAGAGCGTGTCCTGCACGTCCGGCGGCCGGTTCGCGACGATGCGATCGACGACCACGGCAAGTGTGTCCGGATCATGCTGGTAGCGCATCGCGATCGCGCGCGCGAAAAACGGATCGGACGTGCCGGACGTGGTCAGGTTCTCGCGGAAGAGCGTCGGTTGTGTGCGCGCGAGCGTGCCCGCGAGGAACAGACCACACAGCGACGCGTGCACGAGGATCGCAGCGGTGCGCGCGAGCGGCCGGCGATCCCAAAGATGATCGAGCGCGACCGCCGCGGCCATGAACACGAACGGGTACAGCGGCATCAAGTAGCGGTAGCTCGACACCCAATGACGTCGCGCGTCGATCTGGAAATCGCTGAACACGAACGCGAGGACGAAGAGCGGGATGTACGCCAAGAACAGCACGGCGGGATCGATCGTGCGCGGCTCGCTCTGCGCGCGCAGAAGTCCGGACAGCGCGCGCTGAACGGAATCGCGATGAATCCAGGCCGCGATGCCGCACAAGCCGGCGAGTGCGATCCACACGACGTGTCCGAGCGCGATGCCTGAAAGACCGAGCGAGTTCGGCAGGTAGACGGACTCCGCCAGATCGCGCGTGATGAGCTCGGAAAGCACCGTGAGACGCGGACGGTGTGCGCTCTCGTCGAGGAAGTGATCGAAGATCGACCGGCCGTAGATGCTCACGCGATGGTTGACGCTGTAGATGACGAGCGGGAGCAGACCGACGGCGAAACCGGCCACCCTCCACGCGAAGTTTGATCGCAGGCAGAACCGTTTGTCGAAGAGGAAGTCGAACGCGAAGAGCAGCCCGACGACGAGCAGGATCCCAAAGCCGAAGTAGATCGCGAAACCCGCGACGAGCCCGAGCAGGAACGACGTGCGCCGATCGTCGGGCTTCGCGTAGTGGTGCGTGAGGAACAGGAAGACGAGAACGATCGCCTGGAGGTTGTTCTCGATGTGCGTGCCGTAGGCGATGCACGAGAGAAGCGCGTACCCCGGTGGCGCAACCGCGAGGAGCAACGCGCCGAGCCAAGCGGCGCGGCGGCTCACGAAGCGATCGAGAACAAGGAAGAGGAACGCAACCGACGCGCAGCTGATGAGCAGTACGGAAAGTCGCAGCGCGATGATCGTCGGCCCGAGCACCCAAAAGAACGGAACAGCGAGGAGCGTGACGACGAGCGAGCCGCCCGAGAAGTCGTTGACCTGGTAGTCCTGGAAGGGGAGCACAGGACCGTCGATCAGGTCCTGCGCCGAGCTGCCGCGCACGAGCTCCTCCCACCCGCCGAAGCCGATGAATTCGGGCGCAAGATCGACCGGCGGCGCGAGGATGACGACGAGCCGCAGGATCGCGGTGATCGCGACGAGCGCGAGCACGGGGAGGAGAGTGCCGCGGCTAGAGTCGGTCGCGCTTCGCAAGGCTCACCCGCGCGGCTCCACGGCTCGTCCGCTGCGCTGCGCGTCGCGCTGGAAGCCTGGATTCCGCATGGCGCGGGAAGTATACGAGCGGGGGAGATGAAGGCCACCGCGATCCATGCGACGAGGATGACCGTGGCTCGTCGTCGATTCGTCGCGGCCACCTTGATCGCGGCAGCGGTCGCGCTCGGCGCGTGCCGCACGGCAAGCGTGAGACCTATCGAACCGAGCAGCGAACCTGGCCACGAGACGAAGCCTCCGGGCGACGATATTGTCGTGTGCGGCGAGCGCATTGCGATCGGCGCGCCGTTGGTCTTGTGGACGGAGTTCCCCGGTTACGACGCGTACCGAACGACGACGCACTTCGCACCCGCGAGTGCGAACGGCGACGGGCCGGATGGAGAGAAGGCGACGGAGGGCGAGAAGACGCCGCGAGGACTGCGGTATCAGCCAGGCCGCGTGAAGAAGGAGGCGGATGGCTCGCAGACCGTGCTCGTCGAACCGGGAAGTCGCGACATCGCGCGCCTCGCCGAAGTCGTCGATCAGTTCGTCCTCCACTACGACGTGTGCGGCACGAGCGAGACGTGCTTCCGCGTGCTGCAAGATCAGCGCGGTCTGTCGGTGCACTTCCTGCTCGACATCGACGGGACGATCTACCAGACGCTCGACGTGCGCGAGCAGGCGTTCCACGCGACGAAGGCGAACGCTCGGTCGATCGGGATCGAGATCGCGAACATCGGCGCGTATCCGGTGAACGACGCGCAGCCGTGGAAGAAGACGCCGCTCGACGAGTGGTACACGCGCGACGCAGGCGGGCCGTATGTCTCGATACCGAAGCGGTTGAAGGGTGGGGGAGTGCGCACTCCGGGCTTCATCGGAAGACCGGCGCGCACAGAGCGCGTGGTCGGAACCATCCAAGGCGAGAAGCTCCAGCAGTACGACTTCACGCGCGAGCAGTACGCGTCGCTCGTCAAGCTCACCGCGGGTTTGTGTCGTGTGCTCCCGAACATCGCGCCGGATGCGCCGCGCGACGCGACGGGCCAAGTAAAGGACCGAGTGCTGAGCGCCGCAGAGTTCGACACGTTCCACGGGATCCTCGGCCACTACCACGTGCAAGAGAACAAGACGGATCCGGGACCGGCGTTCGATTGGGAGCGGTTCCTCGCGGATGTGCGGACGAGACTTGCATTGCCATGAAGCCATGAGCGGATCCCGCAATCGCGAGCGTGGCGAATGTTCCGCCTACTGCATCATGACGATGGCGCGGCGCTAGACTCACTGGCGGTCGGAGAGGCTCCGGAAGCGATGCGAATGACGAAAGCTGCTGTCTACTTGGAAACCAGCGTTATCGGCTACGCAACCTCGCGGCCCGCCCGGGGATCTCGTGGTCGCTGGACACCAGCAGGTCACGCGGGATTGGTTTGCTGTTCGCGCCCAAGCGTACGAACTGTTCGTCTCCCAGCTCGTGTCAAGTGAGGCAGCCGGGGGTGATACGGAAGCGGCACAGGAGCGAGAGGCCTTCTTGCAAGGGATCCCACGGCTCGGAATCACCGACGCAGCGGTGGAGCTCGCGGACAAGCTGGTCGCGCGCGGCGCCGTTCCTCGCAGGGCCGCGGAAGATGCGCTCCACATCGCCGTTGCTGCAGTCAACGGAGTAGAATATCTCCTGACCTGGAACTGCAAGCACATCGCGAACGCGACTATGCGCCAAGCGATCGAACGTGCGTGCAGAGAAGCCGGCTACGAGCCGCCGGTGATCTGCACACCCGAAGAGTTGATGAATGACGAACCAAGTGGATGACGAGATCGTCGAGGAGATCCGGCGCCGGCGGCAGGCTCACGCCGAATCCTTCGACTACGATCTGAAGCGAATCGCCAAGGACCTTCAACGCCAGGAGCAGGAGTCCGACACTCCGGTTGTCCAGCGTCCACCACGCAAGGCAGAGGCGCTGCCGAAGCGCTCGTCGGCCTGACAATCCGAGCGGCAGCTGACGTTTGGCCGCCGCCGATCGCCAAGATGTTAGTCTCTCCAGCAGTCGGAGAGTCGACGGAGGATGCTCGCACACATCTCCATCAGCCGCGCGTCGGCGACCTGGCGCGAACGATCGCGCGCAAGCGAAGCCGAGGGCGGGCGCCACACGAGATCGCCTTGGGGCAAATCGAGTGTCGGCGCCAGCGTGGGCGAACGCGCGCCACGCTGGGGCGATGCCGAACCCCGCCCGTCGCGTCGGCCGACGGAGAATGGGCGCGCCGGCGATCGTGCACGCACCGGCGATCGCGCGCGCGCCGCCATGCGTCTGCGGCACTTCAGCCCGCGCACCGAGCAGGCGTACATCGGTTGGATGCTCCGTTACTACGAGTTCCACGGCCGGCGAGACCCGGCCGAGCTCGGCGCCGCGCACGTGACGCAGTTCCTGAGCGCGCTGGCCGTGCGCAGTCGTGTCGCGGCATCGACGCAGAACCAAGCGCTGGCCGCACTCTTGTTCCTCTACCGCGACGTGCTCGGGATCGATCTCCCGTGGCTCGACGACCTCGTGCGCGCGAAGACACAGGCGAGGCTGCCGGTCGTGCTGACGCGCGAGGAAGTGCGGGCGGTGCTCGCGCGAATCGACGGAGTGCCGCGACTGATGGCGACGCTGCTGTACGGATCCGGCCTGCGCTTGCTCGAGTGCTGCCGCCTGCGCGTCAAGGACGTCGACTTCGGCCGCAATCAGATCACGGTGCGTCGAGGCAAAGGCGACAAGGACCGCGCGACGATGCTGCCGGGAGCGATCAAAGCCGAGCTCGCCGCGCACCTGGAGCGCGCCCGCCAGCAGCACCAACATGATCTCGCGCAAGGAGCCGGCTGGGTCGAGCTCCCCGGCGCGCTGTCGAAGAAGCTGCCGTCAGCCGCGCGCGAGTGGCCCTGGCAGTGGGTCTTCCCAGCGACGCGGACGTACGTCGAGCGCGAATCGGGCGAGCGCAGGCGACACCACCTTCATGAGACCGTCGTGCAACAGGCCGTGCGAAGGGCCGTGCTCGCCGCGGGAATTCCGAAGCGGGCGACGTGCCACACGTTCCGGCACTCGTTCGCGACGCATTTGCTGGAGGACGGGAGCGACATCCGAACCGTGCAGGAGCTGCTCGGTCACGAGGATGTCGCCACGACCATGATCTACACCCACGTCTTGAATCGCGGTCCGGCCGGCGTGCGCAGCCCGGCGGATCGCCTGCTCGGAGATCAAGGATGAACTCGACCAGCGCGAAGGGTCTTGCGACGACTCGACGGGTACGGCGCGTACTGCTCATGCACCGCCGCTCCCGTCAGCAAATGCAGATCTGTCTAACACGGAACTGCAATCGTGGCCGTCGTCTGCCAACGGCCGGTCGGACAGGCACTTGTGTATTCTGCGGGCTCGCGGTGGCGCCGTGATAGACAGACGGCGTCGCTGCGTTCGGGGGGATAAGGCGGATCTGTCCAATACACGTTAGGCGTCTAAGTGAGTGAGGCTTCTATGACTGCATCAATCCCCGCGGGCACCGAGATTGCCCGGCCTTTCCTGCCGGCAAAGGACTTCGACTTGTCCAAGCAATTTTATGAAGCACTGGGCTTCGCAAAAGTGTTGGATGACGAGGTGGCAATCTTCCGAATTGGAGAGAGCGGCTTCGTACTGCAAAACTACTTCCAAAAAGACTGGGCAGAGAACTTCATGATGCAACTCATGGTGGACGACCTTGATGCTTGGTGGACGCACGTTTCGTCACTCGATCTGCCCAAGAGATTCGGCGTGCCTGCGCCACAACCGCCGAAGGTCCAGCCATGGGGCCTAAGGATCGCCTACGTGATCGACCCCTCCGGAGTGCTTTGGCACGTGGCGCAACGCCGACTGGGCACGCAGCATGACGGATAGTGCAACAGTCTCACCGCCTAACAACAGCATGCAGCGGACGACGCTACGCGCCACCGCTGATGCTGAGCGTTAGGCGACACCCCGCAGTCCACTTCAGGAGGCAAACCGATGAACCGTCCAATTCATGTTGAGCTACGTCCGCCGGACACCGCCAGGGCGCAGAAGTTCTGGTCGGCGGCGTTTGGCTGGAAGTTCTCCAAGCAACCCGGTCCGACCGAGTACTGGGGAATGTCTACGGGGCCAGAGACCGAACCCGGCGTCCACGGCGGCATGATGAAGCCTCGTGACGGCGAACCCCGTTGTGTGCCGTGGATCGAGGTGGTGGACGTTGATGGCGCCACGCAGAAAGTCGTGCAACTTGGCGGGCAGGTGCGGGTGCCGAAGATGCCCGTGCCTGGGGTCGGCGAGTTGGCGTATTGCTCCGACCCGGATGGCATCGTGTTCGCCGTCGTTCGGTGCAACACCAGCGGGTGATGCTGAACTCGCCAAACAACAGCATGCAGCGGACGGCGCCGCGCGCCGCCGCTGATGCTGGGCGTTCGGCAGACGGTCGCGTGCCCGGGTCGGACCGGACTCGGACCGAAGCCACTGGGTGGCAACCACTGATGGCGCCGGGGTAGCCAGCTCGCAGACATAGCCAGAGGAGCCGCAAATGCTCGCCCACGGAAGTGCCATCCTCGCTCTATCTGTCGTTGCGACAACCGTCGCAGCGCAAGAGAGTCCGATGCTCGTGGAAGACTCCGCGCTTCACGGGCTTGGCACGCGGGCCGCCGACGCGCGCGCGTTCACCATCCGGTCGCACATCCTCGACCAAATCCGGCGGGTAACCATCGTGCTTCCGGCGTCGTTCACGGTCAGTCCGACCGGCCGGCGCTATCCCGTGACTGTCGTCGCCGACGGCGAGGTCAATGCCGCAGCAACGGCGGCGGTCACCGACGAACTCGCACGCAACGGGATGATTCCCGAGGCGATCATCGTCGCCATCGAGAACACGGACGGCACCCGGGGCCGCGTACATGACCTTACGCCGCCTGGACTTTCTGTGAGCGGCAGCGGCCTGAGCGAGGGCGGTGATCGGTTTCTCGACTTCATCGAGCGCGAACTCCTCGTGGCCGTGGATAAGCAATTCCGCGGTGGCGCACCGCGCACGTTCATCGGACACTCCTCGGGCGCCATCCTCGCTACGTACGCGGCGGCGACGCGCTCGACGTATCGCGCCGTGATCGCCATCGATGCGCCAATCAGCCTCGGCGAGAACTGGCTTGCGCGAAAACTCACCGCAAGAGCGGCCGCTCGGTTGACTCCTCTACGGTACGTGTCATACGAGTCGCGGTTTGGCTGGCCCGATGCAGCTTGGCAGGCGCTCGTTGCGACCGCGCCCACGTCCTGGATGTTGCGTCGGGAGTCGCTGCGACTTGAGGGGCACGAGACTCTCTACATGCTCGGCGCCTACCTCGGGTTGCGCGAAGTGTTCAGCGACTACTCGATGCTTGCCGCCCCGGTGTCGCCCACGACCAGCATTTTGCCTTACTACGCGCAAGTCAGCGCGGCGCTTGGCGCAACCGTGATTCCGCCGAAGAAGCTGTTGCTGAACGTCATAGAAGACCTATTGATGGAAGGGCGTGGCGCGGCGGCGCGGGAAGCTTACAACACGCTCGTCGCCGGATATGGCGCACCCTCAG
>JANOFY010000616.1:0-3322 GCA_031413895.1 Planctomycetota bacterium | reverse complement strand
CGCTCACGCGCGACGGTGCGCGTGAGCGCAAGTGTCACCGCCGGAATGTGTCATCGCCGGAGCGACGGAATACGGTGTCAGTCACTTTTCTCCGGGGCTCGCATCCGGCGAGCCCCGGAGAAAAGTGACTGACACCGTACGTGATCCGCCGGGATGCGTCACCGCCGGCATGCCGGATCGTCGGCAAGCGTGATTGCTCGTATGCGTGACGAACTACGGCTCGCGCGCAAGCAAACGTCGCTCAATACGATCCAGCGACGCCCTTCATCGGTTTGCCGTCGACGTCGAGCTCGATCGGTTCGCCGTAGCCGAGCTCGGCCAAACCGCGGCCGATCTTCGCCTTGTCGCCGACGACGAGCAGCACCATCGCATTCGGGTTCACGTAAGTCTGCGCCAGATCCCTCAACGCGCCGGCCGACAGGCCCGCGAGCTCCGCGAGGCGCCGCGCCGCGTAGTCATCGGGATAGCCGTACTTGCCGATGCCGTCGAGCATCATCGCGAGCGCCATCGTCGACTCGTACTGTCGCAGCGCGCTCTGCCGCATCGACTCCTTCGTGAACGCGAGTTCCTCGTCGGTGACGCCGTCGCGGATCTGCGCGAGTTCCTTCATGAACTCGACGACGGACTCCTTCGTCACGTCGGTCTTCACGCCGGCCGATGCCGTGAACGCGCCCGGATCGAGGCCGCCCTCGAAGCCGGTGCGCGCGCCGTACGTGTAGCCCTTGTCCTCGCGCAGATTCAGGTTGATGCGGCTCGAGAACTGTCCGCCGAGCGGCATGTTGAGCACCGAGAGCGGGTAGTAGTTCGGATCCTTCGACGACACCGCGATGTTTCCGATGCGGAGCTCGGACTGGGCGGCGCCGGGTTTGTCGACGAGGTACAGCTTCGTGCTCGTGATCTTCGGCGCGCTCGCGGCGGCTGGACGAGTCGCAACGGCTGTCGCCGTCGCCTTCCACGCCGACGTGATCGGCGCGAGCAGCTTCTGCACGCCGGCGGCGTCGAGGCTTCCGACGAAGGACAAGCGCGCGCCGTTCGGCACGACGTGCTCGGCGTGGAACTTCTTGATGTCGGCCAGGGTCAGGCGCTCGACGGTCTCGCGCGTTCCCGAGGACGGCATCCCCGCGATGCAGTCGCCCCACAAGAGACGGTTGTACGCGTCGCTCGCGATCGTTCGGATCTGGTCCGCGCGCGTCGACAGTGCGACGAGCCTCTCCTTATGAATGCGTTTGAAGTCCTCGTCGGCGAAGCGCGGCTGCAGCAGCACGTCGCCGAGGAGTTTCACGGCATCGGCGAGGTGCGTGTCGAGGCACGAGAGGCGCAGCGAGATCTCGTCGTCACTCGACGAGACAGAGAGCGACGCGCCGAGTCGATCGAGTGCCTGAGCGAGTTCCACAGTCGAGAGCGCGCGCGTGCCCTCGTCCATCAGCTCCGCCGTCAGCGATGCGAGGCCGAGCGTCGGCATCGACTCGTACAGCCGGCCTGCCGGAACCGAGAGCGACAGCGTCGTCATCGGCAGCTCCTTGTACGGCGTGCCGACGACTTTGACGCCGTTCTCGAGCGTCGCGTGCCAGACCATCGGCGCACGGAACGCCGGCTCCTTCGCGGGCGCCGGTTGCTTCGTGCGATCGAGCGTCGCGGTGACTTCGCTCGCAGCTGCCGTCTTCGTCGCCGTTCCGGATTCGGAGGCCGCCATGTTGCGCTTGCCTTCCGGCACGACCGACATGACGACCGCGGGACGATTGACGACGTACTTCACGAGCACGCGGTGTACGTCTTCGGGCGTGACGGCGAGGTGACGCTCGAAGTTCTCTTGGTAGCGACCGGGATCCTTGGTGAACGTGTTGTTGTCGGCGAGGAGGCTCGCGCGGTTCGACACGGTTTCGAGCCGGCGCAGGAATCCCGTTTCGTAGCGCGTCTTCACGCGCTGCAGTTGGTCCGGATCGATGCCGGTCTCGGCCAGCCGCGCGAGCGCGTTCGTCATCTTCGACTCGAGCGTGTCGAGCGTCGTCCCCGGGTTCGCGCGCATCTCGATCGTGAACGCGCCGGCGAGCTCGTCGGATTGATTCGACGCATCGACGCGGCTCGCGAGCGACTCGTCGATCGTCAACGCGCGATCCAAGATCGCGGACTTGTTCGACGAGAGGATGTTCGCCAAGAACTGCAGCGCGGGCGCGTCGGGGTGTCCCTTCTCGACGCCCGGGAACACGAAGGTCAGTTGCGCGAGCTTGACCTTGTCTTCCATGACGAGCCGCTTCGATTCCGCGAGCGTGACTGGCCGCGGCGCAGGCATGTCCACTTGTGGACCGCGCGGAAGCGGCCCGAAGTACTTCTCGACGAGCGTGACGACGCTCGCCGTGTCGACGTCGCCGGCGATCGCGAGCGTCGCGTTGTTCGGACCGTACCAGCGGCGGAAGAAGTCCTTCACGTCGTCGAGGCTCGCGGCGGTGAGATCTTCGTGCGAGCCGATGGTGAGCCAGCTGTACGGGTGCTCGGGCGGATAGAGCGCCGCGGCGATCATCCCGTCGGCTTGTCCGTACGGACGGTTCTCGTAGTTCTGGCGCCGTTCGTTCTTCACGACGTCGCGCTGGTTGTCGAGCTTCGCTTGCGTCATCGCGGGCAGCAGGAAACCCATGCGATCGGACTCGAGCCACAGCGCGCGTTCCAACTGGTTCGACGGCAAGACTTCGTAGTAGTTCGTGCGATCCGTGTTGGTCGTGCCGTTGAGCGTGCCGCCGGCTTCGCTGACGAGCTTGAAGTGTTGGTCGTCGCCGATGTTCTGCGAACCTTGGAAGAGCATGTGTTCGAAGAGGTGCGCGAAGCCTGAGCGACCGCGTTCCTCGCGCCCGCTGCCGACGTGGTAGTACACGTACACCGCGACGACGGGATCGGAGTGATCTTCGTGCACGATGAGCTCGAGCCCGTTGTCGAGCACGAACTTGCGGTAGGGGACGTCGAGGTCTTGAGCCTGCGCCGAGAACGACAAGAAGGACGCGGCGAGCAGCGTGAGAACGGCCATGGTTCGATGCTCCAAGCTGGGGGGATGCGGGCCGCGACAGGATAGCGAACGAGCGCGCGGTGCAGCGCGACGCAGCGCGCGTCAACCCGACCTTTACCGCCGCCGAGTTGGACGGGTCGGTTCACGTCCGCGGTGTCGGGTGCGCGGTGTCGTGCCAGTACGGCTGCTGCGAAGCACGGAGTCGGAGTCCGGTGTCGAAGTCCGGTGTCGTGTCGAAGTCGAAGTCCGGAGTTCGGTGTCAGTCCGGAGTACGGTGTCAGTCACTTTTCTTCGACCCGCCGCGGGTCGAAGAAAAGTGACTGACAC
>JANOFY010000615.1:0-37285 GCA_031413895.1 Planctomycetota bacterium | reverse complement strand
TCGTCGTTACGTCGCTGATCGCCGTCCCTACGTTGATGATCCTGTCGGAAGCCCTTCCGACTGCGATCGCGCTCCGACGCGGCGACACGTTGATTCTCGCCGTGCTGCCGGTTTTCAACGTCGTTCAGATGCCACTGCGCTGGCTCGTCAACGCGCTCGAAGCGATTCGGCGCGCGCTCATGCGCGTCGCCGGTCTGCGCGAAAACCCGTCCGCCTCGCGTCAGATCGTCGAGGGTTTGCGCGAGGTGATCGCCGATGCCGAGCTCTCGGGCGGTCTGGACGAAACCGAGCGCGAGATCATCTCCAACGTGATGGAGTTCCGCGACGTCAACGTGTCCGCCGTGATGACGCCGCGCACGAAGATTCGCGGAGTCGAAATCGGCGACGGCTTGCTCGCCGCGGCACAAGCGGCGGCGGAGTCCGGCCACAGCCGGATCCCGGTGTACGAAGGCAGCCTCGACACGGTCGTCGGCGTGGTGACAGCCCGCGATGTCGTCGAGGTCGCGGCGGAGCGCAGCCTCGAAGGAGCCTCGCTGCGCCCGATCCTGCGGCCCGCGCACTTCGTGCCCGAGACCAAACGCGTCTCGGAGCTCTTGAACGAATTCCGGCGCGAGAAGATCAAGCTTGCGATCGTGCTCGACGAGTACGGTGGCACGGCTGGACTCGTGACCCTCGGAGACATCATCACGGAGATCGTCGGACACATGCAGGACGAGTTCGACGTCGACGTGCGCGAGCCCGTGCGCCGGCTGCCAGGCGGCGGCGCTGAAGTCGATGCGGGGCTGCACGTGTCGGAGGTGAACGAAGAGCTGCAGCTGCAGATTCCTGAGGGCGAAGACTTCGAAACGCTAGCCGGCTTCGTCCTTTCGGAACTCGGCCATTTTCCCCAGCGCGGTGAACGATTCGTACTCGGCGCCACCGAGTACACGGTGCTCGAAGCCAGCGATCGACGCGTGCTGAAGGTCGGCATCCGCCCGCTGCCGCAAGAGGTCGCGGGCTAGCCACGCGTCGCGGACATGACGATCGTCCACGACCGCGCGCTGCTCTTTTCGCGCCACCCGTTCGGCGAGTCGTCGCTCGTCGTTCACGGACTGACCGCCGCTCATGGTCGCGTGCACTGGATCGCCAAGGGCGTGTACCGCCCGACGTCGCGCTACTTTGCGATGCTCGATCTGTTCGACACGTTGGAGCTCGAGTGGGACGCAAACCCGCGGCGCGAGCTCGCAACCTTGCGCGCGGGCCGCATCGTCCGGCGGCGCCGCGGGTTGACGTCCGATCTCTCCGCTTACCAGTCGGGACTCTCCGTCCTGGAGTTGATCGGACTCGTTTCGCATCCGAGCCAGTCCGATGCCGCGCTGTTCGCGTTGTGTGAGCAAGCGTTGGACGAACTGGACGTCCTGCGCGTGCGCGCGGACCTCACGCTCGTTGTCTTCGAACTCGCGCTGCTGCAGAATCTCGGCTTGGCACCCGCGCTCGAGACTTGCGCCGCATGCGGTGGCGCCGCGCCGCCCGTGAGATCCTCGGCGCAATCCTCGGCGCAATCCGCCGCCGCGGCGGCGGTCGAATCCGGCCAGCAGCGCGTCGCGTTCTCGGCCGGCGCCGGAGGCCGACTGTGCCGCCGATGCGCGCAGGAAGCACGCGCGCACGGGCGGCGCGTCGGCACGCTCCCGATGCAAGTGTTGGACGACGCCCGGGAGCGGATTCGCGCCGGATTCGATCACGAGAGCTCGCTCTCCCAGGAATCGAAGGCGCTCTCTCAGGATCGGGTCGATCGCGTCCGCGACTTCGTCGAACGCTTCATGGATTACCATCTCGAGCGTCAACCGCGCACTCACGCGGCATTCCTGTCCACACCCAACCGCAACGCCGCGAACCTTGCTCACGAGCCGGCCTGATCCCGTGTTCCATCGTCTCGGTCTGCTCGTGATCCCGCTCGCGCTCCTCGCGCTGAGCACCGGCTGTTCCACGGTGAAGTCGTGGATACCCGGTGGCCCGGAACGAATCCCCGAGAAGCTCGACGCCGCACGCGTGCCGCACGCGATCGAACGTGCGCAAGCAGAGCTCGCCGCCGGCGACGCGGAACGAGCGCTCCAATGGATGACCTCCGCAGCGCGCGCCACCGGCCTGCCGGCCGAACAGCGCGAGCAGGTGCAGCGACTGCTCGAACAGTCAGCTGAAGTCCGCGTCGACCAGCTGTCGGCGTCCGGAGCCGATCCCGACGAGCTCGCGGACATGCTCGATCTCGAGCTCCCCCGTCAGATCGCGGTGACCGCCGCGATCCGCGCGGCGCGCGCGATGTTCGAAGCCGACGAGCGGATGGACGCGTACCGTCTGATCAAGAAGACCGACACCAAGTTTCCGCTACACCACGAGCGCATCGCGGCGGGTGATCTCCTGTACGAGATCGGGGCGTCGCTGGCCGCGGACAAGTCGAGATTTCTCGGCCTGTTCAAGAGGTCCGACGACGCTCCGGAAGTGCTCGAGTACCTCATCCTCTATTACCCGTGGGCGACGCACTGCGATCGGGCGTACGCCACGCTGGCCGCGGTCTACGAAGACGACCGCGAGTGGGATCTGGCCATCGACCGCCACGAAAAGCTCGTCCTCAACCACCCCTCGAGCACGTTGCGCGTGGCCAGCCAGGCGGCCGTCCCGCGCCTGCGTCTGGCGGCACTCCGCAGTCCGGAGTACGACCGCAGCGAGATGTTGCGCGCCAAACACGAGCTTGAGGAGTGGCTTCGCGCGTATTCGGACCACGAGCTCGCGCCGATCGTCCGCCTGCACCTCGCCGACGGCCTGCGTCGCCTCTCGGACAACGACCTGATCGTCGCTCGTTTCTACCGCACGGTGGACAACGCGTACGGAGCACGTCGACACGCCGAACGTGCCCTGGAAGAAGCGCGCGTGGCTCAGGACACCGAGCGCGAGCGCGCCGCCGAGGAGTTCGTGGCCGGGCTGCCTCCGCCCAGCCCGCTGCCAACCGCGAAGGCGGAGGGCCAGCCGTGACCCTTCCGATGCGGTTTTGGGTAGGCCTGCTCGCGCTGGGAGCCCTGCCCGCCTGTGGGTATTCCTCGGGGCTGCGAGTGACCGAGACACACCGGACGATCGGGCTCGAGGTATTCGGCAACACGAGCTTCGAGCGCGATCTCGAGCGCCTTTTCTACGACGAGATGGCGCGCGCGGTGCGCGATATGTGCGACGCGGAGCTGGTCGATCCCGCACGCGCGGAACTCGTGATCCGCGGCGAGATCCAGAGCTACCGCCGGCGCTCCGGGATCCGCAGCACCGACAACGAGCTGCTCGAGACGGGCGTGTACATCCAGGTTGAGGCCGCGCTGTACGAACGCGGCGCCCCAGAACCCAAGTCGCCGCCGACCACGGCCGGGACCTGGGTCGGGTACATCATCGATGGACCCCAGAATGAACGCGACGCGCGCGATCGCGCGCTGCATAACATCGCGGACGAGCTCGTCCTGGAGCTGTTCGTCCCCGTGAACTAGAGGTTCCCGCCCCTTCGCGACGGTTTTTCTTGCCCGCGCATCCCGTCCGCTGGAGGACGTACCTATCCTATGTAGGCTTGCGCCGCCCAAGGCTGGAGGCCGTGCGCAGACCAGTCGATAGAAGAGCGTATGCCTGACCCGAAGACACCCCCGAAGGACAAGTTGCGCAAGACGCGATCGTTCGGATCGTACGCGCTGTTCCTCATTGTGCTGATCGCGATCCTGCTCGCGATCGGCGGACAGCGCTTCCGTCCGCGCGCCGAGCTCTCACAGGACCAGTACCTCTGGCACCTGTACATCGGTGACATCGACTCGCAGTCGCTCAAGGGCGGAAACGTCATCGAGGGACAGCTCAAGGGCAACGGCGGCGACTTCACCGTCAGCTTCGCCGGCCTCGACACGAACGAGTCGCTGTACCAACAGATCAAGGCGCCGCGCAGCTACAAGCCGATCACGCCGGAAGCGTTGTCGAAGGCGCTCGCAGGCGGCTACTACGTTCCGAACCTCGCGCGGATGCTCACCGCGTACGGTCAGGAGAGCGACGACGCGGCCGCGGATTCCGCCGACAGCGGCGCCGTTCGCACCCCGCGGAGCGGCCAGACCCAAATCGACAAGCTCTTCGTCAGCGTGACGGCGAAGCCCGCCTCGACGTGGCCGACCGCGGCGACGGACGAACCGCCGTTCCCGCTTCCGAAGAACTCGGGCCTCGTGTGGCTCGAGGTGCAGCACGCGGACGACTACGGCGCGCTGCTCGCGCAACTGGCCGCGCAGGGCGCGAAGGTCGAAACGCGCGAGTTCGACATCTCGAAGAACAAGGGCACGGTGTGGCGCGATCCGAACTCGCTGCTCACCACGCTGCTCTTCATCTACGGCCCGTGGATCCTGATTTTCGTCGACTTCCTGATCTTCATGCGCCAGATGCGCAACCAGGGCGCTGCCGGCGGCGTGATGTCGTTCGGCCGCTCGCGAGCGCAGCTCTACTCGAAGGAGAACCACACCAACGTCACGTTCGACGACGTGGCCGGTGCGGATGAAGCGAAGGAAGAAGTCCGTGAGGTGGTCGAGTTCCTGAAGAACCCCGGCCGCTTCTCGCGTGTCGGTGGACGCATCCCGCGTGGCGTGCTCCTGGTCGGCGCGCCCGGGTGCGGCAAGACGCTGCTCGCCAAAGCGATCGCCGGCGAGGCCGAAGTCCCCTTCTTCTCGATCTCGGGTTCGGACTTCGTCGAGATGTTCGTCGGCGTCGGCGCGAGCCGCGTGCGCGATCTCTTCAAGCAAGCGCGCGAGAACTCGCCGTGCATCATCTTCCTCGATGAGATCGACGCGGTCGGACGCCGGCGCGGCTCAGGTCTCGGAGGCGGACATGACGAGCGCGAACAAACGCTCAACGCGATCCTCGTCGAGATGGACGGCTTCGGCACCGACGAAGGCATCATCCTGGTCGCCGCGACCAACAGGCCCGACGTGCTCGACCCGGCGCTGCTACGCCCCGGCCGCTTCGACCGCGAAGTCGTCATCGACCTGCCCGATGTGCGCGGCCGCGAAGAGATCTTCAAGGTCCACCTGAAGAAGATCAAAGCCGGCCCGGATGTCGACCTGGCCACGCTGGCCCGCTCGACGCCCGGCTACTCCGGCGCCGACATCGCCGCGATCATCAACGAGTCCGCCATCATGGCCGTCCTCCAGAAGAAGGACGAGGTCACGATGGAGCACCTCGAGGAAGCGCGCGACAAAGTGCGCTACGGCCGGCAGAAGAAGTCGCGCAAGTTCGAGGAGGAGGATCGCAGGATCACCGCCTACCACGAGGCCGGACACGCCGTCGTGGCGGCCGTGATTCCGGAGATCGACAACCCGCACAAGGTCACGATCGTTCCGCGCGGTCGCGCGCTCGGCTCGACGATGGTGCTCCCCGACAAGGAGAGCTACCACATGCAGAAGAAAAAGATGCTCGGCAACCTCGCCGTGCTCTTCGGCGGACGCGTCTCTGAGGCGCTCTTCTGCGGAGATATCTCGGCCGGTGCGTCCGACGACATTCGACGCGCGACCGAGATGGCGCGCGCGATGGTCACCGAACTCGGCATGAGCGAGAAGATCGGCGCGATCAACTACGCCGAGCGCCAGGGCTCCGACTTCCTCGGGACCGAGCTGATGAGCGGCAAGTGGCACTCCGAGGAAACGGCGCGCGAAATCGACGAAGAGGTCGGGCGCTTCTTGAAGGACGCCTACCAGATCGCTGAAGGCGTCGTGCGCGACAACGCCGCCTCCGTCGAGCGCATCACGCAGTCGCTCCTCCACTACGAGACGATCACGGGCGAAGAGATCGCGCGGCTTATTCAAGGGGCCGTCGTCGAGACGCTGCGCCCGCCGCCGCCCCCGCCCGGCAAGGTCGCGCCGACTCCGAGCTACGCCCCGTCGCCGACGCCGAAGGTCTTGCCGGGCGACATCCCCGGAAAGCCCGGTCTGTCCCCCGCCTGAGCCGCGACGCGCTCGACACCACCGCGCCGCGCCGACCGAAGTGACCGACGCTGACCTCGAGACGCACCCGGCCCTCGGCACACTGGCCCGACGCCTCGCTCCGCGCGGGCTCGCGGCTCCCGCGTCCCAGCACGGGAGTTGGATTCGCGTCGCGCTGCGACACGACGGACTCGCTGCCTCGGAACGCGCACAGCTCGCGGCGCTAGCGGAGCGAAGCGGAACGCTCGAGCAGCGGAATGCGCGCGACGAATGGGTGTTCTCCGCGCCGCGGTCGTCGCTGACCGATGCGGCGGAGAATGCGCTGGTCCGCGCACTGCTCTTCGCGCACGACCGTGCGGCGGCGACACCCGGCCCGGTGCGCCTGATGGGCATCGTCAACGTGACGCCCGACAGCTTCTCGGACGGCGGACGATTCCGTGATCCGGAGCGAGCGGTGGAGCACGGCTTGGCGCTCGCTGCGGCGGGAGCGCAGTTCCTCGACGTCGGCGGCGAATCGACGCGCCCAGGTGCGCTGCCGGTCGATCTCGAGGAGGAGCTGGCACGCGTGATCCCCGTCGTGTCGGGGCTCGCGCGCAGGACGCAAGTCGCCATCAGCATCGACACGCAGAAGAGCGAGGTGGCGCGTCAGGCGCTCGCGAGCGGTGCATCGATCGTCAACGACGTCAGCGCCGGACGATTCGATCCACGGATGCTCGCGATCGTCGCGGAACACGGCGCCGGATTCGTCGCGATGCACATGCAGGGAACTCCGCGCGACATGCAGTCTCATCCGTCCTACGACGACCCCGTCAGCGACGTGCTCGAGTTCCTGCGCGAGCGGGCGGTTGCATGTCGGTCGGCGGGCATCGAGTTCGCGCGGCTGTGGATCGATCCGGGCATCGGCTTCGGGAAGAGGCTCGAGCACAACCTCGAGCTCCTGCGCCGGCTCTCCGAATTGCGGTCGCTCGGGATTCCGATCTGCCTGGGCGTCTCGCGCAAGTCGTTCATCGGCAGCCTAGCCAATGAGCGCAGTGAAACGCTCGGACTCCCGGCTGACTCCGCGGCGGCGACGCACGCGCCCGATCGAAGGCCGATGGATCGGCGAGCGGGCACGGCCGCCGCACTCGCGGTGGGGATCCTCGCCGGCGCCGAGGTGCTACGCGTCCACGACGTCTCCGCGATGCACGAAGCCACATCCGTCGCAAGCGCCCTCACGACGTGGAGCGCTCGCGGCGCGAACGCTCGCTGACGGTCCAGCGCGGGCACAGTGTCGCTCGCGGTCTTGTTCCGCGCGGACAATTGCGCAGAATCCTCTGCTCGCGGCGCGCAGCGCCGACGGCGTGCGCGCATCGCACACCGGCGAGACGACACCGAGCGTGAAACAGGAACGTATCTTTGGCACGGACGGAATCCGCGGCCGCGCGGGTGAAGGCTGGCTGACATCGCCCGCCGTCACCGCGCTCGGCTGTGCGCTGGGAGACGTGCTCGGTCCGAAGGCCGCGGGGACCGCTGGAGCGCACGCCGCGCGCACGAGCAGCAATCGTCCGCGCGCCTTGCTCGGCCACGACGGCCGGCGTTCGGGTCCGGAGCTCGAAGCCGCGCTCGGCCGCGGACTCGCGACGCGCGGCTTCGACGTTACGAGCACGGGCCTGATCACGACGCCGGGACTCGCGCTGCTCACGCGCCTCGAGAAATTCCAACTTGGTGCGATGATCAGCGCGTCGCACAACCCGGCGGAGGACAACGGCATCAAAGTGTTCTCCGGGCAGGGTGAGAAGCTGTCGGACGAGCTCGAGCTGGCCGTCGAGAGCCGATGGATCGCCCACCCCACGGTCGAGCTCGAGGGCTCCGTGCTGCCGGTCGACGGCGATCTCGAGAGCGACTACCTCGCCTACCTCGTCGACAAGGCGGCGGCGGGGCTCTCGCTCGACGGCATGACGCTGGTGCTCGACTGCGCCAACGGTGGCGGGAGCCGAGTCGCGCCGCGCGTGTTCGGACGCCTCGGCGCCCAAGTGATCGCGCGCGCCGCCGAGCCTGACGGCGACAACATCAACCGCCAGTGCGGCGCGACGCATCCGGCGATGCTGCAAGCCGAGGTGCGCGCGCACGAAGCGGCGATCGGCATCGCGCTCGACGGAGACGGCGACCGTTGCGTCCTAGTCGACGAGCGCGGCGAGATCGTGCACGGCGACGGCATCCTGACGGTGCTCGTCCATCACGCCGCGCGCAAGGGCGAGCTCGCCGACAAGCGCATCGTCGCGACCGTGATGAGCAATCGCGGCCTCCACCGCGCGCTGCGCGAGGTCGGCGTCAGCGTGGTCACCGTCGACGTCGGAGACCGCCGGGTAGTCGAAGGGCTGAGGCGCGAACGATTGTCGCTGGGCGGTGAGCAATCCGGTCACATCGTGTTCGGCGCCGACCACCACTTCATCGGCGACGGGATCTACACCGCCCTCCGTGTCCTGCGCGTCATGCGCGAGACGAGGAAGAAGTTGTCGGAGCTGGCGGCCCCCTACCGCCCGTTCCCGCAGGTCCTCCTTAACGTCCCAGTCCGCCGGCAGCCTGTTCTGAGCGATCTGCCGCGCGTCGCGGCGGCGTGCGCCCGGCTGGAGGACGAGTTGGGCGAGGACGGCCGCGTGCTCCTTCGCTACTCGGGCACCGAACCCCTCGCGCGCGTCATGGTCGAGGGTCCGGACCTGGATCGCACCCGTTCACTCGCCCAGGAACTCGCCAACGTCGTCGCCGAGGAAATCGGCGCCTAACGCGCGGATGGCGGTCGTCGCTCTCGAAACGTCGTCCCGCGCGGCATCGATCGCCGTGCGTGTCGGCAAGCGCGAGCTCGCGACGCATCTCGATCCCGCGCGAGCGCACGCCAGCGACATCCTACCGGCCCTCGCGCGCTCGCTCGACGAGCTAGGCGCGAGCCCCGCGGACATCGAGACCGTCTTCGTGGGCACGGGACCGGGCAGCTACACGGGTTTGCGCGTCGGGATCGCGACCGCGCTGGGGCTCGCGCGCGGAGCGGGCGCCCGGATCCTCGGCGTTCCATCCGGGGAGACGCTCGTCTTCGGCTCGCTGCCGCCGGGCGGCGAGGGCGTGTACTTGCTCGACGCGCGACAAGGCGAGCTGTACTTCGCCGTGTACCGACGAACGGACGACGAAGTCGTCACGCTGCGCGCGCCGTGCGTGCTCACCGCGGCGGAACTCCCGCGACACCTGCCGCCGGGTTCCCCCATCTTGGGCGACGCCAACAGCGCGCGAGCCGCTGCGCTCGGGGCACAAGACATGGCCCGCCTTCGGACCGACCGCGTGCCCGAAGCGACCGCGCTGCTCCGGCTCGGACTCATCCGGCTCGAACGGAGCGGAGCGCACCGACCTGCGGACGTGGCGCCGCTCTACCTGCGACCATTCGCCGCGACTGCGCGCCGGCGCTGAGGCGCGATCGAGCGAGCTCGAAAGATGGACTCGCGACGCGCGCGTCGCGAGTCGCGTGGATTTCATGTCGACGCAGGCACGCGTTCGACCTTGGATCCATGCGGACGCGAGCGCTATCTTGCGGTGGTGAACGCATACCGCGTGTGGGCCGAGATCGATCTCGATGCGCTGACCCACAATCTCGCGGTCATCCGCCGGCGCGCGGGCCCGGGTGTACGCGTCATGCTCGTCGTGAAGGCCGACGCCTACGGACATGGCGCCGTCGCGATCGCCAATCACGCCGTCCGCTGCGGGGTCGCCGCGCTGGGAGTAGGCACCGCGGCCGAGGCTCTGGAGCTTCGTCAGTCCGGCCTGCGCGTTCCGATCCTCGTGCTCGGAACGATCGTCGACGACGAAGCCGCCGACGCGCTGCGGCACGAAGTTCAGCTCGCACTGCACTCCGCGGACCGGTGCGCGATGGTGCAAGACCTCGCGCGACGCATGAACGTGCGCGGGCGCGTGCACTTGAATGTCGACACGGGCATGGGGCGCCTCGGTGTGCTGCCCAGTCGCGCGCTCGACCTGATGCGAGCGATCCGCGCAGCCAGCCATCTCGAGCTCGCGGGCGTGATGACGCACGTGAGCGCGCCCGAGGGTGCTCTCGCCGCGAGCACGTTCACGCAGAGCCGACTCTTCGAGGAAGTGTTGCGACAGGGGCGCGACGAGGGTCTCTTGCGGGGCTGGATCCACATGGCCAACTCCGCCGCGATCTTCACCAATCTGCGCCCGCGCTACGACACGGTGCGGCCGGGCATCAGCGCGTATGGAATCCTTCCCGTGGACCTGCCGGGCGCGGGCGATCTGCGACCTCTGATGTCGCTGAAGAGTCAGGTCGTGTTCTTGAAGGACCTGCCCGCCGGTGCGTCGGTTGGTTACGCATCGACGTGGCGGGCGGAACGTCCGACTCGAATCGCGACTCTGCCGGTCGGCTACAACGACGGCGTGAGCTGGCGCCTCGGCAACCGCGCGGACGTCATCGTGCGCGGTCAGCGTGCGCCGATGATCGGGCGCATCTCGATGGACTACACGACGATCGACATCGGCCATGTCGCGGGCGTGACCGTCGGCGACCACGTCACTTTGATCGGCTCCGACGGCGGCGAATCGATCACCGTCGAGGAGGTCGCCGCGCACGCGGGAACGATCTCTTACGAAGTGACGTGCTCGATCGGCAAGCGCGTGCGCCGGACGTACCTCGGCGGCGCCGATCTCGAGATCCCCACGCAGCACGACCCACTGCCGCGTGACGAGCGCGCGGGCACGCGGGCGCGCGACGCGCGCCTGGATGCGGACACCGCCGCGCGCCTGGCGGCGGGACGCGCCCGCGACGAACGAACGGGCTCCGGCGCGGAGTCATGATCCGGTTCGCGCGAGTCGCGGGACGCGTCGGCTCGCTCGTGGGTTGGCTCGCATTCGGCGTTTTCGCCGCGTTGTTCGCCGCTGAGAAGCTCGGCATCGTCACCGCGGCCGTGCGCGAGATCCTCGCTTCGGAGGCCGGCTCGATGGGCGCCGACATCCGGATCGAGCGCGCCGTGCTGCGTTGGTTCGAACCGGCGGTCGAACTCGAGGGCCTGACGCTCGGCCCCGGCGGCGAGTCGATTCGGCTCGAACGCGCCCGCGTCGGGTTCGAGTTCTTCGAGGGCCCGTGGCTCCGAGTGTCGGAGGTCGAGCTGCACGATGGACACGTGCGCATCTCGCCAGCGCTCGTCACGGGGATCGAAGGCTTCGCGAGGGACATGTCCACGCGTCGCAGAATCGCACACGTCAGACCGCACATCCCGATGGTGTACATCGAGGGGCTGCAAGTGGACTACGTGACGCGCCGGCTCGGCACGCTGCCGCTCGGCCGCGTGCACCTCGTCGTGCGCACGACGGAGGATGGGTCCCCACAGCTCACCGGACGGCTCGTTCCAACGTTGGTGAGCGCTTCGGATGCCTCGGGCGAGGTCTACCTCGCGGGACGCGAGACGAGGCCGGACGAGTTCGAGGTGACCGCATCCGCGGCGGGCTTGCGCATCGATTCGGAGAATCTTCTGGATGGTTCGTGGCTCGACGACGCGCGCGCGTATGCACCGCGCGGCAGGCTCGCACTCGAAGCTCACGGAGTCGTCAGACTCGGTGAGGAGTTTGGCCTCGAACCGGGTGCCGCGGCGCGCATCTCGCTCTCGGATGGATCGATTCGAATCGCCGCCGGAAGGCAGACCTGCGATGAAATTCGGCTCGAGCTCGCGGCACGCTACTCACCGCGCGACCGCGCCGCGCCGTGGGCACCCGCGGCCTGGCAAGGGCGCGCGGAGCTCTCCGGCCGGTGGAGCACGCAACCGTTCGAGGTGCGCGCGCAAGTCGGAAGCGAAGCGGGTCCGAATGCGCTCGCGCGTTGCTCGATCCACTTCGAGAAGCTGGAGTTCGACGAACGCATGGTGCAGCTGGCGGAGGAAAGCGCAGCGGTTCGGCGCGCGTGGGACAGCCTCGAACCGCGCGGGACCGCCGAAGTGTGGGGTGCGCTGCGCTGTCCCGAGGGCGCCGATCCGCTAGCCGCGCTCGAGATCGGGTTCGAGATCGGGCTCCATGGAGACGGTGGGCTCACCTACCGCGGTTGGCCCAACGGCACGAACGGCGTGCGCGACCAGGGCTTTCCGCTGCCGCTCGAACGCATCGAGGGAACCGCCGTGTACGCGCGCTCTCCCGCGCGAATGAGGCCGTTCGTCATCGGTCTCTCGTCGCTCGTTGGCGACCACGGGAGCGGCACCATCCGCGGCGGCGGCCTGATCGAAGCGCACCGAGCCGATCTGCCGATCGATCAGCCGGGTCATGGATACGCGGAACTGGACTTGCACTTCACGACGGCGGAGCTCGCGGTCGACGGCACGCTCGAAGCCGCGCTGCGCGGACTCTCCGGCGCGGTGCACCCGTCACGCACGTGGGAGCCGTTCCGCCCGACCGGCGGGCGCATTTCCGTCGACGTGCACATCCAGCGGATCGCCGAGCGGCGGTACGCCGCAGTGCGCGCGCTGCTCGGACTCGACGACATCGCGTTGACTTGGACGGATCTGCCGGTGCCTGTGCGGAAAGCGCACGGGCGGCTCGAGTTCGCATCCGACGGCACGACGGAGCGCGCACTTTCGATGGCGCTCGAAGGCGAGCTCGCGACCGCGCGGAAGTTGCGCTTCGGCGTGCGGATGGAGACCGATCCAGCCGTCACTTCGCCGCCGGAGGGAAAGTCGCTCGACGAGCTCTCGTATATCGAGCTGTCAGCCGAACGATTCTCGCTCACCGGTGACGACAAGCGCATCGTCGTCGCACAGCATCCGGACATCGGTCACGCGCTCGAGCGCATCACGCCGCGCGGTTTCGTCGACGTCGCGTACGTCCGCTCGAAGACGGCTCATGGCAGTCCGTTCGCAAGCGCCATCGAAGTGACGCCGCGCGAGCCGGTCCAGATCAATCCGTCCGACTTCAAGATGGTGACGGGAGACGTGCGCGGACGTGTGCTGGTCACGTCGCGCGAAGTCCCGAGTTCGAACGGAAGCTCCAACGCGAGCGCCGCAGGCTCGAGCACTGCTGGCTCGAGCACAGGGAGCCCGAACGCCGCGGTCTCGAGCGTCGAGGTCGAAACGCGACTCATCCCGCTCATCGGTGAGTGGGGTCCCGACGTCCAGGTCGCGTTCACCGCCAAGCTGCCCGGCGAACCGCTGCGGTTCTTCGGCGCGGGGATCGATCCGGCGAACAAGGGACTCCTCGGAAGCCTCGGACAAGCGCTGCGCACACCCGGCGAAGCATCGGACATCGACTTCACCGCGCTGCGCGTCGAAGGCCGTCTCGATCTCGTGGCCGAGTTCGCCGCGGCGACCGGCGAACACGACGCTGCGTCGAACCGCGCGCGCATCTTCCTGCGCGGGGGCAGCGTGTCGAGCGGCGAGCACGTGCGGCTCGACGGTCTATCCGGAGTCGTCGAGTGGCGCGACAAGGCGATCGTCGGCGAGAAGTTGCGCGCACTCATCGCGGGAACTCCGGTCGACATCTCGGAGGCGCGCTTCGCGACGACAGCAGACGGCTACGAGTCCGTCATCCGACTGAGTGCTCGAGATCTGCCGCTCGACCGCGACCACCTGCGCGCGTTCTTGAGCAGCGAGACCGTCGAAGCATTGCTCGGCGAGCTCAAATGGCGCGGCTGGATCGACGTCGACGACGCGGAGATCCGGCTGTCGGGGTCGCCGCGCGGCGGAGATCGCGTCGAGTTCAGCGGCCGGATCACACCGAACGACATGTCGGTGCAACTGGGCCTCCCGATCTCGGTGCGCTCGGCGTCGGCGCGCATCGAGCATCTCGCGCTCGAGGGAGGCAGGGTGCGCGCGTGGGGCCGCATCGAGGATCTGTACGGCGAGATCGCTGGTCGCAACTTGGGACCGGCCAATCTGCTGTTCACCTACGTCGAGCCGCGCCTGGCGATCGAAAACGTGAGCGGCGAGCTCGAAGGCGGGCGTGTGCGGCCGCTCGGTGGAGACGCGACGCTCGGCGGCACCGTGTTCTCGATCGACTTGGAGGAGCCGTTCCCATTCCAGCTCGCGCTGAACCTCGAGAACGTCAGCGTGGCCGGCATGCTGCGCGGACTCTTCCCGTCGAACATCGCGACGAAGGGGTTGCTCAACTGTCAGCTGCGGCTCACCGGCAACACGGAGAACCTGCTCGGGATCGAAGGCTCGGGCTCGATCCTCGTGCGCGAGTCACGGCTGTGGTCGGTCCCGGTTTTTCGCGAGCTCTTCTCGCAGCTCGGCCTCGACAACACCGCGATCTTCGACCAGATGGCCACGAACGTGCGCATCCGCAATGGTGCCGTCCAGATGACCGACATCGCCGCGCACAGCCCGATCGTCCAACTCGTCGGAAAGGGATCGGTCGACTTCGACGGACGGCTCAAGCACGATCTCGAAGTGCGCTATGACCTCGTCGACCGCCTGGGCCCGGTTGCACGCGTGCTCTACTCGATCCAGAACAAGTTGCTCTCCGTCGCGATCCGCGGGGACATGGCGCGCCCCGAGGTGATCTTCAAAGGCCCGTTCACGAGCCTTTTCGGAGGGCGCATCGATCGCTACCGTGCGCTGCCCTTGCCTGGATTCGCCGAGCTTCCGCCGCGTTTCTGACACGAACCGCCATGTCGTCCGAACGCCTTTACGCCGTGATCCTCGCCGGAGGCAGCGGCACGCGCTTCTGGCCCGCCAGCCGCAAGGCGCTCCCGAAGCAGTTCCTGCCGATCGCGAGCCGCAAGACGATGATCGCGGACACCGCGGCACGATTGAAGGGCCTCGTCGAGCCCGAGGCGACGCTCGTCGTGACGTCGCGCGAGCACAGCTCGCTCGTGCGCAAGTTCCTGCGCAAGATCCCGCCGGAGAACATCCTCGCCGAGCCGACGGGACGCAACACGGCCGCCGCGGTGGCGTGGGCCGCGCTCGAGATCGCTCAGCGGGATCCGGACTCGGTTCAAGTGGTGCTGCCTTCGGATCACGTCATCGAACCCGTCGCCAGCTTTCGGCGCGCGCTGCGTGCTGCGGCGGAGCGCGCCGCACGCGAAAACGTCTTGCTCACGTTCGGCATCCGGCCGACGTCACCCGCGACGGGCTACGGCTACATCGAAGCCGGAGCGCGCACGAGCGAAAACGAGGCGATCGCCGTGCACGCGGTCGCGCGCTTCGTCGAGAAGCCGGACCTCGCCCGCGCGAAGGAGTTCTTGGCCAGCGGCCGCTTCTTCTGGAACGCCGGCATCTTCGTGTGGAGCACGCGGTCGATCCTCTCTGCGCTCCCGGAGCATGCGGCCGCGACGTTCGAGCCTCTCTCGCGCGCCGTCGCCGAACGCACGAGCAGCGCGATCGATCGCACGTACCCGAGCTTGCCCTTCGAATCGATCGACATCGCCGTGCTCGAGAAGGCGGCGAACGTGCGCGTGGTGCCGATCGATTTCACGTGGAGCGACGTGGGATCGTGGGCTGCGCTGTCGGACGTGCACCCGCTGGACGCGCGCGGTAACTGCGCGGTCGGAGGTACGCGCGTCGTCGCGGCGGACGCACAGAATTGCATCGTGTATGGCGGGCAGGGCGAGCTCACCGCGTTGATCGGAGTCCGCGACCTGGTCGTCGTCCGGTCCGGCAAGGCCGTGCTCGTCTGCCCGCGCGAGCGCGCTCAAGAGGTCAAGGAGATCGTCGCGCGGCTCGCTGAAGAAGGTCCGACCTTCCTCTGACACATGGCGCGCGCGGGATCGGTCATCGCGATCGACCACGGCACGAAGCGCACGGGCTTCGCGGTGGCCGATCCGCTGCGCATCACCATCCAGCCGATCGGGAATTTCGAAGGCTCGGGATCGGGCCGCGAGCTCATCGATCACATCGCAAGCCTCGTCGGGGAGCGCGATGTCGCCGTGTTCCTCGTCGGACTGCCGCGACACGCGGATGGTTCGCTGGGCGCGCGCGCTCTCGAGGTCGCGAGCTTCATGGAACGATTGCGAGCGCGCTTCCCGTCGATCGAGGTCCTCCCCCACGACGAGCACCTGTCGACGAAGGCCGCCGAAGACTTGCTCCGCGAAGCCGGCTTCCACGGCCAGCACCGCAAGGCCAGACGTGACAGTTGGAGCGCGCTCGTGATCTTGCGCGACTGGATCGCCGCGGGCGAGCCGCACTGACGGGCCCCTCAGCGCGCGAGCTTCCGGTCGAGCCAATCGCACACGAACGCCGACACCTCCGCTCCGCGCGCTTCGTGGAAGAGATCGTGGCGTAGCCCTTCGAAGACGTTCAACTCGATAGTGCCAACCGCGAGTTCGCGCGCGGCTCGCGGAGAAGCGATCGAGTCCTCCGAACCATGCACGATGACGACCGGCATCGCCAGGCGCGCGGCTTGACGCGCGTACTTGCTCGCCGCTTCGATCGCCTGGTCGCCCGCGCGCAACGTGATCTGATCGTGTACGAGCGCGTCCGCGGCCCGGCGCGCGTGCTCGGCGGGATCGCTACACAGCGCGTCGGCCATCCAACCGATACGGCCCGGGGAAGTCGGCCCAACCTTCTTGAAGAGCTTCATCAGCCCACCCCCGGACTGCGGGAGCTGAAAGCGCGGTTCAAGAAGCGGCGCCGCGAGCACGAGCGCCGCCACACCGTCGGGCCGTTCGCACGCATAGGCCAGGCAGTACAGCGCGCCGAGACCCTGCCCGATCAGCACTCTCGGAACCTCGGGCTGCCTGTACGCGAGGTGATCCTGCACGTCGCCGATGTCGCGGACGACTTCGCGGATCCCGTTCGAGTGCCCGCGCTCGCCTTCCGAGCGGCCATGACCGCGCAAGTCTGGTAGTGCAATCGACCAATCGCGGCGCGCGAGATCGCGCGCGAGGTCGACGTAGCGACCACCGTGGTCACCGGCATCGTGCACGATGGTGATCGCGCCTCGTGGCTCGCCGTAGGCCGCGAGTTCGAGCACGTGCAGCAGCACGAGCCCCGCCGAAGAGTGCGAGAGCCCGGCGCCCGCGTCACCGTCGGCGTTCGATTCGCGGAGCTCTAGATAGGTGACGAAGGGCTCGTTCTGACTCATCGTGTCGGCGCCCCGCGAATACGGGACGGCGCAGGCTAGAAGCCGCCTGCGAACGGGGCAAGTCAGCCGTGGGGCTGTTCTCGCAGTGCCGATGGGCTAGCATGCCGGCGGCGTGAGAGGTCTGGACGGCCGTTCCGCGAGCATTTCGGTGCTGCGCGGGGAGGAAAGTCCGGACTCCACGGGTCAAGGTGGTTGCCAACGGCAACCGGTCGCAAGGCTAGGGAAAGTGCCACAGAAAACAAACCGCCCGCAGGCGAAGCTCTCGAGCCTCGCCTGCAGGTAAGGGTGAAACGGTGCGGTAAGAGCGCACCGCGGCTCTGGTGACAGAGTCGGCAGGGCAAACCCCACCTGGAGAAAGACCAAATAGGGAAGGACATCGGGAGACGACCCGCTCCTAGCGCCTTCCGGGTAGGTCGTTCGAGGCCGAGCGCGAGCTCGGTCCCAGAGAAATGGCCGTCGCCTTCCGTGAGGAAGGAACAGAATCCGGCTTACAGGACCTCTCACGCCGCCCCTTCTCGGATGCAGGTCGCGGTGATCGCCGATCGGCTGATCGAATCGCAACCCTACTAGATACTGTGGGTAGAGTGAGCCAAGAGCCCCTCATCTTGACGAATTTGGAAGCTGCAACTACATTGTTCCACCTTCCAAGTCTCCGCACCGTGAGGGCTGACCCGCGTGACGCGAGTCCCTCCGGGGCGCATAAGGCCCCGCCCTCCATGGAGTTCGTCTTCGTCGTACCTCGGTCCGCGCTCTTCGCGGACTTCTATCCGCAAGGCTTCTTGCCGTTCGCTGCGGACCCGACGGGTCGACGCGCGAGCGAGCTCGAAACCGCGATCGCGCGCGACGGTTTCTTCGTCGAGCGCGCATACGCGGAGCGCACTCCGACGCTCAAGCAAGTGATCCCGTACACGCTCGTCTCCTGCGACGAGCAACTGCTCCTCACGCGTCGTCTGAAGACCGGAGGAGAGTCACGACTGCACGACAAGTACTCGCTCGGAATCGGTGGACACATCAACCCGCAAGACATCGACGCGAGTTCGAGCGACGTCCGCAATCCGATCGAAGCTGGAACACGCCGCGAGATCGCCGAAGAGTTGACGGTAAGAGGCAAGTACGACGTACGACGCGTCGGACTCCTCAACGATGACTCAAACGCGGTTGGAGCGGTACACGTAGGTCTCGTTCAATTCATTTCGGTCCGCGCACCCGTCGAAATTCGCGAAAGGGATCAGTTGGAAGGTCGTCTAGTGACCACCGGCGATCTGCGAGGAATGCTGGCCGAGGGTGCGAACTTCGAAACCTGGTCCAAGCTCTTGATTCCGCACCTCGACGAGCTGATCCAAACGCCAACTGTCGCATCCCACGGACCCCTCCTCTCGGGGTCGACCTAAAATCCATGAGTACCGCAAGTAGCAAGAAGAACCGCGAGATGGTTCCCGGCAAGATCTACGACATGTTGCTCGGCGCCCGCACGGCCGACAAAGTCACGCTCCACTTCAAGGACGGCCGCATCGTCCACGGAGCACTGATCTTCAACCCGTTCAAGGGCACCGGCCGCCTGATCAACATCGAGCAGGAAGTCAGCGTCGACTTCGCCGTCGACGACATCCGCGATCTGAAGATGTGATCGCGCCGCGCGGCGACCCGCCGCTTCGGCCACCCCGCGCCCCGCTGGGCTTCGTGCCCGCGGGGCGCGCACGTTTCCGATGCGTGTGCGCCTTGCATCGCACGAGGGGACCTGGAAGCTTGTCACCGTGATCTCCACGGTCCTGGCGTGTGTCCTCGCTTCGGTCGCGACCGCGCAGCCACACTCCCTCTCCGCCTCGACGGGTGCCCCCCTGGTTCTCGTCAGCGAAGACGATCGCTGGAGCGTGGTCGCCGAGCTCTCCGCCAACGGCGGATTCACAGCGCTGCCGATCCCGTTCCTCTCTCGCTCGGAGCGCGTGGCGCGCGCGACTCGCAGCGCACGCGGCACGGGGATCGCGCTTTATGTCGGCGGCGGCGCGGCACTCGAGATCGACGCCGTCGAAGCGCGAGTCGTGGCTCATCCCGCGGACAGCCAGATCTTGCTCGTGGAGGGCGCGCCTTCGCTCATCGGTCCGCCCGAGCTCGCCGAGTCGATCGTGCGTCCCGATCACGACGACGAACTCCTGCCGGAACTCGCGCGGCAGGACGTCAACACGATCCGGGGGGGCGAGATCAGTGTCACGCCTCCACGCGACAAGGCCGGGCTTTCACTCGTCGTCATCGCGGGAGAGAGCTCCGACCCGATATCGATTCGTATCGGCGACAGCGAGCGGCGTGTGGCGCTGGCCGAGTCGTCGCGCGCAGCACTCGCGTCGACCTTGACGAGTTCGAAACCGTTTCGGATCGGCCTGCTCGAGGGCGAGATCGACCAACTGTTCTTCGCAGCGGTGGCGACCCTCGACGATGGGCGAGCCGAGCCGCTGGCGCTCCGCGCCGCTCACGGGCGCCACGCCACGGCCGGAGGTCTTTCCGCACGGCATGGCGAAGGCCGCGCGTGGCCGAGGATCGAAGTCGCGGCGACAGGCGAGACGACTCCCGATCTCGACGCACTGCGATCGGCGGACGGGCGCGCCGTGAGCGTCGAATCCGGCGACTGGCTCGAGCTCTGGTTCGAGTCGCCGCCTGCGGCGGCAGATGGACACACGCAGACGCTGCTCCTCTCCGTCAAGTTGCGCACGCCACCGATCGCCGCGAAAGCCGCGCGCACCGCGGCGTACGAAACGCCTCATGGCACGGAATCGACAGCGGGCCTCTTTCGCGAGCGAACACGTGCGGCCGGTCTCCATCTCGTTCACATGGAAGGTCCGGACGAGCAACTCGACATTCGGCCCACCATGGGACCAGGGCTCGCACTCGGTGACATCGACGGCGACGGATGGGTCGACGTGTTTCTCGTTCAAGGCGGCGGCCGCGATGGCAGTCGCACGCCCACGAGCCGCATGTACAGGAATCGAGGCGACGGCACGTTCGCGGACGTGTCGCGCGAATCCGGGCTCGCGCTATCGGGACGCGGCATGGGTGCGCTCTTCTTCGACGTCGAAGGGGACGGCGATCTCGATCTCTTCGTCGCGAATTACGGGGAGAACACGCTGAGCCTGAACGACGGCCACGGACGCTTCGTGCGCGCTCCCGCCACCGCCAGTGTCGCGAGCGACCGCTGGCATGCGGCCGTGTCCGCTGCCGACTACGATCGCGACGGCGACCTCGACCTCTACGTGACGAGCTACTTGAAGTACGACCTCGCGCAGATTCCGCCGAGCGACGAACTCGATCGCTATCGCCGCGAGGATCCCGTCGCGATGCTTCCATTCGCGTTCCCGGGGGAAACGAAACTCTGCCTGCGCAACGACACGCCCGCAGGCGCGCGCGCACCCGAGGCACTGCGCTTCACCGACGTGGCGGCGCAGCTCGGACTCGACGATCCAGAGGGACGAGGAATGCAAGCCGTCTTCTGGGACTTCGATCGCGACGGCGATCAGGACCTGTACCTCGCGAACGACGTGTCGCCGAATCGACTGTGGCGCAACGAGGGCGATGGCACGTTCAAGGACATCGGCTTCGCGACGGGAATGGACGATCCGCGCGGATCGATGGGCCTCGCGGCGGCGGACGTCGACGGCGACGGCGACGAAGACATGCTCGTCACGAACTGGGAGCTCGAAGCCAACGCGTTGTATGTGAACAATCTCGTCTCGCACGACAGCGCGAAGCACCGCGTCGCGACGTTTCGCGACGCCGCGGTCAGGACCGGCCTCGCGCAGATCTCGGTCGGTGTGACGAAGTGGGGTGTCGAGCTCTTCGACGCCGACCTCGACGGCGATCTCGATCTCTTCTACGCGAACGGCTACACGAGCCCCGACTACGAGAGCACGGGGATTTGCGTCGGACAGCCCTGTCACTATTTCGAGAACGTCGGATCAGGCCGATTCAAAGCGGCATTCGAGCGCGCGGGATCCGACGTCGCGCTGCCGCTCGCGTCGCGCGCGTCGTCGGCGTGCGACTTCGACCAGGACGGCGACCTGGATCTCTTCGTCACCGCCAACAACGGACGCGCACGCCTCCTCGAGAACACGCAGACGAGCGGGAGAGCATGGCTCGGCGTGCGGCTCGCGGGCCGCGGGCGAAATCCCTACGCCATCGGCGCCGAAGTCACGTTGCGCGCGGGCGAACGCATCTGGCGACAGTCGCTTCGGGCCGGCACCAGCTATCTCGCGGGCAACGCGCCGGAGCTGCACTTTGGCCTCGGGGACGCGAGCCACATCGACGAATGCAGCGTGCGTTGGCCGTCGGGCCAGGAGAGTCGGCACGACATCCGGTCGCTGCGCACCTTCGTCACGCTCACCGAGCCGGAACCGTCGACGAAGCCGCGCTGAATCCTCGCTCGGCGCCGCGTCAGCGCGGCGGCTCGGCGGGATACGGCGGCATTTCCGGTTCCAAGTCCACGTGTACAGCATCCGCGACGCGGTTGATGTAGTTGAAGTAGCTCACGACTTGAATCGCATCGTGGATCGCGACGTCGTCGAGCCCGACCGCGCGCAGTCCGGCGACGTCGCGAGCAGTCATCTCCGAGGGTCGCAGCGTCAATTTCTCGGCGTAGGCGCACAACGCGCGATCCGCCGCATCGAGCTCCGCCGTGTGCCAATCGTCGACGATCGCTTCGACCCACCGCTCACGTTCCGCGTCCTCTTTGTCGGCGATCTCAGCACGGAGATCCCATGCGTGGGCATGTATTCAATAATGGCACTTGTTCGACCGACTGACGACGACCGCGAGCATCTCCCGCTGGCGGCGCGATAGACCGGTCTTCGCGAACATCACCGCGAGATAGAAGTCGATCGACGCGTCGAGCACCGCGGGCTGCACGCTCATCGCGCGCAGGATTCCGTACACGCGCCCGGCGCGCCGCATCGCTTCGTCGTACGTCCGGCGCAGCGGCCCGGACGCCTCCTCGGCGGAGTACGTTCGAATCCAAGTCATCGCCGCGAGTCGTGCGCCAATGCGCGCGCTAGAGCGACTTCTTGTTGAGGTAGAAGTCGAAGCGCTCGTACTCTTTGTGAGTCTCGCGCTCGCGAACCTCGTTCACGGTCTTCGGCGGCGGAACGACGACCTTTTCGCCCGGCTTCCAGTTCACCGGCGTCGCGCACACGTTCTGATCCGCGGTCTGCAGCGCATCGAGGAGGCGCATGATCTCCTCCACGTTCCGCCCGACGTTCATCGGATAGTAGACGAGCGCGCGCACAACTCGCTTGGGATCGATGACGAACACCGCGCGGACGGTCGCGGTCGTGGCGGCTCCCGGATGGATCATGCCGTACTTCGAGGCGACGTCCATGCTGAGGTCCGCGATCAACGGATACGGTACGTCCGAGTCCAGGATCTGCTTCAGGTTCTCGCGCCACGCCAGGTGACTGTGGATCGAGTCGATCGACAAGCCGATCAGCTTCGTGTTGCGCCGCGCGAACTCGTCGTTCCTGCGCGCGAACTCGACGAGCTCGGTCGAACACACCGGCGTGAAGTCCGCGGGATGGCTGAACAGGATGACCCAGCTGCCCTTCTGCCAGTCGCCGAACTGAATCTCGCCGTGCGTGGTCTGCGCTTTGAAATCGGGCGCCGTGTCTCCGATGCGGGGAATGCCGGTCAGTGTCGTCTCGGTCATGGTCGCTGCTCCGTGAAAATTGGGGAGGCTGATTCTCTGCGCGCTGACAGTCTAACCAGCGACGCGCCGTGGGTCAGCTACCGGACTTCAGCGTTCGACCCAGGCCGCGAGCGCGCGCGCGTGGCGTCCCTTCGTCGTAGCCAACCACTCACAGCGGACGGCGAGATCGTGAGCTCCCGTGCCTTCGAGATGGTTCGCGTACTCGAGATACCAGCGCTCGACCGTGAGCTCCGATTCGAGGCAGAGCCGCAGCGCCAGCGGCATTCCACCGACGCGCGTCGAAAGCGCGAGGAGCCAAGCCATCGTGGAACGTCGGCGGCTCCGCGCCTTCGACCGCACGCCGAGCGCGGTCATCACGAGCCGCAGCGCTTCGACCTGTACGCACTCCTCCTGATGGAATTGTCCGAGCAGACCCTGGAGCTCTGCGTCCGCCGCCCGGCGCGCGAGCGCGGCGTAGATCGCGCGGGCACCGAACTCCGCCAGCAGCGCATCGCGCATGCCTTGGGCGAGCAAAGGATCCGTGCGCGGATTCATGGCCGTCACGCCGCGCCCGTCGCGCGGCTAGCCTTGGGTCGCGGCGGACGCGAAGACCGCTTCGATCGCGCGCCGTTCGATCGACTGGACGCTCGCGCGGTAGTACTCCGCCAGCGGCGCGTAGACCGCCGGATCGCGCAGAGCGCCGAGCGCGGAGATCGTCTCGCGTCGCACGCGCCAGGACTCCGCGCCGAGCAGCGACAGCAGCTCGCGACGCACGACGGGATCCCCGCGCCCGAGTCGGCCGAGACCCGCGACGGCGGCGACGCGCGGTGCGTCGTTCTCGTTCGCATCGGTCGCCACGGTGACGAGGAGCGGCACGACGCGCGCATCGTTGAGCCTCGTGAGCTCCGCGATCAGGCGGCCTTTCAATATGCCGTGCGGTGACGGCGTGCCGAGCTCGGCGTTCAAGAACTCGAAGGCGCGCGCGGGATCAGCGCCGCACGCGAGAGCCGCGGCCGCACCCATCGTTTCCCAGCTGAATCCGGCGCGGTATTGCGCGAGCGCGAACTCGGCAAGCGGTGCGTCCGGCGCGAACGCGCCGAGCGTCGCGAGCGCAGCGACGCGCACGCGCGCCTCGACATCCGAACTCGCCGACGTTTCGAGAGCGACACGGCATTCCGGCCGCGCACGCCCGCCGAGGGCCAGAGCAGCCGCGGCGCGGACCGCGCCGTTCGTGTCGGTGGCGAGTCGATCGAGGAGCACGTCGCGCGCAGACTCGCGCTCCTCGCTGCTGCTCCCTTGATCGATGATCCGTCCGAGTACGCGGACAGCGTCGCGCCGTCCGTTGACGTCGTCGCTCGACGCCGCGATCGCGAGCCATTCGGGCGTCGTCTTCTTGTCGTCGACGACCTTGGGAATGAAACCGTGCGCGTCGAAACGAACCCAGGTCGGATGCGACTCGCATTCCAGCGTGAACAGGTGGCGACGGCTGTCGACCGTCACTCGGTGCACCTTGGTGCCGCGCGCATCCTTGATCTCGACGTCGACCGGCGTGCGGAACACGGCAGGCGTTCCGTCCGATGGATCCTGGACCTGGTGAACGGTGAGCACGACGAGCTTGCGCCGTTCGTCGTAGCGCCACGCGACTTGGAACTCGGGGAAGCCCGGCTTCAGGTACCAGGTGTCGAAGAACCACGCCAAGTCGACGCGCGACGACGCCTCCATCGACTTGCGTAGATCGTCCGTGGTCACGGCGCGATTGGCGTTCTCGCTGACGTAGCGCCGCAAGCCGGTGAAGAACACCTTGTCGCCGAGCACGTGACGCAGGAGATGCAGCCGCGCCGCAGCTCCTTCGTACGCGTGCCCCGAGAAGAAGAGATCCATCGGATCGCGATAGACGTCGTGCACGACGGGCCGGCGATCCGGGCCGATGTCGCGGCGTGTGTAGCTGTCCTGCACGTCGCGCATGCGGATGCGGAACTCGTCGACACCGCGGCGCTGCTCCGTGTAGAGAGCGTCGAGATACGTCGCGAAGCCTTCGTTGAGCCAAATCTGCGACCAGTCCGCGCACGTGAGCAAGTCGCCGAACCACTGGTGCGCGGCTTCGTGAGCGACGAGTCCGGTTGAGGGTGTGTCGCGCCGGCCGCGCTCGTCGCGCAGCGTCGTGTCGGTGAGCGTCGTCGCGGAGATGTTCTCCATGCCCCCGAACGGAAAGTTCGCGACGCACGCCTGGCTGTACTTCGCGTACGGATAGCGCGTGCCCGTGAGCTCCGAGAAGAATTGGAGCACGTCGCCGGTCTTCTCGAGGTTCGGCTCGAGCCGGTCCGCATGCTCGGGACTCGAGAGGAAGAGCAGGGGAACGCCCTCCCACGCACTCTCGCGCACGGTCAACTCGCCGGCGACGAGCGTCATGAGATACGGGGCGTGCGGCGCCGTCATGCGCCATCGCTCGATCGACTTGCCGCCGATCTCATTTCGTTCGACGCGCTCACCCGCTGCCACCGCGATCCAGTGGGAGGGCATCGTCACGCGTACCTCGGAGGTCGCGCGATCCGCGGGCGAGTCCGCGCACGGGAACCACCAGCGTGCGTCCTCGCACTCCCCCTGCGTGAAGACTTGCGTCGCGACGCCATCGCGCGGCGCCACGAACCACAAGCCCTTCTTCGGACGGCCCGCGTAGCGAATCGAAAGCTCGGCAAAGTCGCGCACCGCGAGCCGTTCGGCGAGCTCGATCCGCAGCACGCCGCTCGTGTGATCAAACGTGAGCGCGCGTCCGCGCTCGTCGCTCACAGCCAGCACATCGAGCCCTTCGAGATCGAGCTCGACGAAGGACAGGGACTCGGTCGCGGGCCAAAAACGCACGCGACAGGTCGCCATCAGACTGCGCGCCTGCGGATCGAGCTCGATGTCGAGCGCGTAGTGCTCGACGTCGATCGCCAGCGCGCGCGGCGGATGATCCACGGCTTCGGGCGCGCCCAGGCGGAACCGAGCCGCCGCCGTCTCGTTCGGCGTACTCGAGCGGCATGCGGCCGCGGCGGCGCAGACGAAAGCGAGCAGCGCAAGGAGAGGGCGTCGGATCGGCATCGCTCGCTCGCGGGGAGGGCGCGGATCCTACCAGTAGCAGGGGCTTCGCGCGCGGGCATTGCCCGTCCGCGCCGCATCGTGAACACTCACGCAGCCGTGGACTTTTTGCTCGAGTGCATTGGCTTCCCCCCCGACTATCCGAACGACGATCTCGTCGAACGGTTGAAGACGGAAGGCGAGCCCGCGGCGTGGCGCGGCGATCCCGCGCTGCACCGGCGGCTCCCGCTCGGCGGCGGACTCGAGCTGCGGATGGACAAGGAGCCCGGTCAGAAGCACTGGAACATCCTGCCCGACTTCAAGGTGAACCATCGCTTGCGCGTCGCGATCGAGGAGATCCGCACGCTGCCCGATTCACCGTTCGATGCGTTGCTCGTCGGCTGGGCCGCACCGCGCGTCCTCGACCTGGGGACGGGCGCGACGTCGGGCGCGTACCGGCTGTGCACGTATCTCTCGGACGCACGCCGCCTCCCGAAGAACCTGCCGCGCGGTCACGTGCTCGCGGTGTCGCTCGCCGGTTTCGCGCTCGACATCACGTATCTCGGCCCGAACGACGGCGTGTCCGGCGCGCGCGTCCTCGACGAAGAGAGCGGAGCCTCCATCCGTCCTCTCGGCGCGGCGCACGAGCCAGGCGGTTGCGCCGAGGTCTCGCTGCGGATCCGGGAGATCCGGCACCTCGAGAACCCGATCACGCACCGCGAAGTCCAAGTGCTGGAAGTCGACGCTCCCGAACGGCCGCTCCAGCTCCTCGTGAGCCCGTGGCAGCTCGCGCAGGACGGCTGGCAGCCGGCGCGACCGGGATGGCGCATCGAGGGAACGTTCATGTTCTCCGGCCGCATCGCAGGCGGACTGCCGAGCGCCGGTCCACCGTCGAGCTCGGCTTTCGGCTGAGAACTTCGGCGCGAGGCCGAAATGCCGAACGAACGGCGGCGTAGGGCGCGAGCATCACGGCGGGAGCACCATGAACGAACTCGAAATGAAGGGCCCTGGCTCGGTGGGCAATGTGATCGCGGCCTTGTGCAGCGTCTTCGTTCCGGGCCTCGGTCAGCTCGTGCAAGGGCGGCTCATCATGGCCGCCGTCTTTTTCGGCGCGAGCGTGCTCCTGTGGTGCTGCTGCCTCGGCTGGGTGCCGCACATCTGGTCGGTCGCCGACGCGGCGTTGTGGAAGGATCGCTGAGCTAGCGCTCGCGCGCGGGCGACTCTTCACCCTCGTCGCGCCACTGGATCGCGGGCGCCGTCGACGCCGAGCTGCCTTTGGTCGCGCGCAGCACGACGACGTCAGATCGTTCGTGGGGCAGGATCTGCATTGCGTACGGCAGTCCATCGACTTCGATCGCCTCGGCGCAGAGCGGCGAGACCGCGTCACGAAACTGCTTCGCATCGTCCGTGCTGTCCCACACCGTGACGAGCTCGAGCCAACGATCCTTCCCCTTTCCGAGCAGGAGGAGCCGGTCGCCGCCCCAGCCTTCCGCCGCGGGGTTCGTGTACGTGACGCCCAGGATGCTCAAGGGATTCTTGACGTCGAGGCCCGTGCGCTTTTCGAGCGGCGTCGTGAGCAGCGCGAGCACGATCTCCCCCAGCGTGTCCTCCCCGAGGACTTCCCAATCCTTGGGACGTGCCGCGGCCTCGAAGCGCACGGGCCGCGGATCGTCGCGATCGTCGCCCCAGTACTTCTCCGGGTGAAGGATCTGCTCGGAGGAACGCGGCGGATGCTCGAACGCGCGGCGGATGTCGTCCACCTTCGCGGCCTTCATGCTGATGTTCATCGCACGGCTCCGCGTCAGGAATCCTTCCCCGCGCAGGTACGCGGCGATGAGCGGCTTCCACAGGTAAGGCGGCGCGTCCGCGAGCCCGGCCGTGCCGAGGTCCTGCGCGCCGAGCAACGCGTCTCGATCGAGATCCTTGAGGTGCGCCACGGTCCACTGGTTCATCGCTGCGGTTCCGCTGCCCTCGACGACCGCTTGGAACGCGAACTCGGCGTCCGTCTCCTCGTTCATGCGCTTCAGCGTCCCGTCGATGTCGAACATCTGATCGTCGAGCGCATGCGTGAGTTCGTGCGCGAGGATGATCTTCGCGAGATCGCCCGTGAACGAGTCCATCAGGAAGAACGTGTCGCTCGAGGGATCGTAGAAGCCGCCGACTTGGTCCTTGAGGAATTCCTCGACCGTCGACATGAGGTCCATCGCGTGCGGAATGAGGCCGAGCATCTTCGCGACCGTCTCGTCGCGCATCAGTCGTTCGGGTGACTGCGTCAGTTCCTGGCGTTGCTTCATGTAGTCGATGAAGCCGGCCTTGTCGGTGACCTTCACTTGCACGGGACGTTTGAACTTCATCCCGCGCATGTTCTCGATGTCGACGCGGATCTCTTCGGAGACCGCTTCCAACTGGACCTGCGTCCACGGATCGTCAGCAGCGGCGCGCGCGGGGAAGTAGGGCACTGCGAACGACGCGAGAATCGTGAAGGCGAGGGACATGGCAATCCTATGGGTCGAGGGACTCTCGAAAAGCAGGGGCGAGATCGTCGTCGCGTGCGCGAACGCGCGCAAGCCGCGTCCTCAGGCAACGACCCGAGATCGACGCCACAAACCGAGCACATACACGACGACCCCGATCGCGAGCCACACGCCGAAGCGCTTCCACGCGACGGCCGGCAATCCGGTCATCGTGTACACGCACGCGGCCGCACCGGCCGGCGCCACGAACCACACCCACGGGACGCGGAAGTGGCGCGGCAAGTCGGGCTTCTTGACCCGCAAGATCAGTACGCCGAGACACGCGATCAGGAACGCGAACAGCGTCCCGATGTTCGTGAGATCGTAGGTCGCATCGTCGTCCATCAGCGCGGCGCCGACGGCGACCGCGAGTCCCGTCGCGATCGTGGTGATGTGCGGCGTCTTGTAGCGCGGGTGCACCTTGCAGAAGAACTTCGGCAAGAGCCCGTCGCGCGACATCGCGAAGAAGATGCGCGGCTGTCCGAGCTGGAACACCAGCAAGACCGCCGCCATCGAGATCACCGCTCCGATCGAGAGGACGAGCTGGATCCACGGCAGTCCCGCGCCCTCGAGCGCGCGCGCGAGCGGATCCGATCCGGACGCGAGCTGTTGGTAGGGGACGAGGCCGGTCGCCACGAGCCCCACCAACATGTAGATCACGGTGCACACGCCAAGCGCGACCAGGATGCCGATCGGCATGTCGCGCTGCGGATTCACGGTCTCCTCGGCAGCCGTCGAGATCGCGTCGAATCCGATGTACGCGAAGAACACGATCGCCGCGCCCTGATGGATGCCTGTCCATCCATTGGGGGCGAACGGCGTCCAGTTCGCCGTGTCGACGTGAAACGCGCCGACACCGAGGAACAGCGCGAGCACGGCCAGCTTGAGGCACACCATCCAGTTGTTGACCGTGGCACTCTCACGCACGCCGCGCACGAGCACCCACGTGATGAAGAGCACGATCGAGACGGCCGGGACGTTGACGAGGAGCGGCCGGCCGAAGAGCTGCGGCGCCGAAGCGATGGCGGCTTGGAGCTCGGCGACACGGACCGCGTCACCCGCGTGGGTTGCAGAGCGGAGCTGCTGCATCACGTCGCCGTAGCCGTGCGCGATCCAGTACGGCAAATCGAGACTCAGCGCGCGCAAGATCGACTCGAAGTACCCCGACCACGCGATCGCGACCGCGACGTTTCCGACGGCGTACTCGAGCACGAGATCCCAGCCGATGATCCACGCGACGCACTCCCCCATCGTCGCGAACGCGTACGTGTACGCGCTCCCCGCGACCGGGATCATCGACGTCAGCTCCGCGTAGCACATGCCCGCGAGCGCGCACACGAGGCCGAGTAGCAAGAAGGAGATCACGAGCGCCGGTCCGGCACCCGCGCGCACACCGATCTCGCCCGCGGCGGCGGTGCCGAGTGTCGAGAAGATGCCCGCGCCGATCACCGCGCCGATGCCGAGCAGCACGAGGTCTTTGGCGCGCAGGACGCGCGGCAAACGGTGCTCGCCGGCCTCCGCGCTCGCTTGGAGCGCTTCGACGCTCTTCGTCCGGAACGGATGGATCGACGCCATGCGCGCGATGATGTCCTAGGCGGCCGGGGTGTGATCAAGCTTCATGGGTTTTTTTCTCGCGGCGAGGCGCGTCCCGGCGGGCTCGATCCGGCTGCGAACGCTAACATGCGGTGCATGAGCACGACGCTGCGAGACACCGCCCGACCCATCCAACCGATCGACCTCGTCGCCGAGCGCGCGGCGCTCGGACCGGCACTCGAAGAAGCCGTGCTCGCCGTCGTGCGCAGCGGCCAGTATGTCCTCGGCCCTGAAGTCGAACGCTTCGAGCGCGACTTCGCTCGTCTGTGCGGCTGTGCGCACGGGATCGGCGTCGCGAACGGGACCGACGCGCTCGTGATCGGACTCAGAGCCCTGGGCGTGAAGGCCGGCGACCACGTCGTGACGACGCCGTTCACGTTCTTCGCGAGCGCGGGTTCGATCGCCTGGATCGGTGCCGTGCCCGTCCTCGCGGACGTCGATCCGGACACCGCGCTGCTCGATCCCAAGCAGGCCGAAGCGGCGATCGATGCGCGGACGACGTGCATCCTGCCGGTGCACTTGTACGGTCAGATGGCCGACATGAAGGCGCTCCGCGCGATCGCCGACGAGAAGCACGTCTCGATCCTGGAAGACGCCGCGCAATCTCACGGCGCGCGCCGCGACGGAGAATCGTGCGGCTCGCTCGGCGATGCGGCGTCGTTCTCGTTCTATCCGACGAAGAACCTCGGCGCGTGCGGCGAGGGTGGGTTCATCGCGACGCGCCGCGCAGATGTTGCCGAGCGCGCACGGCGCATCCGAGACCACGGCAGTCCGGTCAAGTACCAGCACCACGAGATTGGAACGAACTCGCGGCTCCAGGGCCTTCAAGGCGCCGTTCTCAACGTGAAGCTGCCGCACCTCGCGGCATGGAACGAGCGCCGCCGCGCGATCGCCGCGCGCTACGATCGCGCGTTCCGAGGCTGTCGCGCGGTCCTTCCGATCGCGGCCGCCGCGGGCTCGACGCCCGTCTACCACCAGTACACGGTGCGCGTCCGCGGCGAGCTCTCGCGCGATGCGTTGCTCGGCGAGCTGAAGAACCGACAGATCTTCGCCTCGGTGCACTATCCGACGCCGGTCCACCTGCAAGAGGCGGCGCGCGCGTTTGGCTACGGGCCGGGCGATTTCCCGCACGCCGAGTCCCTCGCGCGCGAGGTCCTGTGCCTGCCCGTCCACCCGTTCCTCACGGACGCTGACGTCGATCGCGTCGCCGAAGCCGTGCTCGAGCTTTCGCAGAAGGGTCCGCAGCGCCCCGTGAAGTGATTCGCGTCCAGGCGGCTCCCTTGTCGATACACGAAACGATGTCGCGCGCCCTTCTCCAACGAATCGCAGCCCTGGTGCTCGTCCCGTTCGCCGCCAGTGCGTTCGTACTGCCGCCTGCGCAGGCGCACACGCAAGCTTCTTCCGGGACGCAAGACCCGGCGGCACCGGCCAAGCGGCGCAACGCGCAGGCGGCCGAAGACGATCAGCTCGTCACCAAGTTCTTCGACGACTGCGACGAGAACGGGAACGGATGGATCAGCTTCCGCGAGGCCGAGTCCGCGATGAGCCTCGCTCGCGCAAGCTTCGCGATCTTCGACAAGGATCGCGACGGCCGGATCGACCTGATCGAATTCAAGACGAGGTACGACGTCATCAAGAGACTCGGCGGCGCATTCCCGGCGCCCACGTCCAGCGGACACGCGCGGCGATCGACCTCGCGCTCGCCCGAAGCGCTCGTGCGCGCCTACGATCGCAACGCCGACGGGATCCTCGATACGCTCGAGCTCAAGCGCCTGTTCGCGGAGACGTCCGGCTCCACGCTGCCCCCGGAAGTCGCGATGGGGATCCTCGATCAGGACAAGTCCGGCAAGCTCGAAGCGCCTGAGCTCGCGCATCTGGCCGTGATCCTCTCGCGCAGCAGCTCATCCGAGCCGGCCGGACCCGCACCGGAGTCGATCGACGAACTGTTCGGCAAACGCGTGAAGCGTTCGGAGCAATCCGGCTCGACGGCGCAACCGCTCTGGATTCCGGGGCCCGTGACGGCCTTCAAGCGTCTCGACTTCGATGAAGACGGACAACTCAGCGCAAGTGATCTGGTCGAGCTCGCGCGTCCGCTCCAAGTGCCCGTCCGGATCCACGCGCTGATCGCTGCGCTCGACACCGACGGCGACGGGACGCTGTCGGAAGCGGAGTTCCGCGCTTCGATGCGCTGAACGAAGAGCGTCGCGATCGCCAGCGTGCTTGCGATCTCCGGCGCACGGCTGGAGAATTGTGGCTTCGTCGCGAGCCGGTTCGCCCCTGCTCCGATGAAGTTCACGACCCCGCCCCCCTCTTGGATGGAGTATCTCTCATGAAGACTCGCCGTATTTTCCTGGCCGCCGCATCGCTTGCCCTGTTGACCACGGTCGCTCTCGCGTTCGAACTCGTCATGAAGGCCGATCCGGAGAACGTCGTCGCGACACGCATCACCGGCGCGTGGAAGCTCGAGACCACGCTCAGCAAGCGCTTCGACCCCGACAACTCCGCCAAGGCGCCGTCGACGATGACGTTCACCGACAATCCGGGCGTGCTCGCTGGACTGCAAGCCGATTCCGCGCGCTTCAGGACTCGCACGATCTTCGCGTCGGGGATCGTCAACATCGACGGCACGACCCACACCTACATCCTCTCGAACCGCAGCGGCAACATGTACGTGACCTGGTACACCGCGGTGGAAGAGAACGCGACGTCCAATCCCGTCGAGAAGACGGTGAACATCGCGGTCGCCCGCGATCAGGCGCGCGACGTCCTCGTGCTCGGCGGTCCGGGCGTGCGCGATGCGTCGGCGGCCTACGAGCGCGTCATTCGCTGAGCTCCGTACGTTCGGAAGCGTCTACACGGTTCGGACCGCGACCACGCGGTCCGAATGCATTTCGCAGCTGCGCTCGCCGCCGTTCGAGTGAAGTTCGCAGCCGCGCTCGCGGCTGCTCAGGCAAGCAACGCAACCAGCGTCTCGAGTCGCGGGCCGTGATTCGGATCCGCGACCGCGTACGACGCCTCGCCGCGCAGCGTCACGCCGGCGAAGCTCCCGTCGAGCGCGAGCACGTAGAAGTGCAGTCCGAACGACGGCCGTCCGTCCGCATCGACGAGGTCTTGTTGGTACCGCGCTTGCCTTTGTGTCTGGCGCACGATGCGTTTCAACACCTCCAGGCCCGCTTCCACGGGAGCCGCGCCACGGCGCATGAGCTCGACGATCGCGAAGCTGCCGTTCGCGAGGATGCACGCCTCGCCGCGACCCGTGCCGCCCGCGCTGCCCGCTTCCTGATCGCAGTAGAGTCCCGCTCCGACGATCGGTGAATCGCCGACGCGCCCGGGAATCTTCCACGCCAAACCCGACGTCGTCGTGGTGCACGCGAGCGCGCCGCTGGCCGCGAGCGCGGAGCAATGGATCGTGCCGGTGACGCGCGGCGCGCGGGGTCCGAGAGCAGCACCCGTCTTCTCCGCCGCACGTTCCGCCGGCGGATACGGAAGCTTCGGCGGCGCGGGCAGACGATCGTCGGTCGTGCTCATGCCCTCTTTCCAGTCCATCCACTTCTTACGCGACGCCTCGGTGAGGAGCTCGGTGTGCGGGTGACCGTGCGCACGCGCGAACTCGTACGCACCGCGGCCCACGAGCAGGCAGTGATCGGTGCGCTCGAGCACGAGCCGCGCCACTTCGCTGGGATGCAAGATGTTCTCGATGCACGCGACGGCTCCCGACTTGTGCCGCGGCCCGTACATGCACGCCGCGTCGAGTTGCACGACGCCGTCTTCGTTCGGAAGACCGCCCAGGCCCACGCTGTCGTCGTTCGGATCGGCCTCGGTGATCTTCACGACGTCGATCGCGACGTCGAGCGGATCGGCGCCGTCGACGAGGCGCGCGTAGTGGGTCTTCATGCCCGGGAGCGCATTGCTGCTCCCGATCAAGACGGGCCAGGCCTGGCGCCACGCGACGGGCGGCTTCTGCGTCTCGCTCCGCGCTTGAGCGGAGCTGCAACCGGCCGCGATGGCGCTCGCTGACAACGTCGTGCCGAAGAATTGTCGCCGCGAAAGTCGGTGCTTCGTCATCGTGAGCCAACTCCTGCTTCTGGTTTCACCGACGGTGCGTCGCGTAACCCAAGACACTGTACGCGCAACCACTGCCGTGCTCCGGTGAACCACGCGCGCCAGCGCTCGGCGAGCGCTTCGTCGCCCACGTACCGGGATGCGGCGAGCCGCAGCTCCTGCTCCCAGCGCAGGCTCGCGAGATACCGCGCGAGATCGCTGGGGCGCGGATCGGCGACCGCGAGTGCCGTCGCGAGAATCGCGGCGCCGCTGCGCTGCATCTCCTCTGCATCGACGTGCGCCATGCGATCCAAGCTCGTGTGGTACGCGAAGTCCGGAAAGTGCCAGAACAGCACGGCCGGGATGCCGGCGCCCTGGAACACGTCGTGGTCGCTGCCGCCTTCGAAGGGATGCTCGGCGCTCGACCACTGCGGCGACAGAACCCCCACATCGGTGAGCGCGGTGTGCGCGACGATCGCGAGGCCGCTCGGCCGGATGCTCTCCGGATCGACCTCGCTCGCGCCCCAGGCCGTGTGCTCATCGGGCGGGAGCGCGCGCACGCTCGCGGGATCGGGTGCGCGCTCGAGCAATTGGATCGCACCGGTCGCCGTCTGAGATTCCCCGGTCATGTCGGCCGAGATCGCCGCGACGGTCGCGCGCTCCGCCCACTCGAGCCACAAGCGGCTTTGGCGAATCTCGGCGCCCCACAGGAAGACGAGGCTGCGTGCGGGCGCTTCGATCCGGCCCTCGCGGATGAGACCGGCCGTCGCGCGCACGCTCTCGAGCACGGTCGCGACGCCGCTCGCGTTGTCGCACGCGCCAGGCTCTTGCACGTGCGCGGCCACGACGACCGCTTCCTCCGGACGCGTGGCGCCGACGATCGTTGCGACCAGGGTCCGCAGCGGCCTCTCGGCGTAGCGGACCTCGGCCTGGAGCGCGATGCGCGCGCGGCCGTGTTGCTCGAGCGCTTGCGCGATCCGGCGGAACGAGCGCGGCGAGATCTGTGCGACCGGCAGCGGACACGGATACGGCATCGTGCGGTACTGCACCGCGTCGAGGTGGCGCTCGCCGCCCGTTGGATCCACGTTGTACTTCTCGAGCGAGGCCGACAGCGCCGCGACGGCTCCGAGTTCCCGCGCACGCTCGAGCGACTCGCGATCGAGCGGCGACTCGGTCACCCACACCGAGCCTGCGCGCACATCTTCGAGCTTCACACAGACATCGCCTTCGACGTCCGCGGACGGCGCGTTGTGTGGGAGCATGGTGCGGTCGGGATCCTCGGGATCGCGCAGCTCGTGCAGGAGCTCGCGCCGGCCGTCCGGCAGGGCCAGCTCGAGCTTCGCTCGCACCGGCGTCCATGCGGGCGCCTCGAGCGGCGATTCCCGCAGCGCAAGGGTGAAGCGCGGATCCGAACCGAACCCGATCTCGGCCAATGCGGCGGCCACGTGATCCAGACACGCGTCGAAGCCTTCATTGCCCGGCTCGCGGTAGAACTGGTCGACGAACGTCGCGGTCGCGAGCGCGCGCTCGGGTTGGAACTCCTCGAACACGAGTCGCGCGAATCGCGCGGTGCCGCTCGTGCCGACGGCGACGAACGGTCCGCGGTGCGCCGACTCGACCCTCATGGGCAGCCCGTTCTCCGATCGACGCGCGAGCTCGACGAGCTGGTCGCTCGACGGAGCGGCGCGACATGCCGCGATCGTCGCTGCCGCCGCCAGAATCGCGGCCGATGCCCCGAACACGTGGACTCGCATGTGGGCTCGCGGCGCCATCTCCGTCAGCGCTCGATGTACTTGTCGATCAAGAGGCCCAGACGGAGGCGCGCCGCGGGGGGAATGCGGTCGGGCGCGGTCATGATCGCGCTCTGCAAGGCGCGCGCGCAGGCGCAACGCGCTCTCCCTGCGAGCGCGGGCACGGCTCCGACGATCAGCTCGCGCGCGTTGCCGACGTTCTTGTTCATCACCGCGATGATCGCTTCGACGGTGACGTCCTCGTGCGACTCGTGCCAGCAGTCGAAGTCCGTCGCCATCGCAACCGTCGCGTAGCACATCTCGGCCTCGCGGGCGAGCTTGGCCTCCTGCAGGTTCGTCATCCCGATGACGTCGATGCCCCACTGCCTGTAGATCTTCGACTCGGCGCGCGTGGAAAACTGCGGGCCCTCCATGTTCAAGTACGTGCCGCCGTCGTGGACTTTGATCTCGAGCGCGCGCGCCGCCGCGAGCAACGCCGCGCGCACCTCGGCGCACACGGGATCCGCGAACATGACGTGCGCGACGACGCCGTCTTCGAAGAACGTGTCCGCGCGATGCCGCGTGCGGTCGAAGAACTGGTCGATCACGACGAAGTCACCGGGCTCGATGTCCTCGCGCATCGAACCGACGGCCGACACCGAAATGATGCGCGAGACTCCGAGCTTCTTGAGTCCCCAGATGTTCGCGCGGAAGTTGATCTCGGATGGGCTGATGCGATGGCCGCGTCCGTGGCGCGGCAGAAACACCATGCGCACTCCCGACAGCACGCCCGTGACGAAAACGTCGCTCGGTGCGCCGAACGGCGTCGAGAGCTCGACCTCCTGCACGTCCGTCAGGCCGCGGATCTCGTAAAGACCCGAGCCGCCAATAACACCGATCACAGGGACGCCAATCGCGGAGACACCGATCGCGGCACTCTGGCTCATGCGTTCATCCTCGCGCGCGCGGCCGCTTCGCCGGCGGTCTCGTTGATCGCCCTGTCGACGGTCGCTTCGCCGGTCGTCTCGGCCCCTGCGCGCGAGGCTCCGGTTCGCCGCGCGACCCGCCGCGCGGCGCTCGCCGCGACTCGGGGTCCTCGGCGACGAGACGCGCGACGACGAGCGTCGCGTACGCACCGCGCGGAAGTTCGAAATGCAAGGCCAGGGAATCGCGGCCCGATCGCGACAGCGAGAGCTCGCGCGGATGGATCACGAGCGCGCGGTCCTCGCCCTTGAGCTGGAATCCGCTGACGCCTTCGATATTGAACGCGTCGGCGCCGACACCTTCGCGCTGCAACGCCTCGACGAGCAGCTCGCGTTGTCGCGGATGCGCGACATCCACCAACTTGGGCCCCGGCAGCCGAAAGCGATTGTTCATCGACGGGTCGCTCGGCATCGCACCGCGCGCGAAGTAGAGGCGCCCCTCGGCCGTGGGGACGACGAGGCGCTCGGCGGGCGGCGTGATCGACTCGATGTAGCGCGCCACCGCCCGATTCCAAAGGTGCGATTGCCACGCGTAGAGGTGAATGAGCCGCAGTCGCGACGCGATGTATCGGAATGCGCCGGCGTAGTCGTCGGGATGCCGCGTGAGATGCTCGAACACCGAGTGGTGCTGGCCGAATTTGCCGGCGATCTCGCGGCACGTGCGCCAGTCGCCCCATTTCGCCGAAAGTGCGGCCTTGAATCGTCTGTTGCGGTC
>JANOFY010000614.1:0-8214 GCA_031413895.1 Planctomycetota bacterium | reverse complement strand
CCCATCGCCTGCATGAACGCGTAGACCGTCGTCGGACCGACGAAGCTGAAGCCGCGCTTCTTCAAGTCCTTCGAGAGCGCTTTCGACTGCGGCGTGCTCGCGAGCTCGCGCAGCACGTCGTACGTCAGTCGCTTCGGCCGTTCGTCCGGCGACGGCTCGAACTGCCAGAAGTACGTGGCGAGCGAGCCGTGCTCGTGGACGAGCTCACGCGCGCGCTTCGCATTGTGGATCGTCGACTCGATCTTGCCGCGGTGGCGGACGATGCGTGCGTCGGCGAGGAGCCGGGTCACGTCTCGCGCTCGAAAACTCGCCACTTCATCGAAGTCGAAGCCGGCGAACGCGCGGCGGAAGTTCTCGCGCTTGCGCAGGATCGTCAGCCAGCTGAGCCCGGACTGGAATCCCTCGAGACAGATCTTCTCGAAGAGGCGCCGGTCGTCGGTGACGGGCCTCCCCCACTCGACGTCGTGGTAGGCGACGTAGTCCGGCGCCGACGCGCACCACGCGCAACGCAACTTGCGGTCGGTGCCGCGCACCAATCCCTCGGGATGAGGAGCCACGCGACGAACGTTAGTTGGCACGCGACAGATCGACAAGACCTTCACATCGCGCGACATGCGCACGCGCCGCCGAGCTCTATGATGTCGCGCCCATGTCTCACGCGATCCGTTGCCGTTCGCTCGTCAAGACCTACGCGGGCAGGCCGCCGGTCGAAGCCGTGCGCGGCCTCGATCTCGAGGTTCGCACAGGCGAGTGCTTCGGTCTGCTCGGCCCGAACGGCGCCGGCAAGACGACGACGGTCGAGATCCTCGAGGGCATCCTCGCGCCGACTTCGGGCGAGGTCGAAGTGCTCGGCCTCTGCTGGGAGCACGACGAGCGCGCGCTGCGTCAGAGGATCGGCGTGTCGCTGCAGGAGACGCGCTTCACCGACAAGCTCACGGTGCGCGAGACGCTGCAACTCTTCGGCTCGTTCTACGCGCGCGGCCGATCGGCGGACGAAGCGATGAACGACGTCGGACTCGCGGAGAAGCGGTCGGCGTACGTCGTGAACCTCTCGGGCGGTCAGCGTCAGCGACTCGCGGTCGCATGCGCGCTTGTCGGCGATCCGGATCTCCTGTTCCTCGACGAGCCGACGACCGGTCTCGATCCACAGTCGCGGCGGCAGCTCTGGGACATCATCCGCGATCTGCGCGGGCGCGGGCGGACGATCGTCTTGACGACGCACTACATGGACGAGGCCGAGCGGCTGTGCGATCACGTCGCTGTCGTCGATCAAGGCAAGGTGATCGCGCTCGGTTCGCCGGCGGAGCTCATTCGCTCGCTCGGTGGCGATCACGTCGTCGAGTTCGCGCTCGATAGTCCACGCGCGGGTCCGCGCGGGGACGAACTCGGTCCGCGTACGGGCGAGCCGGCAGCGAGTGCGGGGATCGACCTCGAGCCCCTGCTCGCTCTCCCCTCGGTGCGCTCGGCGCGCGCGGAAGGATCCGCCGTTCAACTCACGGTGGCCGAGCCGCACGTCACGATCCCGGCCTTGATGGATCACCTCGAACGCGGCTCGCACGTGTTGTCACAACTCTCGACGCGGCACGCGAGCCTCGAAGACGTCTTCGTTTCCCTCACGGGTCGGCACCTGCGCGATGAGTGAGCGACGCAGTCCCTTCCGCGAGCTGTTCCTCGCACGCTTGCGCGAGTTCGTGCGCGAACCCGGCGTGCTCTTCTGGGTGTTCGGGTTCCCGATCCTGCTCGCGATCGGTCTCGGCCTCGCGTTCCGCAACAAGGCGCCCGACGAGATCCACGTCGGCGTGCTCGATGCTCCAGGCGCGGACGAGGTGATGCGCGCGCTCACGCCGGCGGAGGGCTTCCACGTCGAGCGCATCGAGCTCGCACAGGCGGACCAAGAACTTCGCCTGGGCAGGGTGTCGCTCGTCGTCGTGCCCGGCCGCGAGTACGAGTACCGGCTCGACCCGACGCGGCCCGACAGTCTGATGGCGGAGCTGCGCGTCAACGACGCGTTGCAGCGCGCGGCGGGCCGCGCCGATCCCGTGGCCGTGCACACGACGCACGAGACGAAACCCGGTGCGCGCTACATCGACTTCCTCATCCCGGGGCTTCTCGGGATGAACATCATGAGCGGCGGCATGTGGGGCATCGGCTTCGTGCTCGTCGACATGCGCTCACGCAAGCTCCTGAAGCGTCTCGTCGCCACGCCGATGCGGCGCACTCATTTTCTCGGCGCGATGATGGCGAGCCGCATGGTGATGGTGATCGTGGAGATGTTCTTGCTGTTGCTCTTCGGTTGGCTCGTGTTCGACGTGTCGCTGCAGGGGCCGATGTGGCACCTGGCGTTGCTGTCCGTCATCGGCGCGTGCTCGTTCGCGAGCCTTGGACTCTTGGTCGCGAGCCGCACCCCCAAGACCGAGACCGTCTCGGGCCTGATGAATCTCGTCATGCTCCCGATGTTCGTGTTCTCGGGGATCTTCTTCTCGTCGGACCGTTTCCCCGACGCGATCCAGCCGATCGTGAAGGCGCTGCCGCTCACGGCGCTCAACGACGGACTGCGCGCGGTGATCCTCGAGGGCGCTGACTTTTCGTCGCAACTCCCACGGATCGGGATCTTGGTCGTGTGGGGCGTCGTGTCGTTCGTCGTCGCGCTGCGCGTGTTCCGCTGGAATTGATCCGCAAAATCGCCGCGCGCGCTTCCGCGACGACGGTTGAACATCGCTCGATCTTCCTTGGCCCGCACGCCACGCGCGACGTCGCCATCGCGCACCGTAGAATGCGCGCATGAGAATCCCCGTCTTGCTCACGATGCTCGCGAGCTGCGCGGCGCCGGCGGCCACGCATTCCATCGTCCAAGTCCCGAACGCGCCCGAGGAGATCGGCTCGCTGCGCAACGCGCGCGTCGCGATCGAGCGCGGTCCCATCGCGCCGACGTTGACCTACTTCGCGGAGGAGCTCACGCCGGCTCAACACGAGGAGCTCTCCCGTCTCGCTCCCCGGATCCAGGTGGTCGCCGGGCTCTCGCGCGAGGCCGCGCTCGCGCGCGCGGGGGAAGCTCACGCGATCGACGGTCGCTACGCGACGCTCGACTTCGTGCGCGCGGCGCCCCAGCTCGTCTGGGTGCAGGCGCAGAGCGCGGGCGTCGAGAGGTATCTCGCGGTTCCCGAGATCGCCTCGAACGATCGCGTCGTCCTCACGAACTTGCGCGCCGTCCACGGACCGACGATCGCCGACCACGCGTTCGCGATGCTCCTCGCGCTGACGCGCGATCTGCCGGTGCACCTGGCCGGCAAGAACGAGGGCCGTTGGATTCGCGAAGGCTCCGACACGCTCGAACCGATCGCACTGCAAGGCCGGACGCTGCTCGTCGTCGGACTCGGCGGCATCGGCAGCGAGATCGCGCGCCGCGGCGAGGGCTTCGGCATGCGCGTGATCGCGACGCGACGCAGCGACGATCCCGCGCCGAGCTTCGTCGAGCGCGTCGGCAAGCCGACCGACGTGCTCGCGATGCTCCCGGAAGCCGACGTGGTCGCGATCTGCGTCCCGCTGACGCCGGAGACCGAACACCTGTTCGATCGCGCGGCGTTCGCCGCGATGAAGCGCCGCAGCTACATCGTCAACATCGCGCGCGGGCAAGTGATCGAAACGGATGCGCTCGTCGACGCGCTGAAATCAGGCCAGCTCGCCGGCGCGTGCCTCGACGTCACCGATCCCGAGCCGCTGCCGCCGGAGCATCCGCTGTGGGACTTTCCGAACGTGATCATCACGCCGCACGTCTCGTCCCGCGCCGAATTGACCGAGGAGCGCGGCTGGGCGCTCTTTCGCGAGAACCTGCGGCGCTTCGACGCGGGTGAACCGCTGCTCAACGTCGTCGACAAGACGGCGGGATACTGAGGTCATGGAGCTCGCGGTCGAAACACACGGACTGCGCAAGACGTTCGGCGCGCTCGCCGCGGTCGACGGCGTCGACCTCGCCGTTCCAAGCGGCAGCTTCTACGGCTTCCTCGGCCCGAACGGCGCGGGCAAGTCGACGACGATCAAGTGCCTCACCGGGCTGCTGCGTCCGAGCGGCGGGTCCATGAGGATCCTCGGCCTCGATCCGCTGGCCGATCCCAGCGCGGTCAAGCGCCAAGTCGGTGTCGTGCCGGAAGACCTCGCGCTGTTCGATCGATTGACCGGCGCGGAGACGCTGACGTTCGTCGGCCAAATTTACGGCCTCGACAAGACTTCGATGCGCGCGCGCTCCATCGAGCTGCTCGAGCTGATGGACCTTGCGCCGGCGGCGCGCGATCTCGTCGCCGACTACTCGCACGGCATGCGCAAGAAGCTCGCGCTCGCCGTGGCGCTCTTGCCCGCACCGCGTTTGCTCTTCCTCGACGAGCCGTTCGAAGGCATCGACGCGATCGCGTCGCGGCAGATCAAGGAGCTCCTCGCGCAGTTCGTGAAAAACGGCGGCACGATCTTCCTGACGTCGCACATCCTGGAGATCGTCGATCGCCTGTGCGATCACCTCGGAGTGATCTGCAAGGGCAAGCTCGTCGCGCAAGCGCCGCTCGCGGAGCTACGCGCGGGAGTCGGTGTCGGAAAAAGCGTCGAGGAGATCTTCCTCGACGTCGTGGGCGCTGAGAAGCAAGTCGCGCCGAGCCTCGAGTGGCTTCGACATTGATCCGTTTCCTGCGCGCGTTCGCGTGGCTGCGCTGGCGGCTGGCCGTGTCGGCGCTGCGCGGTGGCCGGCGACGCGATGCGCTGGAGAGTTTTTCGCGACTCTCCGCGCTCGTAGTGCCGCTGATGCTCTTTGGATTGATCCTCGGCTTCGCGGCGTTGCTCGGTGTGCTCGGCTACTTCGGCGGCGTGGGCATGGGGAGCGGCTCGATGCGCGCGATCCGCGTCATGGCCGGGCCGCGCGTGCTGCTGTTCCTATTGATGCTGTGCATGGTCGTCATTCCAACGGGAGGGATGACGGTCGCCGGACACGCGCGACTCTTGCTCCTACCGATCCCGCGTAGAGCGCTTCACTTCCTCGAAGTGTTGACGAGCATCGCGGGCCCGTGGATCGCGGGACTCTTGCCTGGACTCGCGTTGATCGCGACGGGTCTTCTTGTGTCGGGCCGCGCCGGTGAATCCATCGTCGCGTTCGCCGCCGCCGCCGCGCTGATCGTGTTCATCGCCTCGCTCAACACCGCGGTCGCGTCGCTCACACACTGGGTTCTGCGCAATCGGCGCCGCAGCGAGCTCGTCGCGATCGTGGGCGTGCTCGTGCTTTCGCTCGCCGCGGTCGTGCCGGCGCTTTCATCGAACGCCATGGACGATCGATTTCGACCAGGAGGCGGGGTGGGGCGCGTCATCGAGGAGTTCGATCGCGACCTCCCGGAGTGGACCCGCGCACTGCCGACGGAACTCTACGGGCGGTCGATCGAGCACGCGGTCGAAGGACGCGACATGACCGCGTGGTTCAGCATCGCGCTCCTCGCTTTGGAAGCAACCGCGCTCTACGCACTGTCGTCGCTGCTCCACAAGAAGCTTCTCGAGTCTTCCGACAGCAGCCGTGGTCGCAGTCGCACGGTTCCGATTCGAACGAGCGCCTTCCGAATCCCCGGCCTTTCGAGCGCTGCGTCGGCCATCGCGATCACACAACTGCGCACGTCGCTCAGGTCGGTGCGCGGACGCGTCGCCGTGATGCTTCCCGGTCCCTTTCTCGCGATCCTCGCCGTGTGCTCGCGGCACCTTCCGACCGAATTTCCGGGCGGATCGTTCCTCGGTTCGAACGGACCCGCGCTTCTCGGCGCCGGGATCGTGTTCAGCATGTACGCGCTCCTGGCGTTCACCATGAACCAGTTCGCTACGGATCGCACGGGCCTCGCGCTACTGATGCTCGCGCCAGTACGCGACGTCGATCTTGTCCGCGGAAAACTCGCCGGATGCGCGCTCGTCTTGATGATCCCGGTGCTGGTGTGCTTCGGCGTGGCGATCACGCTTTGTCCGACGGGGACGCCGCACGCGTGGATCGCGGTGCTTCTCGCCGCGGTGGCCACGCAACTGCTGCTGAGTCCGGTGGCGGTCGTCATGTCGGCGCTGTTTCCGGTCGCAGCGGATCTGAGCAAGACCGGATCCGGCGGCAATCCGCACGGACTCGCGATGCTCACAGGCACACTGCTCGTCCTCACGCTCGCAAGCGTACCGACCGCGATCCTGGCGATCGTCGAACGACAGATGCAGAGGCCGGGCCTCGCACTTGCGCTCGTCGTCCTGTGGACGATCGTCGCTGCGCTCATCGCGCTGCCGCTGATCGGTGTCGCTGCTCGCGCAATCGCGCCGCGGCGCGAAAACCTCGTGCTCGTGGCGCGCGGTCGGTGACCGGGTCGAGCCCATCGACCGTGGGGTTCGCGCCGGTGCGACCCTCTATATAAGGAAAGAGATCCCATGAAGCTCTGCGCACTCCTCGTCCCCATCGCTTTCGTGATCCCGCCGTCGATGAAGGCTCCCGTGCCTATGCAGGAGTCGGCGACGACGAAGGATCCCGCGCTCGAACGGCTCGAGAAGTCGCCGCGCCATCACGAGTGGATCGAGATCAAGGGCAAGGATCGGCCGGTGCGCTGCTTCGTCGCGTCCGTCTTCTGGATCAGCGCGCGTGGATGCGTGGGCGCGGTGGCAGAAGCTCTTGGGGAGCGCGAAGTAGCGCGCGACGACTCATAGAACGCTCGTCGGACTACGCAACGACGAGCGCGGTCGAAGCCGCCGCGAGCACGCGTCACTCGCCCTGGAACTTGTCGTGCCCGCTCTTCTTGAGCGCGCCCAGCTGCGTCTTCATCAGCTCCTGCGCCGCTTCGTACTTGCCGTCGAGGATCGCGATTTCGACATCGCAGGCCACCTTGAGCACTTCCACGAGCGTCTTGCGGTACTCGGCCATGAACGCGGGACGCTGGTCGGCCGCGACCGCGGCGGCGGTGTCGGGCGTCATCGCTTTCGCCGCGATCACCGCGCTCTGGAGCTTGGCGATCTGCGCCAGCGATTCGTCGCGATTGTCGGCCGTGATCCCCCGGCCGAGCGCTTTTCCGACGCCGTTGATCTGACGCATCGCCTGTTCGAGCTCGTCGTTTGCGGCCGAGGCCACGGTCGAAGCTGCGCCCGCATCACGCGCGGTCATCCAGAAGACCGACGCGACGAAGACTGAGCAGAGCAAAAACAACGGAAGGACGGAACGAGAGAACGGACGGACGAAGCTCATGAGACGGAAGACTCCTGGTGTTGGGCTGGCGCGCGATACGCCGCCGAGTTCGAAGCCGGCACGCGCCGGGTGTAGGAAGGATACTCGCCGCGCACTCACCGTGGCACTTGTAGTACGGGCACAAGGGCGCAACGCGCTGCCGTCGAAGCCGAAATCTGAAGGCGCGCCTCCGCCGAACCCCTCGGAACGTCGGTCGGTGTGTCCAGTCGTCGGCCGCATTCGTAGGCTACCGCCACGATGCCGACACAGCGCTTCCGCTTCCTCGTGCACGAAGAACGCCTCGCGATCTGCCGGCTGGCGCCGGATGCGCCGATTCCCGCCTGGGCGCGCGGCAAGTTCGTCAATACGGCGCGCACGCCGGCCGAGCTCTCGATCGTGTGCGCGCAGGAGTTCGTGCCGCGCGAAACGGTGCACGAGCGCGACAAGGTGGCGCTCGGCATCGAAGGCACGATCCCGATGACATCGGTCGGGATCCTCGCGGCGTTGTGCGCGGCGCTCGCGGAGGTGCGCGTGCCGGTGTTCGTGATCTCGACCTACGACACGGATTGGTTGCTCGTGTCGGCGGACAAGTTCGACGCGGCGCGCGCGGCGCTCGAACGCGCGGGACACACGTTCGAGGGTTCGCTGCCGCTGCGCTGAGCTCGACGCCGCGCGGCGAGATCCCAGGCGACCGCCGAATCGCCTTCGTTCAGCGCAGCGCGTCTTCGAGCGCCGTCGCGCGATCGGTGCGCTCGTCGCGGTACTTCACGATGATCGCGCAGGCGACGTGGTAGTCCGCGGCCGCATTCGTCGCGCGCAGCGGGCGCGAGCCCGGCACGACGACGGCGCGCTCGGGGATCTCGAGCGGCTCCGCGCGCGAGCCGCGCAGCTCGACACCGCGCACGGCGTCGAACACGACCGTGCCGGCGGTGAGGATCGTGCCGGCGGCGAGCACGGCGCCGCGGCGCACGAGCACACCTTCGTACACGCCGCAGTTGCCGCCGATGAACGCG
>JANOFY010000613.1:0-2528 GCA_031413895.1 Planctomycetota bacterium | reverse complement strand
CGAGTACGCGACCAAACATCCGGATCATCCGGCGAGCAAAGCCGGCACGTTCTTCTCGATCCACAATCTCGCGATGCAAGGCAGCTTCGAGCGCGAGATCCTGCCGCACATCGGCTTGCCGCGCGGCGTGTTTCAGCATGTCAATGGCGTCGAGCTCGCGGGCAAGGTGAACTTCCTCAAGGCTGGCGCCGAGTTCGGAACGATCATCGGAACGCACTCGCCGAGTCACGCCGAGCGCATCCAGGAGATCGATCGCAGCTACGGCCTCGAGGACACGTTCCGGCGCCGCCACAAGGAACTCGTCGGGATCACGAACGGCATCGACTACCGCACGTGGGATCCGAGCAACGATTCGCTCTTGCCGCAGACGTTCTCGCTCAAGGACAAGGAGCTGAACGGCAAGCGCAAGTGCAAGTCGGCGCTGCAGTCCGTGCTGGGCCTCGACTCGGGCGCACGGATCCCGCTCGCCGCCGTGATCGGTCGACTCGATGCCGACAGCGGCTTCGACATCCTCGCCGAGATCATGACGTCGGTGCTCGAGAGCAGCGTCGAGGTCGTGATCATGGGCTCGGGCAAGCCCGAGATGGTCGAGCGCGTGAAGACGATGGAGTCCACTTTCAGTGGGCGCTGCCGCTTGATCGAGGGCTACAACGTCAACTCGGCGCACACGCTGCTCGCGGGCGCGGACCTCCTCGTGATGCCGTCGCACTACCACGCGTCGAACGCGCTGTGCGCGATTGGCATGCGGTACGGAGCGCTCCCGCTGATCTACGCCGCGAGCGGACTCGACGACACCGTGATCAACGTCGAGAAGGATCCCAAGCACGGTACGGGCTTCGTGTTCCGCACGTACTCGGGCGACGGGCTACTCGAGGGGCTCGATGCCGCGCGCAAGCACTACAAGGACGCCGCCGAATGGAAGGCGATCGTCCTGCGCGCGATGAAGCAGGACTTTTCCTGGCAGGCTACGGCCAAGAACTACGTGAAGGCGTACCGGCGCGTCATGCGACGCGTGAAGAACGCCACCGTCGACGATTGAGCGCCGTTCCGCCCGCGCGACTCGTCGGCATCGATCTCGGCGGCAGCGCGATCAAGGCGGGTGCGATCTCGCCGCAGGGCGAGGTCCTCGAACGCCGCTCGATCGCATCCGGCGTCGAGCTCGGCTCGAGTGAAGTGCTCGATCGCATCGCGAACCTCGCCCGCGAGCTGGGCGCGACGCGCGTGCTCGGACTGGGAACGCCCGGATTGATCGATCGCGCCGAGAAGCGGATCCTCGAGTCGCCCAACCTCCCCTGCCTGCGCGGAGTGTCGCTCGCACGCGAACTCGCGCGGCGTCTCGCGCTCGACGAACACGGGATCGCGATCGAGAACGACGCGAACGCCGCCGCGCTCGGAGAACACTGGCTCGGTGCGGCGCAGGGCGAGCAGGACGTCCTGGTCGTGACGCTCGGAACCGGAATCGGCGGCGGTTTGATCCTCGCAGGCGAGCTCCACCGCGGTCCGGGTGGCATGGCGGGCGAGATCGGACACGTGGTCGTCGATCCAGCCGGCCCGCAGTGTGGTTGCGGAGCGCGCGGATGCCTCGAGACGCTCGCTTCGGCGAGCGCAGCACGAGCGCGCGCCCTCGCGCGTGGTCTACCGTCCGCGCATCCCGGCGACCTCGTTCTGCTCGCGCAGTGTGCACGAGAGCGCGCCGGTGCCGAACGCGAACTATTGACCGACATCGGTCGCGACCTGGGTCGCGGGCTGGGCGCGGTCGTGACGCTGCTCGATCTACGCTCGTTCGTGATCGGCGGCGGGTTCGGCGCTGCGCTCGACGTCCTCGAATCCGGGATTCGCGCCGGGATCGACGAGCGGTCGTACGGCGATCGGCATGGAACCGTGCGTCTTCGCCCCGCGCGGCTGGGCGCGGACGCGGGATGGATCGGCGCGGCGACGCTGACGCTCGCCGGTTGATCGGCGCGAACGGCGCTGCGTATGCACGTCGTGCCGACGCTATCCTGCTCGACGCGATGAGCACGACGAACGTGGACCAGCCCGGCGACGCGGTTCTATCGGTGCGTGGTCTCGGAAAGACGTACGGCAAGGGCTGGATCGGCAAGAAGGGGTTCCGTCGACCGAGGCCGGACCATCGCCGGAGGTGCGCTGCAGCGTCGCACGTGCGACGCCTGCCTGGCTCTCGTCGATCTCGCCCGAGTACGTGGGCGACAACGGCGTGTCCTGGCCGAACAGGTTGGCGGCGATCGCGTAGTCCATGTCGACGGCCAGCATGCCTCGGCTCCCGCCCTCTTCGAACGCGAAGACATCGACCACCCACACACGGTCGGTGGCGTTGTCGACGAGCACATGACTCGTGGTCTGCACGCCGGCCCAGAAGTCGGAGCATGTAGCGGCGACTTCGAACCTTCGGGTTTCGCCACCAGTCACCAGCAGCGCCTGGCCTGGCGCTACTTCCTCCACCACCGGCACAGTCGTCGCCCGTTCGGTGGTCGGCACCGTCACATCGGGCACGGTTTCTGTCGAGGTCG
>JANOFY010000612.1:0-10163 GCA_031413895.1 Planctomycetota bacterium | reverse complement strand
TGCGGGATGTACGGTGCCAGAGCAACTTCTCGACGATTCGCGTTGCGCGAATCGTCGAGAAGTTGCTCTGGCACCGTACATCCCGCATCCCGCGCATGATCGGGACGCGCACTCCGCGCGTCGCCGATTCGCTTCCCGCTCTGCCTCGCGACCGATATGCTCCGAACGATGCAGGAGGAGATGAATGCGGGGCGGGTTCCGCCTCATAACGAGGAAGCGGAACGAGCGCTCCTCGGCGCACTCCTGCTCGAGCCGGAACGCGTGCCGGAAGTGGCCGAGTCGATTCGGAGCGACGACTTCTTCGCGGCGCGGCACGGCATCGTGTTCGAGACGTTGATCGGCCTCGCCGAGCGCAGTATGCCGATCGATTTCATCAGCGTCGGCGAAGCGCTGGCGGCCACCGGCAAGTTCCACCAAGTCGGCGGACGCTCATACCTCGTCGAGCTCTCGACGTGCGTCACCTCGTCGGCGCACGTCAAACACCACGCGCGCATCGTGAGCGAGACGGCGACGCTGCGGCGCCTCATTCGAGAAGCGACGGACATCCTCGCGGGCGCGTACAGCACGCGACCTGACGGCGAGAGCGTGCAGAAGCTGCTCGACCTCTCGGAGACGCGCATCTTCAAGGTCGCGGGGGAGAGCGATCGCAACGAGGCGACCGCGCTCTCGAAAGCGATCGAGGAGACGTTCCGCCGCATCGACTCGGCCAGCCATCGCTCGGGCCCGACGGGGCTCCCGAGCGGGTTCTTCGACCTCGACGAGATGCTGTCCGGATTCAACGCGGGCGACCTGATCGTGATCGCGGCGCGACCCTCGATGGGCAAGACGGCGCTCGTGCTGAACATGATCGACCACGCCGCGACGCATCCGCCCGAGCACGTCGACCATCCCCCGGTCATCCTGTTCTTCAGTCTGGAGATGGGACAGCAATCGATCGTGCGCCGCATGCTGTGCACACGCGCGCCTGTCGATGCGCACAAGCTGCGCACCGGCCGCATTCCCAACGAGGACTACTCGAAGCTCGCGCGCGCCGCCGGGGAGCTGGCCGGCACGCGGATCTTCATCGACGACAGCGCTGGACTCTCCGTCATGGGACTGCGCAGTCGCGCTCGCAGGCTCAAGCAGCAACACGGCCTCGACATGGTCGTGGTCGATTACCTGCAGCTCATGTCGCATCCGAAAGCGGAGAGCCGGCAGCAAGAGATCAGCAACATCTCACGCGGGCTCAAGGAGCTCGCGCGCGAGCTCGACGTACCGGTGATCGCGCTCTCGCAGCTCTCGCGCGCGGTCGAATCGCGCGACGACAAGCGCCCCATGCTTTCCGATCTGCGTGAGTCGGGATCGATCGAGCAAGACGCCGACGTCGTGCTCCTGCTCTACCGGCCCGAGTACTACGTGAAGAAGGAAGAGCAGAGCGCCGAAATTCGGGGACTCGCCGAGGTGATCGTCGCGAAGCAGCGCAACGGTCCGACCGGCGACGTCAAGCTCCAGTTCTTCGCGCCCACCATGCGTTTCGAGAACCGCGCCCCGAGCATGGATGAGCCGTTCAATCCATAGCGCGCTCGCCGTTTGCGCGCTGGTGCTCGCTCCGGCATTCGCGCAGGACGCAGCTCCGCCGCCGGCTCCGGAGTCGAACGCGAAGCAGGGCGAGCCGGCCGCGCCCGTTCGTCCGACGGTGGTCGCAGTCGACGTCGAGGGACACCGGCGATACACCGCCAAGCAACTCGCCGACGCGCTCGGTCAAAAGGTGGGGTCAGCGCTCGATCCGAACGCCATCTCGCGCGGATTGAAGACGCTGTGGCAAGTGTTCCACGTCCGCGTGGACCACGTGCAGTACCGCGAGGTCGAAGGCGGGCTCCGCCTCCTGCTTTCCGTCACGGAGCTGCCGGTCGACCTCGAGCCGCGCTTCATCGGCAACTCGGAGATCGACACCGAGACGCTGCGCAAGTGGGCGCTGCTCGGCGACAAGAGCGAGCTCTACCTGTACCAATCGGCGCGCGTGAAGCAGCGCCTCGTCGAAGGCTACCGACGCGAGGGTTTCTACTTTGCCGACGTCGAAGTGCGCGTTCGCGAACCGGGCGCGACGCCCGCGACCGAGAACGTCCTCCCGGACGTGATCTTCGAAATCCGCGAAGGGCCGCAGGTGCGCGTGAAGGACGTGATCATCAAGGGCAATCATTCGATGCCTGACACCGGGATGCTCTTCTGGGCCGGTGGACTGACGAAGCTCGCGAACACCGACCTCGACGGGCCGTGGCTCTTCAATTGGAAGGGTTCGAAATTCGTCGAGGACGAGCTGCAAGCCGACTTGCTCGCGATGCGGCAGGTCTACCGTGACCGAGGTTTCCTCGACGCCGTCGTCGAGCTCGAATCGCTCGATTTCCACTCCGACCGCAGCGGCGTCGAGATCTACATCGTCATCGACGAAGGCCGGCCGTACACGGTGTCGAAGCTCGCGATCCGCGCCGTGACGCTGGAGGTCGATCCCAAGTCGAAGGAGCGCGTCGACAAGCCGGCGGAGCTGCTCTTCCCGGAGTCGGAGCTGCTCGAGCTGTGCAAGTCGAAGGTCGGCGAGCGCTTCGAGTCCAATCGCCAACTGGGCGACCTCGCCGAGCTGAAGCGTTACTACGGCGAGCGCGGCTACCTCGCGCATCCCTCACTGGCCGGTCACGATCCGTGGGAGTTCCTCGACCCCGAGCTCGTGTTCGACGACGAGAAGCACACGGTCGCCGTGACGTACAAGATCGCGCAGGGCCGCAAGCGCTTCATTCGCGAGGTCATGTTCCGCGGCGCGAAGCACACGCGCGATCGCGTCGTGCGACGCGAGATCGGCGTGCTCCCGGGCGAGATGGCCGACAGCAAGGAGATCTCGAAGTCGCTGAGCCGGCTGTACTCGACGAACTACTTCCTCGACGAGATGACGCCCGAGGATCACAAGGATCCGACGTACCAGTTCATTCCCACCGAGGATCCGGACTGGGTCGATCTGGAGTACCTCGTCGAGGAAGGCCGCGTCGTCAACTTCATGATCCAGGCCGCGGTCGATTCGAACAGCGGACTGTTCGGTCGGCTCTCGCTCTCGATGCGCAACTTCGACGCGACGAACACGCCCGACCACTGGCCGGAAGTGTTCGGGGACATCTACGACAAGGAAGCGTTCCACGGCGCGGGGCAGCTCTTGAACTTCGAGATCTCGCCCGGCACGGAGATCGATTACTACCGCGTCCGGTTCGTCGAGCCTGATCTCTTCGGCACGCAGTTCAACCGTTACGGACTGGAGCTCGAATTCCTGCGTCGCACTTCGACGTCCGCGGACTTCTACACCGAAGAGCGCACGGACCGGCGGATCGAGATCGGCCGTGAGTTCGGCCGCGAGCTGTGGGCCGGCATCGGTTACACGAACCAGATCCTCGACATCACCGACATCGAGGCTCCGCTCACCGGGATCGTCGATCCACTGGGAACGACCGTGCCGGCCGGAATCTTCGAGCAGGAAGGCGAATCGAGCCTGATCGGCGCGATCTTCGACGTGCGGTATCGCAACGTCGATACGACCCTGAACACGCGCGAGGGCGTGACGGTCTCGTGGAAGAACGGCGTGTACGGCGGTCCGCTCGGCGGTGACTATCAGTACTACAAGTCGGACATCGACTTCGATTGGATCATTCCGCTGGGTCCGCCCGACCAGGACGCACCTCCCGGATTTCGACTCTCGGCGGGTCTCGGTTTCAGCGACGCATTCGGCGACTCGACCGACGTGCCGTATACCGAACGCTTCTTCCTCGGTGGACGCACGACTCTGCGCGGCTTCGAGTACCGCGGAGTAGGGCCGAACTTCAACGGCGAACCGATCGGCGGCGAGACCTCGATCAACGCGACGGCGCAGCTGCACTACCCGCTCTACTCGGTGGTTCAGCCGGGCTCGTACCGCTCAGTCGAGATGTTCTACGCGGTGTTGTTCGCCGACGCGGGCGTCCTCGATCCCGATCCGTATCAACTGGACTTCGACGAGCTGCGCGCGTCCGTCGGCTTCGGCTTCGGGATGGCGAGGCCGCTCCCACTGATCCTGAACTTCGGTTTCCCGATCCGCGAAGGCGACGGCGACAGCACGGAGGTGCTCTCGTTCTCGATCTCGTACATGAGCTTCTAGCGCCGCCATGCCACATCGCGTCGACCGCGTTTGACAGCTTCGGCTGCGATGGGCTAAACCTTCGCCGGCTGTTCGCCCCGTAGGACGCCGTACCGAACCCAGTGATTGGGCTCGAAATGCAATGACCACGAAGACCGTTGCCGAGCTCGCCGTCTTGTGCGGCGCGGAACTCGAAGGTGAAGGATCCCGCATCGTCGAAGGTGCGGCGAGCCTCAGCGAAGCCACGCCGACCGACGTCAGCTTCTTCGCGAACCCGCGCTACAAGGACGATCTCCTGCGCACGCGTGCGGGTGCGGTGCTCGTTCGCCGCGGAGAGCAGATCCCGCGCTCGGATCTGACGCTCCTGCGGTGCGGCGATCCGAACGTCGCGTTCACTGCGATCGTGCGCGCGTTCGTCCCCGCGGAGGAGCCGCCCGCCCGCGGCGTCCATCCGTCCGCCGTCGTCGATCCGTCGGCCGTGCTCGGCTCTGACGTTTCGGTCGGCGCGCTGTGCTTCGTGGGTCGCGACGCGCGACTCGCGGACGGCGTCGTGCTCCATCCCGGCGTCACGCTGGGGAACGGCGTGCGCATCGGCGCGGGGAGCGTGCTGCATCCAAGCGTCGTCGCATACCCCGGCATTCAGATCGGCGCGCGCTGCCTCATCCACGGGGGCGCGGTGCTCGGTGCCGACGGCTACGGGTTCGACCCGAGCCCGGAGGGTTGGGTCAAGATTCCTCAGTGCGGCACGGTCGTGATCGAGGACGACGTCGAGATCGGCGCGAACGTGTGCATCGATCGCGGCCGATTCGGCGCGACGCGCATCGGACGCGGCGCGAAGCTCGACAACCTCGTCCACATCGCGCACAACGTGATCGTCGGCGAAGGCGCGCTGCTCGTGGCGCAAGTCGGGATCGCCGGATCCGCGAAGATCGGCCGCCGCGTGATCGTCGGCGGTCAGGCCGGCGTCAACGGCCACATCGAGATTCACGACGGGGCGCGGATCGCTGGTCAGGCGGGTGTGTTCGGCGACGTCCCCGCCGGTGCGGACTATCTGGGTTGGCCCGCGCGACCGCGCGGCGAAGCTCTGCGGCAGGTCGCACTGACGCAACGGCTGCCGCAACTCGTGGAGCGCGTGCACGCGCTCGAAGAGAAACTCGCCGAGATCGAAAGGGGGACTCGATGACGCGCCGTCAACGTACGTTGCGCACGGTGGTCGAGTTCTCGGGCATCGGCCTGCACTCGGGCCAGGCGATCCACGCACGCATGCTGCCGGCGCCGCACGGCACGGGCGTCGAGTTCGTGCGCACGGATCTCCCCGATTCGGCGCCGATCCCCGCGCACATCACCTACCACCAAGCGAAGGAGCGGCGGACGCGGCTGCAGCGCGGTCAGGCGGAGGTCGACACCGTCGAACACCTGCTCGCGGTGTGCACCGGGCTTGGACTCGACAATCTGACCGTCGAGCTTTCGGGCTCCGAGCTGCCCGGTCTCGACGGCAGCGCTCTCGAGTACATGCGCTTGATCCAGACGGCGGGGCTCGTCGACCAAGACGCCGAAGCGAAGGTGTTCCGGCTCGATCAGCCGGTGTACGTGCGGAGCGGCAACGCGACGCTCGTCGCACTGCCGACCGACCGGCCGATGCTGACGCTCCAGTACGTCGCCTCGTTCGACGAGGCGGGCATCGACGGCGGTTCGTTCCAGATCGACGTCTCGGCAGAAACGTTCGGGCGAGAGATCGCACCCGCGCGCACGTTCTGCCTGGCGTCGGAAGTCGAAGCGTTGCAGAAGGCCGGCTTCGGCAAGGGTGCGACGCGCGAGAACACGGTCGTGCTCGGCGATCCGCAAATGAAATTGCGGCTCCCGTCCGAGCCGGTGCGACACAAGTTGCTCGACTTGCTCGGAGACCTGCACCTCCTGGGCGCCGATCTGGAGGCGCACATCATCGCGACGCGCTCGGGCCACTCCACGAACGCGGATCTCGTGCGCCGTCTGCTCGACCTGATGCAGTCCATGGAGACCGGCGGGCTCATTCGTCGCGAGTCCGGTCTCGACGTGCGCGAGATCCTGCGCATGTTGCCCCACCGCTACCCGTTCCTGCTGATCGATCGCGTGCTCGAGATCGACGGCTTCAGGCGCGCGGTCGCCATAAAAAACGTCAGCATCAACGAGCCGTACTTCGCGGGGCACTTTCCCAGTGCGCCGCTGATGCCGGGCGTGCTGCAGCTCGAGGCGATGGCGCAGCTCGCGGGCGTCCTCCTGCTGCGCAAGCTCGAGAACTCGGGAAAGCTCGCCGTCCTCTGGTCGATCGACAAGGTCAAGTTGCGCGGCGCGGTCGTGCCCGGTGACCAATTGCGCATCGAGGTCGAGACCGTGCGCACGAAGGACCAGACGGCTCAGGTGCGCGGCTCCGGCACGGTCGCCGGCCGACTGGTGTGCGAGGCGATGCTGATGTTCACGATGGTCGATGCCTAGGAGTTCCGAGATGTCCACCAAGATCCATCCCACGGCGGTGATCGCCGCCGGCTCCGAGCTCGGCGTGGGTGTCGAGATCGGCCCGTACTGCGTGGTCGGTCCCAACGTCCGGATCGGCGACCGCACACGCGTCGGCGCGCAAGTCGTGATCGACGGCGTCACGCGCATCGGCGAGGACAACGTGATCGTGGGCCAGGCGAGCCTCGGCGCGGCGCCGCAAGATCTCTCGTACAAAGGCGAGCCCACGCAGCTCGAGATCGGCGACCGCAACACGATCCGCGAGTTCGTCACGATCAACCGCGGCACGGTGAAGGGCGGTGGGACGACCCGCATCGGCGACGACTGCCTCCTAATGGCGTGTTGTCACGTCGCACACGACTGCGAGTTGAAGAGTCGCATCATCATGGGGAACAACGTGCTGCTCGCCGGCCATGTGCTGGTCTGCGAGCAGGCGAACATTTCGGGTGGAGCCGCGGCGCACCACTTCGTGACGATCGGCGCGTTCGCCTACGTCGGCGGGATGACGCGCATGGTGCAGGACGTGCCACCGTACATGATCCTCGAGGGGCACCCGAGCCGCGTGCGCGGCGTGAACGTGATTGGGTTGCAGCGCGGCGGCTATCCGGAGGAATCGATCGAGTCGCTGCGGCAGGCGTTCCGGCGGATCTACCGCTCGGGGAATCCGCGCAGCCGCACGCTCGACGAGCTCAAGGCCGAGATGGAGGGCTCGCCGCTCGTCTCGAACCTCGTCAAGTCGCTCGAGCAGACCGAGCTCGGAGCGAAGGGACGCTACCGCGAGAGCCTGCGCGAAGAGTTCTTGCGCATCGGCTCCGAACGGATCGGCGCGGCGAAGGCCGGACGATGAGCGCGCCGAGCTCGGGTGTAGGGCCCGCTCGGGAGCGTCTGCGCGTCGCGGTGCTCGGTGTCGGACACCTGGGCAAGCTGCACGCGAAGATCTACTCGGAGAATCCGCGCGCCGAGCTCGTGTGCGTCGTCGATCCTCAAGTGGACCGGGCCCGTGCGATCGCCGCCGAGTTCGGATGTCAGGCTTTCGAACATCCGAGCGAGTTGCCGGAGGACCTCGATGCCGTCAGCATCGCGGTGCCGACCGTCCACCACGCGTCGGTCGCGATTCCGCTGCTCGAGCGCGGGATCCCGGTGCTGATCGAGAAGCCGCTCGCCGCGAACCTCGCGGAAGCGGACGCGATTCTCGCCGCCGCGGCGCGCGGTAAGGCGCAGGTCGCCGTCGGGCACGTCGAGAGGTTCCAGCCGGGACTGCGCAAGGTGCGGTCGATGGGCATCGCTCCGCGCTTCATCGAGTGCCACCGCCTCGCGCCGTTCAGCTTTCGTAGCCTCGACATCGGCGTCGTGCACGACCTCATGATCCATGACCTCGACTTGATCCTCGATCTCGTCGGATCCGAGGTCGCGAGCCTCGACGCGGCCGGCGGCGCGATCCTGACGGATCACGAAGACCTCGCGTCGGTGCGCCTCGTGTTCGAGAACGGCGCGCGCGCGAACGTGACGGCGAGCCGCGCTTCGATGTCGCCGATGCGCCGGTTCCGCATGTTCTCGAGCGAGGGCTACATCAGCCTCGACTTCACGAAGAACTACGGTCTCGTCGTCCAGAAGGGACCGGAGTGGGAGAAGGGGCGCGAGGCGCTGCGCACGCTCGATCCGATGATGCTCGCGATGCAGAAGGACTGGATTCAATCGCGGGTCCTCAAGGTCGCCGAGCTCGACCTCAGCGGCGCCGATCGGCCGCTGCAAGCCGAGCTCGACTCGTTCCTCACCAGCGTGCGCGACGGAACGCCGCCGGAGGTGACGGGCGAAGACGGTCGTCGCGCGCTCGCTCTCGCCGACCGAATCGTGGCGGACATCCGCGAACGCCGCTGGTAGCGGTGCGCGCTCGTACGCCAGAATGAGCGGATGACCGACTCCCAGGGCACGCGCCGGTTCGCACCTCTACACGAAGGCATCGCGGAATCACCCTCCGCAGCCGAGAAGGCGACGCTCGCGTCGTGGCGCACGCGCGGCACGTTCGCCGAGGTCGAGAAAGCGCGCGCGGGCGCACCGACGTTCGTGTTCTGGGAAGGCCCGCCGACCGCGAACGGCCGTCCCGGCATCCACCACGTGATGGCGCGCACGATCAAGGACGTCGTGTGTCGTTTCCAAACGATGCAAGGGCGACGCGTCGTGCGCAAAGCGGGCTGGGACACGCACGGGCTGCCCGTCGAGCTCGAGGTCGAGAAGAAGCTCGGCATCAGCGGCAAGCCGCAGATCGAGCAATACGGCGTCGCGGCGTTCAACGCGAAATGTCGCGAGTCCGTGTGGACGTACAAGAAGGAATGGGAGGAGCTCTCCGAGCGCACCGGGTACTGGCTCGACTACGCGCATCCGTACGTCACGTACGAAGCGGACTACGTCGAGTCGGTGTGGTACCTGCTGTCGCGCTTCCACGGCGCGGGGCTGGTGTACCGCGGCAAGCGCGTGCTGCCGTACTGCGGTCGTTGCGGAACGGGGCTCTCGTCGCACGAACTGGGACAACCCGGTGTGTATCGCGATGTGATGGATCCGAGTGTTCACGTGCGCTTTCGATTGCTCGCCAGCCTCGTGGCGAAGCTCGATCCGAAGCTCGTGCGACCGGGTGAGCAGGAGAGCGTGCTGGCGTGGACGACGACGCCATGGACGCTTCCGAGCAACATCGCGCTCGCTGTTCATCCCGAGCAGAAGTACAGCGCGGTTCGGATGCCGCTCTCGAGTGGCGGCACGGAGATCCTGTGGATCGCGGCCGCGCGCGTAAACGCACCGTGGAGCGCGAAGGAGCTCGAGAAGCTCACGGCCGATGGGGGAGGCGAAGTCCTCGCCACGCTCACCGGACGTGAGCTCGTCGGCGCGAAGTACGAGCCGCTTTTCGACGCGCGCGTTCCAGAGATCGATCCCGGCGCGTGGAAACCGGAACGGACGCATCTGCATTCGATCGTCGCGGCGAACTACGTCAGCATGGAAGACGGCACCGGTGTCGTGCACCAAGCGGCCGCGTACGGCGTGGACGACTGGGAAACGGCGCGCGCGCATCGACTGCCGGTCCTGCAAGCCGTCGGCGGCGAGGGACGCTTCGTGTGCGATGTCGCGAGCGTCAAGGCGGGCACGCTGTTCAAGGAAGCGGACAAGGCGCTCACCATCGATTTGAAGGAGCGTGGCCTGCTTCTCAAGAGCGATCACGCGAGCCACTCCTATCCGCACTGCTGGCGCTGCGACACGCCCCTCTTCTATTTTGCGTCACCGGCCTGGTACATCCGGACCACGGCGTACAAGGACCGGATGATCGAGCAGAATCGCGCGATCCGATGGATTCCGCCCGACGTCGGCGAGAAGCGCTTCGGCGAGTGGCTCGAGAACAACGTCGACTGGAACATCAGCCGCGATCGATATTGGGGAACGCCGCTGCCGTTCTGGGTGTGCGAAAACATGTTGCCCGCTGCCGTCGGGAATCAGATCTGCGGACACGTGAGCGCGATCGGCAGCGTCGACGAGCTTCGCCAGCGCGCCGGCTCGCTTC
>JANOFY010000611.1:0-3957 GCA_031413895.1 Planctomycetota bacterium | reverse complement strand
CAGTCTGGCGGAGATTACGCCGGAGCATATTCAGCATCGCGCACCCCTCGATCCAGCGGACCCCGGGGCCGAGCCGATAGACTCGTCCTGGGGGGGCGCGCTCGGCGGAAGAGCGGCTTCCTTGGACAGAATCTGGATTTCCTGTCGCGTCCCGCCGGCCTATGAGGCATCTTGCCTTTAGAGCAGGCGGTCCTTCGCCTGCAGGATTGCCAGTGCGCCAGGCTCCCCGGAAGGGGGGCGACGCTTCCGCGGAGACGCGGTAGGGCGGCGCTGCGCAGGGCTAGCCCCGCGGCGTCGAGGCGCGAGTGCCGATCATCCCGATCCGTTCGCGGCGTGGATCCAAGCGAACGGGCGCGTCGAAGCCGCTTGTCGTGCTCCGCCGCGCGGTCGCGGAGTTCTCCGCACCGGATCCGCGGGCCGGTCTCACACCGGCTCTGACCCTTCGCAGTCATTTCGTTCGAGGACCACTTGAGCTCCGACGACGTTCACGAGTCTGACTCTCAATCACCGCTCCCCTTCGGAGCGATGGAGCGGCCGCAACGGGCAGCCGCCACCACACCCCGCGATTCCGGCCCAAGCCGTCGTGCACCGCCTGCGCCAGCCGATCAGGCCGCGCCGCGTCCAGCGCGCCAGCGCCGTCCGGCCGATCGACCGCGCGAACCGGATCCGCCTCGCGAGCGCGAACCGGGTCCGCCTCGCGAGCGCGACGCGGGCCGGCGCGACCGCGATGCGGCACCCCGTGCCGAAGGAGCTCGCGAGCGAGACGTCGGAACTCGCGAGCGCGACGGCGTACCGCACGACCGCGACCCGCACTCCGACGCGCCGCCGACAGCGGAGTCGGCCGAGGGTCCGAGTGGTCAGGGCGACCGAGATACCCGCAACGACTGGCGCAAGCCTGGTCGGCGACGCGGCTCGGGGCGTCGCGGTGGACGCAACCGTCGCCGCGGCGGACAAGGTCCGGCGCAGGGCGGACAGCCGCCCGGCAGCCAGCCGGCGCAAGGCGCCGACGCAAGCGGCGCAGTTGAGACGCGTGAACAAGCGGATCCGAGCGTCGAGGAGGGCTCGCGCGCCCAGCGTTCGGGCTCAGCGCCGGTTCGCGATCGCGAACCGCGCCGAGGCGCACCGCACCGCGGCGGCGCTCCCGACGACGCGCGCGGCGATCGTGGCGACGCGCGCGGCGATCGGGGCGATGCGCGTGGGGATCGTGAAGGACCTTCCGACGCGGGCCGCGTACCGCAGGTCGGCGAAGGGATGCTCGTGCTCGAGCACGGCGGCTTCGGCGCGCTCAGGCAGCTCGATCAGCAGTACCTCCCCTCGCGCGCCGACATCTTCGTGCCCGAGCGGCTCATCCACCAACATCGATTGCGCGAGGGTTCGATCGTCGCGGGCCGATTGGGTCGCGGCCAGAAGCACAAGTACGCGCTTCTTGATGTGCACACGGTCGACGGTAAGTCCCCGCAGGAGGCTGCCGCTGCGCCGGCCTTCAAGTCGCTGACGACCGTCGACCCGGACTTCCACTACGCCGTGGGCGACGCGACCGGCGACGTGTCGATGCGCATCCTCGACATCATCTGTCCGATCGGACGCGGTCAGCGCGGGTTGATCGTCGCTCCGCCGCGCGCCGGCAAGACGACGATCATGCGCCAGTTCGCCAAGGGCATCGAGGTCGGTTATCCCGACGTGCACCTGATGGTGCTGCTCGTCGACGAGCGTCCCGAGGAAGCCACCGAGTGGCGGCGCGCTACGAAGGGGCAAGTGTTCGTCAGCACCGCCGACGAGTCGGCGAAGAATCACGTCGCACTCGCGGAGGTCGTGTGGAAGCGCGCGACGCGCCTCGTCGAGCTCGGCCAGGACGTCGTGCTCCTGCTCGACTCGATCACTCGTCTCGCGCGGGCTTACAACAACCTCGCCGCGGGCGGCGGGCGCACGATGTCGGGCGGCCTCGATTCGCGCGCGATGGAGCGTCCGCGGCAGATCTTCGGCAGCGCGCGCAACACGGAAACAGCCGGCTCGCTCACGATCCTCGGTACGACGCTCGTCGAGACCGGCAACCGGATGGACCAGCTGATCTTCGAGGAGTTCAAGGGCACCGGCAACATGGAGCTCGTGCTGTCGCGCAAGCTCGCCGACCGCCGCATCTTCCCCGCGATCGACATCGAGAAGTCGGGCACGCGCAAGGAAGAGAAGCTCTATTCGCAGAAGCGGCTGAAGTACATCGGGATCCTGCGACGCGTGCTGCTGCGCATGAACTTCATCGAGGCGATGGAGTTGCTCGTGACCAAGCTCGGGGACGTCGAGACGAACGACGACTTCCTGAAGCGCTTCGAGGTCGATCCGGAGGCGTGAAGTTGCGCGAGCGGTGCGCCTGATGCACGGTTGCACGTCCCGCGAGCGGAGCCGCACGACCGCATGAACGTCCGTTCGTCCGAGCGTCCGTCGAGATTCTCCGCGAAACTCGCGGGCTTCGTGTTGCTGCTCGCGCTCCCGCTCGCATTGCGGCTCCTGCCGATCGAGCACGGCGAGCTGAAGAACTACATCCCCGACTCCCATGTGGTTCGCAGCGCTCTCGGCATGGCGAAGGATCGGGACCTCGTGCCGCCCGTCGGGAAGTACTCCCACTATCCGAACCTCGTTCCCTATCTGCTGCTCCCGGCGTATGCCGCGCAATACGCGCTCGGTCCTTGGAAAGATGCGCGCGAGTTCGGCAACCACCTGCTCGATCATCCCGAGGACGCGCGGCTCGTCGCGCGCCTCCTCGTCGCGCTCTTCGGTGCGCTGACGCCGCTCGTCGTGTTCCGCGCCGCGCGTGCGATGGGGCTCGGTCGCGGTGCGTGGGTCTCGGCTTGGCTCGTGGCGACCGGGCTTCTGCACGTGCACTTCTCCGTGCAAGAGCGTCCGTGGGTGCCGATGGCGTTCTTCCTCGTGCTCGCGGCATGGCCCGCTGCGCTCTACGTGCGCGAGGGTCGCGCGCGGCATTTGGTCCTGTCGGGCACCGCGGCGGGGCTCTCGTTCGCATGTCACCAAGGCGGACTGGCCGCGATCGCGATTCCGGCGCTCGCGTGGCTCGTGGGCCCGCGACGATGGACCGGGAGTGAACTCTTCGCGCGACTCGGACAAGGGGTGGCGTGCGTTGCGGCGTTCGCGGTCGTCGCCCTGCTCTTCGGTCATCCGTATCTCGTGCGGCACGGAATGCCCGGCCGCGACCAAGTGATCATGGGCGACGTCGTCGCCGAGCAAGACGGGTTCTCGTTCGGGGGCGTCAGCCTGCTCTGGGGCGTGCGTCTCGAATCGTTCACGCACTTGTCGCGCGTGCTCATTGGTTACGACCCCGCGATCGTCGTCCTGGGCGTGTGCGGACTCTTCTTCGCATGGCGCTGCAAGCCGATGCGGCCGATCACGATCTTCGTCGTCGCGTGGAGCGCGTTCTTCATGACGAACTGGAGCGATCACGTGCGCTACCTCTTGCCGGTGACGCTCGGTCTCGCGTTTCCGGCGGGGCTCGTCGCCGAGCGCTGGCTGACGTCACGGCTCGGGACGGCTCTGGTCGTCGCACTTCTACTCGTCCCGCTCGTGCAAGCCGCGCGCTTCGTGCACGTGATGCGCGCACCGGACTCGCGTGCGATCGCGGCGGCGCAATTGCGCGAGCTCGGTCCGAGCGCGATCGTCGCGATCGATCGCTACGGTCCGGACATCGAGCTGGACCGCGCGAGCATGCAGCGCTTGATGCGCCTGCGCACTTCGGTCGGCGCGCCGCTTTACGCACGCGAGGACCGCCGACGGCTGGCGCTCGACCAAGGCCTCGTGCCTGCGGCGGAAGTGGGCATCAACGCGGTGCGCATGGAGGAGCTCATCGAGCTCGACGAGCGGCTGGGCACGATCGGCGTGCGCGAGAAGCTCCGGTTGCTCGGCGACGATCCGAAGAGCGCGCTGCGCTCGCTCGGCGCGACGCACTTCCTG
>JANOFY010000610.1:0-25053 GCA_031413895.1 Planctomycetota bacterium | reverse complement strand
ACCGGCATCGTGTTCTGGTTGGCTGGCATCGGATCGCAGTGCATGGTGATCCCGGCGGGAAGATTCTCGCCCAGCAACACAAGATCGCCACCAAAATTCGCTCGATTGGCACTAATCAATGTTCCAAAACGGTTTCCTTTTGGAATGTAGACTTGTTGACGATATTGTCCGTAACGCTCGTTGCGAGGAATGCCCAACGTGAGCGCCGGTGCGACCCCTTGGAACTCGATGCGGTAGACCATGTCAGGACCGCCTCGATTGAGATGATCGTGAGAAGTTGCTCCGGCTCCGTACCCGAGTCGCCCACGCAAGATCGTGTGCTTTCGCTTTCCAGACTGCTTCGCGGGGCTTCGGGTCTGCGGGGAAGCCACGGCCAGCGCGGAACGTTCTCAACGCTGTCCGGTTGCTGTTGGGACCGTCGCTCGCATGCGTCGTGTCGAACATGAGGATCCCCGAGTTGCTGATCCTGTGGATGACGTGCCTGTCGAGCGACGGCGCAATTCTCGAGTCAGCTGCGTCGAACACGCTTGAACTCGAGGTTCCCTCGAGCGAAGGCCCACGTTCTCCCGAAGATCGATTCGGCGACACGATCGTCGAGATCGGAGATGTCGATGACGACGGCGTGGCGGACTTCGCGATCGGCGCTCCGCTGGCTCAAGACACGGATGGCAGTACGCGCGGGAAGGTTCACTTGGTGTCTGGTCGCGATTTCACACGACTGAGGACGATCGTTGGTCCGCATCCTGGCGGATACTTCGGCGATAGCATCGCGTCGATCGCAAGACTCCCAGGTATCACAGGGGGCGCCATTCTCGTCGGGGCGTCGTATGGAGCTGGATCCGTGAACGACGTCCACGTCGTTTCGTGTGTCTCAGGGAAGATCGTGCGGACGTATCCGGCAGGTACGTCTGATTCCGCGTTTGGCAATGAAGTGGTGAACTGCGGAGACGTGAATTCGGATGGGTACGACGACTACGGGATCACCTTCGTGGGGCGGAACGTCGTCCGCGATGACTCTGGCGTGCGCGTCTTCTCGGGTGCGAACGGATCGCTGCTGTTGCAATGTGGCATGAAAGGCGTCGAGGTCCGGTCGTTCCGAGCCATCTGCGGAGGGTACGACTGGGATGGAGATCGTGCTCCGGATGTCGTGCTCGGCGGACTCACGCACTTCGGACGAGCACGTCAAGAAGGCATCCTGTACTTCTTCTCCGGCAAGACGGGGCAGCTCTTCGACACGGTGTCGATCGAACGACGAAACTTCGGGGCGTCCATTGCAGCCATGGGCGATGTCGACGACGACGGCGTGATCGATCTCGTGGTGGGCTCCCCGGGTGAGGAGGGGAGCGACTCCTCCGAGAGTGCGATGGTGGTCCTGTCTGGACGAACGCACGGAGTCCTTTGGATGGTTCGCCGTCGGGACGCGTCGTTCGGAAGCGCGGTCTCTTGTGTGAGCGACCTCGACGACGATGGTCACCGGGACATCGTCGTCAGCGCACCCGATGCGTGCGACGAAGCGTTGACGGATCCGCACGCCTACACCTCGGCCGACATGTGTGCGGGCCACGTCACGGTGTTTTCGGCGAGGACGCGGAAGCAGCTCTTCCGACTCGAAGGGCGAGCGTGGTTCGAGCGCTTCGGATCATCGATCGGCGCGACGGTCAGCGGAAAGCGTCAGTCGCTTTGGGTCAGCAGTCGGCCCGTGCCTCTATTCCAGAACGTCGATGGCCGGCCGGATGTCTTCGTCGGGGCTCCGCTTGTTCGCGTCTACGCTCTCCCCGAACGGAATTGCGTGGCGGAACTATCGGCAGCGGGATTCGACCGTTGATCGCGCAACAACGCGGCGGGCTCCCGCGCAGTGCGTGTTCCGCAAAGCAGAGTTCCACTCCCTAGGGCACTTCTCGCGGAGCGGCTCGACCGGCTACTCTCTCGAGTGAATCCTCTGGTCCTGCGCCACCTCCACACCCACTCGTGCACCACCGATGTCCATCGCACATCTCTCCGTCTACACGATCGCGTCCCTCGCGCTCTCGTTCCTCGCGCCGCAACCCGTCAACAAGGACTACACGAACGTTCCGCCCGATCCGCGCGTCGTGGAGAAGCAGCTCATCGATACGAATCTCTCTCTCGCGCAAGCCGTCGAAGCCGCGTGCAAAGAAACGGGCGGACGCGCGAGCTCGGCGGAGATGATCTTCGATCGCGACAAGTCGATCGCGCACGTCAAGACGTACGGCGAGGGCAAGGCGTGGCGCTGCATGGTCGACGCGGGCACCGGTGCGGTGAAGAAGGTCGAGCTCCCGCCGTTCACTTGGCCCGGTGATCCGGTGACGGCCGAGTGGATCACCACGCCGTCGGGTTTGCGCTACACCGACCTCAAGGTCGGCGATGGCGCGAAGCCGGCGGGAGCGTGGAGCACGGTCAAAGTCCACTACAGCGGTTGGCTCGTGGACGGCACGCCGTTCGACAGTTCCGTCGGCAAGGAGCCGCTCGAGCGCGCGCTCAACGGCGTCATCGCGGGTTGGACGGAGGGCGTGGGCAGCATGCAGGTCGGCGGCAAGCGAAAGCTCTGCGTGCCCTTCAAGCTGGGGTACGGCGAAGCTGGAAACAGGCGGCAGATTCCGCCGCGGGCGACCCTCATCTTCGACGTGGAGTTGCTCGGGATCGTCAAGCCCTGAGCCTCCGTTCCGCCCGCTGACCTGGCGGGCGGGCGACGCGTCGGATCGAATCGCAGCCCCAGGCCTTGCCGCCCGGGGCGCCGGCCGGTGAGGGAGCACTCGCGAGGCCTCGACTTGGATCGCCCTGCGCAGTTGAAACCGGCCCTGCACGGGTTTCCGCCTCGCCAAAACTGCGTGGCCGGCCCGGCGCGAGATCTAGAAAGGTCGAGTACGATTCTTCGGAACGCTTTTCAGGAGATCGTAATGCGCAGACCCCAGTTCATCGCCCTCGGAGTCGCAGTCCTCGCCGCGACCGCTTTCGCTCAACAAGACGTCCGCTCCCGACTTCGGTCGAAGGGGCCCGTGAAGTACGCCGGCATCTATCACTACGGCCTCGGCACGTGGACGCGCCCGGGTGCGATCAACTCCGAGGCCAATCTCGGCCCGGTGTTCAGCACCATCTACAACAACACGAACTCGTCGCCCTACTTTGCCGCGTGGTATCCGGGCGAGTACTGGACGGACGAGGGCCGCCTGCCGAGCACGACGTCGCCCGACAAGATCTTCAGCGAGTCGCAAGCGTCGACCGGCGCGGGTTTCGTCGGTGCCGTCAACGAGTGTCCGTGGGGCCCGAGCTCCGCGCCCGGTTCCGCCAAGGGCTCGGCGAACAGCTACAAGGTCGCCGGCTTCCAGATCGGGTATTGCTCGCAAGCCGTCGGTCCCACGACCTCGATCGACATCGAGTTTCGTGAATCGACGACGATCGACGGTCTGCGCTGCGCCAGCGGAATCGCGGCCGCGCCGCAGGGTTCGTTCGCGCTCACCGGGTTGCCGGGCAACAACAGCAGTCCCTACTTCTGCTGGGTCATGTCGATCGACGTCTCCGCCACCACGTTCTCGATGAAGGCGGATGGCAGCGGGAGCTACAACAACCCGACGCGCAGCGCGGACCTCGCGCACCTCTTCAGCTGGTCGTTCAACTTCCCGACCGATCCGGGCCCCGTCGGATCGGGCGCGTCGGGCTTCCTGTTCGCCGGCAATCCGGCGAACCAGACCGTCGGTCCGAACCAATCGACGTCAGGAACGCCGAACACGAACGGTTGGAAGGCTTACGACACCGTGAACCATCCCGGCCTCGCGCACTCCGGCTACGACGGAACGGTATGGGACAAGCACGGCGCGAACCTCGCGCCGTCGATGTTCAACGGCGGCAACAACGGCTCGCGCGGAACGTTTGCTTTCGTCTCGACACACCCGGCGTCCACGCACGAAGAGGGCACGGGCATGTCGACGCAGGACTGCGTGCGCATCGAGAATCCGAGCGCGAACCCGCTGGGATTGCCCACCGGCTCGTACTGGTTCGGCGGCCCGACGCCCGGGGCGCAGAACACGTTCACAAGCTTCCACCTCGAGCTGTACACGAGCGATTCGACGACCTTTACGTCGCCTCCCGGCACGGGCTTCTGCTATGGCGATGGCTGCGCGTTCACGTGTCCGTGCACGGTCGGAACGATCCCCGATCCGCAAGGTCACCACGAGTCGGGATGCGCGAACGGTGCTTCGTTCGGCAGCAACATGGGCTCGATGCTGACGAGCAGCGGTTCGGCGAACCCGTTCGTGGGTGAGAGCGTCGTCCTGACCTGCCAGATCGACTACGTCTCGCCGTTCCAGAACCCGCTGGCTCTGGCCGTGAAGGGTAATGCTCGCCTCGAGAACGGCTCGTTCCCGGCGCTGAACGACGGCGCGCGTTGCGTCGACGGCGGCCTGATTCGCTTCGGCTCGCACTTCGTCGGTGCGAACGGCAACGCTCCCGGCTTCTGGCAGTACCCGACGAGCGTCGGTTCGGAAACCGTTCCGGTTTCGATCCGCAGTGCGTCCTTGAACGGTCAGACGACGTGGTACCAAGTGTTTCACCGCAACACGCCGAACTCGTTCTGCTTCTCCGACTCGCTCGCGGGAACGAACTGGTCGAACGGCATGGTCATCAAGTGGGGAGCTCCCTGAGCGCGCTTCCCTGCAAGCATCGTTCTCGATTCGAGCTGGCGCCGCGAACCACGGCGCCAGCTCGCTTTTTGGGAGTGCGCATCGCTCCCTCAACGGCCCGATCCGCAAGCAGACTGCGACCATGCGCGAAGTCCACCGCACGACCGGTGACAACGCGATGACCTTCGAGATCTACGGTGACGATCCGAAGAGCGGCAAGGAATACAAGATGATGGAGGTCGAGTTCACGCGCACGCGCACGTGAGCCCCGCGAAACGGCGCTGGCGCGATGCTCAGCTCGCGGCCAGCGCCGCCTCGATCGCCTTGCGCAATTCAGCGTCGCTCGGCGTCACCTTGCTCGGGTAGAACGCGATCACCTGGCCGTCCTTCCCGATCAAGTACTTGCAGAAGTTCCAGTTCGGCAACTTGCCGGTCGCGCTCTCGAGCTCGCTGTAGACCGGCGATTGCTCCGCGCCCGACTTCGTCACGACCTTTGCGAACATCGGGAAGCTCACGGAATACTTCGCGGTGCAGAAGGACTTGATCTCATCCGCGCTGCCGGGTTCCTGTCCGCCGAAATCATTGCTCGGATAGCCGAACACGACGAAGCCGCGCGGTTCGAGCTCCGTGTAGAGCTCCTGCAGTCCCTTGAACTGCGGCGTGTATCCGCACTCGCTGGCGGTGTTCACGACGAGCGCGACCTTGCCCGCGTACTGCGCAAGCGCCTGCGGCCGGCCGTCGATGTCGGCGGAGTTCAGGGCGTAGATCCCGCCGACCTTAGCGGAAGCGCTCGGCTCTCGATCGCTTTCGCGCGACGCCGAGCAGCTGAGGAGGACGAAACACAGTGTCAGCGAAACAAGAGTCGTGAGGGTCATAGTGCGGGGAATTGTACGCACGGCCGTGATCCTCGGCGATCATGCCGAGGACCCGGCACGCGCAGTGCAACACACGGCCGCTCGCTCCACCGTGATTTCGCGGTGACAGCGTCCAATCACTGGAGGCAGCTTCCATGTCCAATTCGATCGCGTGGGCTCTCGTCGGTTCGTCCGCACTCTTCTTCGTCGTGACAGGCGCGGGTGGAACGCCCTTCGGAGTCCCGGGCTCGCTCGCGGCTCCGACGACGGGCGGCTCGAACGTGCCCGTGTTCCACTTCGGTGGGAACGGAGGTCCGGGCGGCAACTTCGATTGGGAGATCGGGAGCGAGCTCGGCGGTCCGATCCAGACGCAGATCCTCGACACGACGTTCACGATCATCACGAACAGCACGCAGACGGCGACCGAAGCCGTCATCAACGGCAAGGTCGAGGTGCGGAGCCTCACGATCTGGGAGAACGGCCGGCTCGTCGTGCAAGGCCCGAATCCGTGCGTGATCCAAGCCTCCGGCGAAGTGCTCATCGAGGGCAAGTTGATCCTCAAGGGCAACAACAACCGGGGCGTGACCTCGTTCGCTGCCGCGCACGTTCCCGAGCTGGGCGCCACCGGCCAGGCCGGTGGAGGCGCCGGCGGAACGGGTAGTCCGTTCACGAGCCAATCGGACCCGCAAGGTTCGCCCGGGTTCGGCCCATTCGGTTCTGTCGGCGTTGGCGGCCGTGGCGGCGAGTCGGGCTACAGCGATGGTGGAAGCAATTCACGCCGCCCGGGTGGCGGAGGTGGCGGAACGTTAGGCCCGGACGTCCTACGACCGAGCCCGAATCCGAATGCGTGTCCTGAACAGTTCATGATCGGGCTCGACGCCGAACGCGGATTCAACGGCTCGATCGAGTCGAACGGTTTCTTCAACAGCGGCGCGATCGGTGGACCGGGTCAACAGCCGCAAGGTGGCGCCGTCGGACTGCGTCCGTTCGTCGACGTCGACATCCACGGGATCCTCAACTTCGAGAACGACTTCTGGGGCGCGATGATCACGCAGGACGGACGCAAGATCCTCGGTGAATTGCTCCACCCGTGGGCCGGAGCGGGTGGCGGCGGCGGGGGAGACTCCGTGAAGTCGCCCGTTTTTCCGCAAGTTCCTTTCGATGTGTCGCTCAATCAGAAAGGCGCGGGGGGTGGCGGAGGCGGCGGTTGCCTCGTCGTCTTTGCGCGCGGCGACATCACGCTCGTGCGTTACGGATCGATCGATGCTTCCGGTGGAACCGGCGGCGGCGGAGAGAATACGAACGGCATCAATCGCGTCGGCGGCGGCTCGGGCGGTGGATCCGGCGGTCACATCATTCTGCAGACGGCGTCCCAGATCGATCTCTCGCGAGTGAAGGCGGAGGCGCCGTATCCGAGTGTGCTGGCCGGCGGCATCTATGCGCTGGGCGGACAAGGTGGCGAAGGGCAGCTCGGCGTCGGTGGTGCCGGTGCCAACGGGATCGTCACGACGCCGAACAGGGACGCACTCCCACCCAAGCACTACCCGAGCGGCACGGGAGCATCGGATGGCCCATGTGCTGTTCAAGGCAACACGGTGGGCAACGCCGGTAGTCCCGGAAGCGCGGGTCCGACGGATGTCGTCTTCAACTGCGGAGGAGACGGCGGCCCGGGGATCATCCAGCTGCACGTACCGTCGCTCTCCGACATCATCCCGCCGGTTTCGCCGCGCGTCGATCTGGCCTATGCGCTCCGGCCGCCGCCCATCGGCTCGACGCCCGACAACGTCAACACACCGACGGCGTGGGATCATCTCCTGCCGGTGATCGGAGCGAGCAAGAAGTCGGACTAGCTCGCTAGCGCCTGTGCTCGGCTAGAATCCAGTTCACGTCGCGCCCGCTTGCACCGCCGGAGTTCCGGGCGTACGTGAGTATCGTGTCCTTCGCCCGCTGGTTCGTCTGGTTCGTGATCGCGCTGGGTCTACAAGTCCCCAGCGATCTCTCGTTCCGCGTGTGCCTGTGCGAAGGCTTGCTCGGCGCCGGCCTCTCGTTCTCGCACGAGTGCCGGCCTGTCGTCGCGCGGAGTTGCTGCGACGACGCAGAGGAGAGCGAGCAGCCCCCGCGCGATGCGGGCTGCGAGCGCGAGGCGAACTGTCGCTGCGTGCTCGTCCACGTGCCCGAGCGATCGGGCACCGCGAAGGCGACGTCGGATCCGACGCCGGCTTTCGCGTCACCCGGTGATCGCATCTGCTTGCGCCGGCTCTCGGATCCCGAAGTCCAGCACACGCGCATCGACGAGTCTCGAGCCCGCGCCCACGATCCGCCGTGGGAGCGCGCGAACTTGCCCCTGCGGATCTAGACGAAAGAACGCCTTCGACGAGCGCTCGCCAGGCCGCGAGCCCTGCGTGTCGAATTCGTCCGCGCATCGGACGCACCGTCGTTCTGTGATTTCGTCCATTCCGCGCCACAGGCGCACCGATCCATTCACGCATCGAGATTCCATCATGTTCCATTCTCTATTCGCGTTGCTGCTCGTCGTGCCCGCGCAGTCGTCGATCCAACCACCGCTCTATCCGAATGCCTCCTGCCCGATCATGGGCAAGCCGGTTTCGACGCGTCTGTTCGCGGAGACGGAGAAGGGCCGCATCTTCGTATGCTGCAAGAGCTGCGTACCGGACATCCTCTCCAACGTCGACATCGCCTATCGAACCGCGTTCCCATCGGACAAGCGCATCGAGAACGCGAAGTGCCCGGTGACCGGGAAGGAGATCACGAAGGACTCGCCGACGATCGTCCTTCAAGGATTCGAATTCCGCGTGCACGACGCGGCCGCGGCCAAGATCGCGCGCGACGAATCGCAGATTGCGCTCGCGAAGCTCAACGATCCAAAGCTCGTCGACGTCGAGAACAAGGTGTGTCCGGTCACGGGCGCGGCCACGACCAAGAACGCGTTCGTCGTGATCGAGGGCCACATCGTTCGCCTCGCGTCTCCGAAGTTGATCGAGGAGGTCCAGAAGGATCCGAAGAAGGTCCTCGCGAAAGCGAAGGAGCTGCGCGCGGAAGAGGACAAGGATCGTGTGAAGTAGTCGCGGAACACGTCCTATGAAGCGCTTTAGCTATCTCGCACCCGTCTGCGTGCTCAGCGCGTGTGCCAGCGTCGATCGGCAGCAGTCGGCCGACTTCGACGCCGTGCGCACCGCCGTCCGTGAACGCACCGCGGCCCTGCTTCCGTCGAGCGGCGATGACGCCGAATACGAGGGGACCCTCGCGCCCGAAGTGCTCGAGCTCCTCCAGCAGGATCTGACGGAGGATGCCGCGGTGAAGATCGCGGTGCTCAACAATCGCAGCGTGCGCGCCGCGCTCGCACGGCTCAGCGTCTCGTCCGCGGAACTGGTGCAAGCCGGGCTCCTCCGAAACCCGGTGTTCAGCGCGAACGCGAAGTTCTTCGACGCCGGGACCGAGCTCGAAATCGGCGTTCTGCAGCCCTTCATCGACTTGTTCTTCGTCTCGGCGCGGAGGCGCGTCGCGGAGTCGGAGCTCGAGGCGACGCGAGCGGAGATCGCCGGCGAGATCGTGCGCCTCGTGTACGACGTGCGGCGCGCATTCGTGCGCGTTCATGCAGGTGAGCGAGCGCTCGCGGTCGACCGGGAGGCACTGCGCGCGGCGCAGGCGTCGTTCGATCTCACGCGCGAGCTCCACCGCGCCGGGAATGTCACGGACACGCGCCTCACGGCGGACGAGCTCGCGCTCGGTCGCGCGCAGCTCGCCGTTACGCGCGCGGAGAGCGAACTCGTCGATGCACGCGAGCCGCTCAACGTGCTGCTCGGGCTGTGGGGCGACGCGGTCGGCTGGACGGTCGCCGGCGCGATCGGCGACGAGATGCCCGCTCCGTTCGACCTCGAGCACGTAGAAGCGCGCGCGATCGCGGCCAGCTTCGATCTCTCCGCGGGTCGTGCGCACGCGCTGGTCGAGGCGCGCCGCGCCGGCCTGGCGTCGTGGGAACGCGCGTTCTCCACCGGAGAAATTGGCCTTGTCGCGAAACGCGAAGCGGTCGACGGCGAGTGGGGGCTCGGTCCAGCGCTCGTGTTCGATTTGCCCGTGTTCGACGCCGGTGGAGCGAGTCGGGCCGCGGCGAGCGCTCGCATGCGAGCCGCACTCGCCGACTACGTCTCTCTCGCCGTCGAGATCCGATCGGCGGCCCGCAGGCTGCGCGCGCGCGCGCGCGCTCTCGAGGACCAAGCCGCGTTCCTACGTTCCGACGTACTCCCGACGGCGCAACGTCTCGTGAAAGAGACGCTCCAGAACTACAACGCGATGCAGATCGGCGTGTTCGACGTGTTCGTCGTCAAAGAAGAGGAGATCACCGCGCAGCGCGCGCACGTCGAGACGCTGCGCGATGCGCTGCTCGCGCGACTCGATCTCGAGGAGCTGCTCGCCGGTCACCTGAACCACGAGCGCGTCGAAGCCGATGCGCAGCGGCCGGTCGCGTGGGGTGCCGCTGCGCGCACTGGAGGACACTGACATGAGTGCATCGCGTCGCGATTTCCTGGTGCGTTCGACGGCCGCCGCGCTGGCCGCCGGGTCTTTGGCGCGCTCGCTGCGCGCGGATCCCGCGCGGACGCTTTCCGCCGCCGAGCTGGGCAAGTCTCTCCCTCCCGGCCAGCCCGGCATCGACTACACACCGACCGTGACGCCGAACGGCGTGTCGCTGCCGTTCCGCATCGTCGACGGCGTGAAGGTGTTCCACCTCGTCGCGGAGGACGTCGAGCACGAGTTCGCGCCGGGCATGAAAGGCCAATGCTTCGGCTACAACGGCCGCGTCCACGGGCCGACGATCGAGGCTGTCGAGGGCGATCACGTGCGCATCTACGTCACGAATCGACTGGACGTGCCGACGACGACGCACTGGCACGGTCTCCTCCTACCGAACGGAATGGACGGCGTCGGCGGGCTCACGCAGCGAACGATCCATCCGGGCGAGACGTTTCGATACGAGTTCGTGCTGCGCCAGCACGGCACGTACATGTACCACTCGCACCACGACGAGATGACGCAGATGGCGATGGGGCTCATGGGGATGTTCATCATCCACCCGCGTCATCCGACGGTGCCGCCGCCCGATCGCGACTACACGTACCTCCTGAGCGAGTGGCGGCTGGACGTCGGAGCGCGTCGACCCGATCCGAACGAGATGACCGACTTCAACGTGCTCACGCTCAACGCCAAGATTTCGCCGGCGACGATGCCGCTTCTCGCGAAAACGGGGGAGCGGGTCCGCATCCGTATCGGAAACCTCTCCGCGATGGATCACCATCCGATCCACTTGCACGGTCACTCCTTCACGGTCGTCGAGACGGACGGCGGCGTGATTCCGGAAGCCGGCCGCTGGCCCGAGGTCAGCGTGCTGGTCCCGGTCGGCAGCACGCGCACGATCGAGTTCGTCGCCGACAATCCCGGCGACTGGGCGCTCCACTGCCACATGACGCATCACGTGATGAACCAGATGGCGCACGGGCTTCCGAACTTGATCGGCGTCGACCCCACGTTGTTCGACGAGAAGCTCGCGGCGGTCGTGCCCGAGTTCGACGGCATGGGGATGTCGATGCACGGCGAAGTCGACGACTCGATTCCGAAGAACAGCCTCCCGATGCTCAGCATGCGCGGGCCCTTCGGCTACGTGACGATGAGCGGGATGTTCACTGTGCTCAAGGTGCGCGACGAGCTCACGCCAAGGAGCGCAGCGGAGTGGTACACGCACCCGGCCGGGACGGTCGCCGACCGAGCGTCGGACGAAGAGATGCGCACGGACGGAATCGAGACCTGATGGAAAGCGACGATTTCCCGCCGATCGGCTGCGGACGTGCGCCGTGAATTCGACGCTCGCACGACGACCGGGAACCGCGAGTTCGCGAGTCGAAGACACCGCGGCGCGGCGCCGTTTCCACATTGTGCCCGCCTTGGGACTTTTCCACCGCGTGTCCGCGGTTAGAATTCCACGCGCAAACGCAGCTTTCCACTCGTCAATCCCAAGGAGCCTAGCTCAAGCCCATGAAGGTCAAGAACGCACTCATCTGTGGCATCCTCGCACTCAGCCTCGGCACGCCGAGCTGCCTCGGCCCGGACAATGCCTACAATTCGGTGAAGAATTGGAACGTGGGACTTTCCGACCAGGATTGGGTCAACGAGGGTGTGTTCCTCGTGTTGACCATCATTCCCGTGTACGGGGTCTGCCATTTCGGCGACATCGTCATCTTCAACACGATCGAATACTGGACGGGCGACAACGTGATCAATGATCCGGGTGCCTTCCCAGGCTTCACGTCGAAAGACTAGTCGGGCGTACCAGGCCCGGGGAATCGTCGAGCACGGAGCGCACGCTTCGTGCTCGACGCGATTTCTGGGACCGCCGCGCATCGAATAGCGTCGCGAACGGAGTCAGGTGCGACCGCGCGTTCTTGAGCCCAACCCAGGCTCGATCGATCGAGGAGTCCTTCTCGCAGACGGCCGGCGATTGAACCGAGCGGACTGCGCTGCGAACGAGCGCCGGGTCGACCGAGCGCCAACCCGCGAGCCCGAACGGCTCATGTGCCTACTCGCGGTCCTTCTCCCTGCTCGCTTTGATGACGCGCGGAGTGCTGGAATTCTCGCTGAAGATCAAAGCTCCTTCTCTGGGCGTGATCATCTGCAGCGCCGGCTTGCCTTTCTTGAAGGAGCACGTGACCCAGCCGTTGACCGCCATGCTCTCGAGGCATTGCATCGCTTGCTTGCTGGCGAAGTCGGCTTCGGCGGCGCCGAAGCGCTTGACTACCTCGGTCTGGATGAACGGCACGATCTTGTCCGCGTCGGAGTAGCGATTCAACGCATCGATGACCACCTGGTAGGCACCGGTCACAGGGATGGTCCGCCCACGCCGCGTGTAGGCCTTGAGCCGGTGGATGCGTCCATCCTTCAGGTCGGCCATGCTCGTCTCCTTCGCACCGGTCAGCTCGAGCTTGAACACGTTCTTGCCGTCGATCATGTAGCGAATGGCGTCGTCCGTGGTGTGGCTCAGACGCCATTGCACCTGCTTGATGCCGGCCAGGTCGAGCCCGCCGATCGCCACCTGCCCGATCTCGTCGTCGATGCCGCCGTTCGAGATCCAGCGGAAGGCTTCGTCCGCGTTGAGCGTCAAGCCGGCGTGGCGCGCAATCTCCGCGGTATTGTCTTTCACGGCCGAGAACAGACCGTTAGCCGAGTACCAATACTCGGCGAAGCGGATGTGCTGCAGGACGCGCCGGCGCTGCAGCTCGTCGTAATGACCCTTGAGCCAAGCGGGATCGTGCTCGCCGCGGTCGAGCTCGAGGATCACATAGGCGCAGTGGCGCGCGCAGGTCTGGGTGAGCGCCAGTCCAGCGGACAAGATCGGATCGGCGAAGCCCAGCGTTTCGCCGCACAGGAACCAGTTTTCGCCAAAGCCGCGGTCGGCGGTGTAGGACCAGTCCGTGGTGCGTCTGAGATTATTCGAGGGCGTTGCGCCCTCGAGCTGCTTGGAGATCCCGGGCTCGGCGCGCAAGGCCTCGGCGTAGAGCTCTTCGGGGCGCTTCCCCGATTTCTTGTAGTACTCGGCCGGACACACCAGCCCGACGCTGGTGCGATCGTTCGTGAGCACGATGTACCACAGCCAGCCGAACGAGATGCTGCGGATTTGGATGCGCACGGCTGCGCGCTCGAGCGTCCGCACGTTGAGACCGGGCTTTTCCCAGTAGTCCCAGAAGGCGATGTTCTGCAGCAGCGTTGGCGCGTCGATCTTGACGTCCATCGCCTTGCGCAGCACGGCGGCATTGCCGCTGGCATCGACGTAGTGGCGCGCCTTGACGACTTCGCCCGAGCCCAGCTGAAGTCCGGTGACGCGATCGCCTTCGCGCAGCACCTTCTCGACCGGTGTCTCCTCGCGCACCTCGCAGCCCAGCGAGGCCGCGTGGTCAAGCAGGATCTTGTCGTACTCCGAGCGCTCGACCTGGAACGCGACGCGCGAGCGCCATCCCGCGAACGGCGCCGGCCGCGGATCGTCGCGCACCTCATCCATCGGTACGAAGCCGAACACCCACGGCTCGGTGGTCTTGCCCCACGTGTAGGTCGCACCCAGCTTGATGACGAAGTTCGCCGCCTCGACCTTGTCCCACGCACCCATCTCGTGCAGCACCCGGCTGATCGGCGGGAGCATGCTCTCGCCGATGTGCTCGCGCGGGAACTTCTCGCGCTCGAGGATCAGGACTTTCTTCGTCGGGTCGTAACGCCGCAGCATCGCCCCGGTGGTCGATCCGCCGGGCCCGCCGCCGATGATCGCCACGTCGTACATGTCGCTCTTGGAACCAGCCATAATTTCCCAAGGATAACAGCACGCCTGTGAGCGTGATACCGGCGCGTAGTCGTCCGCCATCCACGCAGCCGAAGTGCTGGCTGGCGAGCGCGGAGGGCGCTAGAGTTCCGCGCCACCCGCTCGAGTCTCGATGAAGATCGGAATCGCGTACGACCTCAAGTCTGATTTCGACTCGACCCAGGGCGCTGGTCCCGAAGACGCGCTCGAAGAGTACGACTCGCCCGCGACCGTCGATGCGATCGAGCGCGTGCTCACCGCGGGCGGATACGAAGTGCAGCGGCTCGGCGGCGGCCGGAACTTCCTCGCTTCCGTGCTGGAGACGCCCCCCGACCTCGTGTTCAACATCGCCGAGGGACACGGTTCGCGTTCGCGCGAAGCGCACGTGCCGGCGGTGTGCGAGATGCTTGGGATCGCATACACGCACTCCGATCCGTTAACGATGGCACTCTCGCTCGACAAGGCCGCAGCGAAACGGATCGCGCAGAGTTTCGGCATTCCGACGCCGCGCTTCGCGGTCATCGAGAACGCGCGTGATCTGGACTCGGTGTCGCTCGACTATCCGCTGTTCGGGAAGCCGCTGTTCGAGGGTTCGAGCATGGGGATCCGGCGCAACTCGAAGCTCGAGAACGAATCAGCGCTCCGAGAACGAGTCGGCAGGCTCCTGCGTGACTACGCCGAGCCCGTGCTGGTCGAGGAGTTTTGCAGCGGGCCGGAGTTCACGGTCGCGATCCTCGGCACCGGCGCCGGAGCGCGCGTCGTCGCCGCGATGGAGATCGTGCCGAAGAAGGTCGCCACGGAGGACTTCGTCTACTCGCTCGAAATCAAGCGCAACCCCGATTGGCAGTCGGAAATGGAGTACGCCGTACCGCCGCGAAAAACGGCGCGCGAGATCGCGGCGATCGAAGCGGTCGCTCTCGGCGCATACCGCGCGCTCGGTTGCCGTGACATCGCGCGCGTCGACGTGCGGACCGGACGCGATGGCGAGCCCCAGTTCATCGAGGCCAATCCGCTTCCGGGGATCGCGCCGGGCTGGAGCGATCTCGCGCTCCTGTGGAAACAACTGGGCCGCACGTACGACGATTTGATCTTGTCGATCGTGGCCGAAGCCTGTGCTCGGCTCGGCGTGCAATGACTCGCATCACCGTCGTCTACAACGACGATGCGGCGCTCGCGAGCGGGGACGCGCACGATTCGATCGCCGTGCAAGGCGTCGTCGCCTGCGCGCACGCGGTGGCGGGCGCCCTGCGTGAACTCGGCCATGCCGTCGAGCTCTGCGCGCTGCCCTCGGACGGCCGCGCCGCGCTGAAGCAAGTCATCGCGTTGCCCGACGGCCTCGTGTTCAACCTGGTGGAGGCCATCGGAGGCGATGCGCGCTCCGAACCGGCGTTCACGTGGCTGTGCGAGCTGCGCGGCCTGCGCTACACCGGCTCGTCACCCCGCACGACGACGCTGTGTCTCGAGAAGCCGATCACGCAGGCGCTGCTCGCATCGCGCGGGATCCCGGTTCCGCGCAACGTGGTGCTCGCGGTGGGGGACGAGGCGCTGGGCGAGCTGCCGCTGCCCGCGATCGTCAAACCGGCGCGCGAGGACGCGAGCCACGGCATCGCGTCCGAGAGCGTCGTTCGGGGCGAGCAGGCTCTTCGTGCGCGAGCGCGATACGTCATCGAGCACTACTCTCAACCCGCGCTGGCGGAGGAGTTCATCGACGGCCGCGAGATCAACGTCGGTCTGCTCGAGACAGCGCGGGGACTCGAGGTGCTTCCGCTCTCCGAGATCGACTACTCGGAGTTTCCACCCGACATGCCGCGCATCGTGTCCTACGCGGGCAAGTGGATCGAAACGAGCCGTGACTGGGCGCTGACGAAAGTCGTCGCGGCGCGCGACTTGAGTCCGACCGAGCGCGCTCGCATCGAAGAGGTCGCGCGCGCTGCATTCGGCGTGCTGGGACTCTCCGGATACGGACGCGTCGATCTGCGCATCGATGCCGCTCGAAGACCGTTCGTGATCGACGTCAATGCCAATCCCGACCTCTCGCCGGACGCCGGATTCGCGCTCGCGGCAGCGCGTGCCGGCTACACGTACCCGACGCTCATCGCGGCGATCGTCGAGAGTGCCGAGCGCTCGAGACTTCGAGCGCGCTGAGCCCGACGACGCGCGGCACGCTCCGAACGGCCAGGGAGGCGTCAGTACTCGGCGACCGGGCGGTTCTCACGCGCCGCTTGCACGGCGCTCTTCACGAACGGCGTCGTCGAGATCTGCCACACCACGAAGCGGTTGAGCAGCGAGAGCGGAAACGGAAGCGGTCGCACGAAGTCGACGAAGAGCACTGCGCGGTGCTCGTCGGAGTCGTTCCACACTTCGTGCGGATGGCTGTCGTCGAAGACGAGGCTTTTTCCCATCGCCCACGAACGGACGTCACTTCCCACGCGGATGCGGCACTGCCCGTTCGGTTCGGGGATTACGAGCCCGAGGTGATACCGCAAGATGCCTTTGTAGACGCCGCGGTGTTCGGCGATGTGCTTGCGCGGCGCGAGGATCGAGAACATCGCCGTCTTCATGTTCGGAATGCGCCCGAGGAGTTCGGTCGTCCGCGGACAGCGCGCGCAGTTGGCGTCGATCCGGTGCCCGTACCCGTACAGGAAGAACGTCTTCCACTGATCGCCCTCGGTCAGGCGCGCCTGGTCGGCAGAGATTTCCTGGAAGTTCGGGATCTGGTCGCGGTGCACGAGGAGCGCATCGAGCTCCGCGCGAATCTCAGAGGTCCCGGCCTCGATCTCCGCGATCCAGGGAAAGTCCGCGGGCTCGAAAAACGTCTTGTCGCCGTCGTCCGTGAAGGCGCTGATCAGTCGCTCGACTCGAGATCGACTCACTTGGGTCTCCCGGCGGCCGCGTGGAACAGCGATGGACTGCACTCTCGGCCCGCGATGTTCACAGGCTTGAAGTCTACCTCTCCATCGCGGTGCGAGCGCAGGCCAGCAGGCACGACGCGACGGGTGCGAGGCCGCACGAAAGGAAATCCGTTCGGGCCCGCGAGCGAAACGTCGACGCTCGCCGCTGCGCGTCCCGAGGACGTCACCGTCGTCGCAGGCTCACGAACGTGGGGTCTCGTCGATCGAACGGGCAACGGCAACCCGTTCGGCCGTCGGATCGTGTTGCATGACAAGATGGATTCACGTGATCGCGTGCGCGACCACATGGTGTTCGAAGTCACGCGCACGTCGGCCGGATCGTGCCTCACGATCACGGTCGTCGAATCGATGGAAGCCGACGACGGCAAGTAGCTCGCCCGACGCAAGCCGTCCCCTGCCGCAGACGACGACAGGGCGCCGCGGCCCGAATGCCGCGCCTGCTTGTGCGAATGGAACGGCGCAGCAACAATCCGCCGCGCTGCGCACCATGTCCGAACCCGATCCACCGGTCCGCTCCAAGTCGCCCACACCCGCAGGCGACGATTCACATCCCGCCTCTGGTCCCTCGAGCGAGCTCCTTAGGCGACTCGCGAGCGCGACCGTGCGCGGCACGCGCTACCGCGTCGAGGGCGAGGTCGCGCGCGGCGGCATGGGCGCGATCTTGCGCGTGCACGACGGCGAGCTCGGACGCGATCTCGCGATGAAGGTCGTCTTGGGGGACGCCGACTCGCGCGATCCCGATCACTTGACGTCAGCGCAAGGGCGCTATCTCGCGCGCTTCCTCGAGGAAGCGCAGATCACGGGCCAGCTCGACCACCCCGGGATCGTTCCGGTCCACGAGCTCGGGATCGACGCGGAAGGTCGGCTCTACTTCACGATGAAGCTCGTCAAGGGTCGCGAACTGCGCGAGATCCTGACGCTCGTCCGCGAGGAACGCGACGGCTGGAATCGAACGCGCGCGCTCACCGTGATGCTGAAGGTCTGCGAAGCCGTCGCGTACGCGCACTCGAAGGGCGTCATCCACCGCGACCTCAAGCCCGCCAACATCATGGTGGGCGAGTTCGGCGAGGTGTACGTCATGGACTGGGGCCTGGCGCGCTCGGTCGGTCGCAAGGACAGCCACGACGTTCGCCTGCGCACCGAGGTCGAAGGCGCGCGATCGATCCGCACCGAAAGGCGGCGCGAACGCGAGGAGTCTTCGGAGTCGCCGCTCGTCACGATGGACGGGGATGTCGTCGGCACGCCCTGCTACATGTCGCCGGAGCAGGCGCAGGGTCGCATTGCGGAGCTCGGTCCACGCTCCGATGTGTACGCGGTGGGGGCGCTGCTCTACGAGCTGTTGTCGGGCGAGATGCCGTACGTCGCGACCGGCGCCAAGCTCTCGAGCCACACCGTGCTCGCGATGGTGCTGCAAGGGCCGCCGAAGCGCTTGCTCGAGATCGACCCGTCGCTGCCCGAGGAGCTCGTCGCGATCACGGAGAAGGCGATGCACCGCGACGCGAACGCGCGCTATCCGGACACCTTGGCGATGGCCGAGGATCTGCGCGCGTTCCTCGAGAATCGCGTCGTGGCCGCGCACGCGCAGGGCGCGATCGCGGAGCTGCGCAAGTGGATCGCGCGCAACAGAGCCCTTGCGATCGTCAGCGCCGCCACGTTGCTCGTCGCCCTGATCGGCCTCGCTGGCGTGCTGTACGTTCAAGCCGCAAGAACGCGCGACGCAGTACAGAAGAACGTCGAGCTCGCGGCCGCGCGCGAAGTCGCCGTGGCGAACGAAGCGCGCGCGAAGGAAAACGAAACCCTCGCGCGACGCAAGGCCGAGGACGTGCTGCGCCTCTCGGCGATCCAGGATCTCCAAGACCTCGCGAGCGAGGCTGACCTCTTGTGGCCGGTCGAACCGTCGCGCATCCCGGCGTACGAAGCTTGGCTCGCGCGTGCACGTGCGCTCGCGGACGGGCTCGACGGGCATCGCACGCGGCTTTCCGAGCTGCGCGCGCGCGCTTTCGCGTCGGAAGCGCGCGACGACACTTCGGCCGCGTCCGCGGGCGCGATCTTCGGTGGAACTTGGTCGACGGGGCTGGGAACGTTGACCCTGCGCTCCGCCGGGGAGCGCGTCTTCGGGGTCTTCATGCGCGGCGCATTGGCGTGCGCTCTGGAGGGCCGCGTCGAAGGCCGGCGGCTCGAGTTCAAGTACAAGGACCCGGCATCGGAAGGGAACGGGTGGTTCGATCTCGCGCCCGATGGCCGTCGCTTCGCCGGTCAATACAAGGGCACGCGCAGTTCCAATTGGTCGCCGTGGGCGGGATCCAAGCTCGAGGATGCAGCCCTGCTGCGCTCGACGATCGCCAATCCCGGATTCGACGAGGGGAGCGCAGAGGACGGCGTCCCGGTCGATTGGGAGGACCGCGCGCGCCGCGTCGGCGGGACCGTTGCGAGCGATGGCGATGTTCGACACGCGGGTCCAGCCAGCGCTCGGATCCAACTCCCGGCGCCGCTGGACAGCAGCGCACAGGCAGCGATGCTCGTGCAGGTCATCGGCGCGAGTCGTTTCCGCGGACAAAGGCTGCGTCTGTCGGGCTGGGTCAAGACGAGCGCCGCGACGAACGGAGCGGGCATTGCGATGCGCGTCGAGAACGACATGGGCATGCTCGCGATGGACAACATGTACGGACGTCCGATCACGGGCGACACCGACTGGACGCTCTACTCGGTCGTCCACGACATTCCGAGGAGCGCCAATCGCATCACGCTCGGAATGGCCCTGTTTGGGGCCGGAACGTTGTGGGCCGACGACTTCGCGCTCGAGGTGGTCGGCCCGGAGGTTCCCGTCACGACCTTCCGCTCGATCAACGAATCAAGTTTCGAGGCTGGAAACCAAGCGCTTTCGAGCCAGAGGTCGTGGTCGTTCACGAGCACCGAGGATCGTTGGTGGCACAACCAACTCGAGCGCCTCGTCGCCGATCTCGAAACGCTGCTCGATCCGGACGACGGGCTGATCCGCGGCTCGTCGCCCGGTCATGGCCTCGGCATCGAGCCGCGCCTCGAATTCGCGCGCACGCTACTCGAGCGCAGCACGACCGGGAGCGATGCGCAACGCTCGTGGAAGGAAGCGATCGCCTCGATCGCGGATCCCAAGCAGTGCCCGGCGTACGCGGGACTCGCGCTCCGCCCGCAGCCGGGACTCCTGCCGCTCGGGCGCGATCCGCAGTCGGGATTGTGGGAGTTCGCGCATCTCCTGAGCGGCGATGTTCCCAGGCGCGCGCCGACCGACAAGCGACTCCGGATGCGCACACCTTCCGGTCTCGTCTTCGTACTGATCCCCGGTGGCGAGTTCACGCTGGGCGCGCAGCCTTCGAACGTGGACGCCGAGGCGTACGATCCCGCCGCGCACGCGAACGAAGCGCCCGTGCGGAAGATCCAGATCGCGCCGTTCTTCCTCTCGAAGTACGAAATGACGCAGCGCCAGTGGCAGCGCATCAGCGGGGACAACCCGAGCAACTACGAGGCGGGCACCCCGCTCGGGCGTCAGTCCCACACGATGATCCACCCGGTGGAGCAGGTGAGTTGGGTCGATTGCGAGCGCGTGCTGCAGCGTCTGAGCCTCGTGCTCCCGACCGAAGCGCAGTGGGAGTACGCGTGCCGCGCCGGTACGTCGACAGCGTGGTGGACCGGCTCGACCGTCGAGTCCTTGCGCGGCGCCGCGAACCTGCCGGATGCGTCGGTCGCGGACGCGGGCCTCGTGTGGCAGGAGAGCTCGCCGCTCGACGGTTTCGACGACGGCTACGCAGCACACGCGCCGGTCGACGCGTACCGCGCCAATCTGTTCGGCCTGCACAACGTGCACGGGAACGTGTGGGAGTGGTGTCGCGATTGGCTGGGAAGCTACTCGCTCGGAGTGCGTGACGGCGACGGGGAACGGAGCGTCTCGGACTCCACGACGCGCGTCGTACGCGGCGGCAGCTTCAACTACTCGGCTGCGGCCGCGCGCTCCACCAACCGAACCGGCTACTCCCCAGGATTGCGCGTCAACAGCATCGGCGTTCGGCCCGCGCGCTCGATCGACCGCTGATTCGCGCGTTGCCTACTTCATGCGCAAGGCGATTCCAACCGGCACGATGGAGTCGAGGGATTCGAGGAACGCGAAGTTGTCGATCTCGTTCTTCAGCCGCGTCCAGAGAGCCAGGAGAGAGGGTTCGAGATCGCTGGGCGACGGGCGCAGCCCTGCGTAGCGGCTCTGCGCGCGCTGACCGAGCCGCTCATCCGCGAAGTCGACGAGATCGTCGATCACGAGTGCACCACCCACGGCAATGGACGGCAGGACATCGGTGAGATCCCACCACGTCCCGAGCGCCGTGTGATCGCCGTCGACGGTCACCAGGTCGAACATGCGCGGTGCGCTCTCTCCGGCTCGCAGCAGTTCGATCTCTGCCAGCTCCGCGTCGCCGATCGGTGCGGTCTGTAGAAACACCGGCAACGCGTCGTGACTGTTGCCGGAGAAGAACTGCAGGCGACCGCGGTGCGCCGGCGCAACGGTTCTCATCTCGTCGCGCACGAAGTCGGGCCCCGGATTGTCGATGCCGCCGTAACCGTCCATCCACAGATCGAACGCGTACGCGTCGACGTGCGGTGACTCGCACAGCACCTGCGCCAGACTCCACCCGCGCCGCGTTCCGATCTCGAGGTAGCTGCGCGGGCGAATCGCTCGTGCAAGCGCGCGCAGCGCCGAGCGGATCTCGAAACGACGCTCCCCGCGGGCCGCTCCATCGCGAAGCCACTCGACGAGACGCGGTTTGTTGCGCGGATCGGGACTCAGCGCATCCAGCGTCTCGGCTGTCGCTAGTTGCACGTCCGGCGCGCCGAGCATCGCGCGGATCGACTCGAGTCTCTCGACGGTGAGTGGGCAGGCTGTGGCTTGATCCATGGCACCCGTATCGTCGCGGCGGGGGAGTTCCTGAATTCCACCGTCGCCGCGGCCCGTGTCGCCTGCGCCGTGTCCCGCACATGGGCCCGGAAACCTACACCCGGGCGAGCACGCGGACGCGGCGGCCCGATTCAGAGCAAGCCGATCCTCCACGACTCGACACCCGCCGAAAGCGAATCGCCGACCTCGGCCGTGAGCGAGATGCGGATTGCGGGAAGCGGAGGAAGATCCGCGCCGCCGATCGATCGCAGGGCGCGCGGCTCAGACGCCGAGCAACATGCGCGGCATCTCCGTGCGTCCGATCGGCGCGCCGAGGCCCACCGGGAAGTCTTCGGGCATGGTTTCCGGATCGACGTACGTGCCGAAGAGTCGATCCCACACGCAGAAGATCGGCGCGAGGTTCTTTCCGCGCGGCTCGTCGGCGGCGTGATGGATGCGATGATATTTGGGCGTCACCAGGATGCGCGCGAGCGGACCGATGTCGACCGACACGTTCGTGTGCTCCCAGAACTGCACGAGCACGCCGATCGCGTAGGCCGTGCCCGCCTCGAGCGGCGTCAGTTGGAACACGAGCATCGGCAGCGCCGCTTGCGGCACGTTGTAGATGAGCGAGTGCAGGAAGCTGGTCCGGAAGCCGGAGAACCAATACAGCTCGGTGGCTGAGTGGTGCCAAGCGTGCGTCCGCCAGAGCCACATCCAGCGATGCTGCGCGCGGTGAACCCAGTACAAGACGAAGTCGACCGTGATGAGCGCGACGAGCACCTTCCAAACGCTTGGCCAACTCTGGATCGAGTGCAAGGCGGCGAGCGCGAATCCGGGCACGGTGGTCGAGATCACCGACTGGACCGCGTGCGTGCACACGCGATTGAGGCACAGTGCGAGCAGGAACGAGAGCACGTCGGTCTTGAGCGCGACCAAACGGTCGACAGGCCGAGCGGGTCGGAGCTTCTCCCACACGCCGAACACGAGGACCGAACCGAGGAACGCGAGCACCTCGTAGCTATGCGAGCTTTCGAACATGTCCGCTGAGATTCCGGTGCGGGCCGCGCTGGCGGTTGCGAAGACTGTCGACGCGGGGGGCACAGCATAGCCGACCGCCCGGAATCGAACCGAGCCTGCGGCAGGGGCCGCGAAATCAACCTGCCCCAGTGAGTCCGACGAGTTCGGCCGCGCCGCACACGACCGGAGTCCGGGGCACGCGGGTCCAGTCGAACGAGCGCACCAAGTCACCGGGCGCGCACCGCTCACGGACGTCGAAGCCCGAGCGCTCGGCCACCCAGCGCACGATCGATCGAGGATCCACTCCGGCCGCAGCGAGGCGCGCCAGCGAGAGATCGTCGCTGCGCTTGGCGAAGCGCCGGCCGTGCTCGTCCACGACGAGCGGGACGTGACGCCAGGTGGGACTCGCGAGGCCCAGTGCGCGCTGCACGAGCAGCTGCCGTGCCGCGCTCGGCAGGAGATCGTCGCCGCGCACGACGTCGGTCACGCCGGCGCGAGCATCATCGACGACGACGGCCAACTGGTAGGCGGGCTCACCCGCGCGACGTGACACGGGGAAATCGCCGGCGTCGTGCTGGACGTCGCAGCGGAAGCGCCCGACGAACGCGTCGTCGAGCTCGACGGCTCCCGGCTCGACGACGAGCCGCATCGCAGCCGGCCTGCCCGAGATCCGCTCCGCTTCGTCGAGCGATGCGAAGCGGCCGCGACACGTGCCTGGATAGCGCGAGCTTGGATCGCTGGCGTGCGGCGCGGTCTGCGCCGCTTCGATCTCTTTGCGCGTGCAGACGCACGGGTACGCGAGGCCGCGCGCCGTGAGGCGTGCGAGCGCATCGTCGAAAGCGCTCGTGTCCGCCGACTGAATCCACACGGGGCCGTCCCAATCCAAGCCCAGCCACTCGAGGTCGCGGAGCAGCTGGTCGACGAGGCCCGGCTTCACGCGCTCGCGGTCGAGGTCCTCGATCCGCAGCACGATGCGGCCGCCGCGCGAGCGAACGTCCCACCACGCGAGCAGGAACGATCGCGCGTGGCCGAGATGGAGATACCCCGTCGGGCTGGGAGCAAGACGCCCGACGGGGATGGCTGCGGTCATCGCGGACATGCCGACAGCGCGCGACTCGATCGATTAGTAGCGATAGTGGTCGGGCTTGAAGGGACCGTCGACCGGCACGCCCAAGTACTCGGACTGCTCCTTCGAAAGCGTCGTGAGTTTCACGCCGAGCTGCTTCAGGTGCAGCCGCGCGACACGCTCGTCGAGGTGCTTCGGAAGCGTGTACACCTTCTTCTCGTACAGCGAGTGATTGGCGTAGAGCTCGATCTGCGCCATCACCTGGTTCGTGAAGCTGGCGCTCATCACGAAGCTCGGGTGACCGGTGGCGCAACCCAGGTTCAGGAGCCGCCCTTCGGCGAGCAGGATCACCGAGTGCCCGTCCGGGAACTTCCACTCGTCGACCTGCGGCTTGATGTTGATGCGCTGGATGCCGGGGTGCTTCGCGAGCCCGGCCATGTCGATCTCGTTGTCGAAGTGGCCGATGTTGCCCACGATCGCGTTGTGCTTCATGCGCGCCATGTGCTCGGGCCGGATGATCGACTTGTTGCCGGTCGCGGTGATGAAGAGGTCGGCCTTGTCGACCATCTCCTCGAGCGTCGTGACCTGGTAGCCCTCCATCGCCGCTTGTAGTGCGCAGATCGGATCGATCTCGGCGATCACGACGCGCGCGCCTTGGCCGCGCAGTGACTGCGCGCAGCCCTTGCCGACATCGCCGTAACCGAACAGCATCGCGACCTTGCCGGAGAGCATGACGTCCGTCGCGCGCATGATGCCGTCGACGAGCGAGTGCCGGCATCCGTACAGGTTGTCGAACTTCGACTTCGTGACCGAGTCGTTGACGTTGATCGCGGGGAAGAGCAGCGTCCCCTGCTGCATCATCTGGTACAGGCGGTGCACGCCGGTCGTCGTCTCTTCCGAGACGCCGCGGATCTGCTTCGCCATGTTCGTCCAGCGCTTGGGATCGGACTTCAGCGCTTTCGTCAGGAGCTCGAGGACGATCGTCATCTCCTCCGAGTCGGCTGACTTCGGATCCGGAACGGCGCCCTTCTTCTCGAACTCGACGCCCTTGTGCACGGCGAGCGTCGCGTCGCCGCCGTCGTCGAGCAACATGTTCGGCCCCATACCATTCGGGCCGTTCGGCCACACGAGCGCGCGCTCGGTGCACCACCAGTACTCCTCGAGCGTCTCGCCCTTCCAGGCGAACACCGGCGTGCCGCGCGGGTTGTCGACCGTGCCGCTCCACTCGGGCCGGCCCACGGCGATCGCTGCGGCGGCGCTGTCCTGGGTCGAGAAGATGTTGCACGACACCCAGCGGACGTCGGCGCCGAGCTCGAC